>NZ_JAIVFN010000088.1 GCF_030015065.1 Xanthobacter autotrophicus | reverse complement strand
TTCGGGCGAGGCGCAGCGCATGGAAACAACGGGGCGATCTCCGCCCAGAGGGCGTCGGGCAACAGCTTCTTGGCCATGCCCAACACAACGCCAAATATGGTTAACAAATCGTTTTGTTAGGCGCTCTAAATCCAATGAGCCCAATATATTTGCCTCCCATCGAGAAGCTCACGCCACCTCATGGTTCGCCAGCAGCTCGAGCGCCTTGACGAGGGCCGAGTGGTCGAGCGCGGCGCCGCCATGGGCGGCGACCGACGAGAAAAGCTGTTGCGCCAGCGCGGTCGAGGGCAGCGACATCTGCATTTGACGCGCGCCGTTCAGCGCGAGGTTCAGGTCCTTCTGGTGGAGTTCGATGCGGAACCCGGGGTTGAAAGTGCGCTTCACCATGCGCTCGCCATGCACTTCGAGGATGCGCGAGTTTGCAAAACCGCCCATCAGCGCCTGGCGCACCTTCGCCGGGTCCGCGCCCGCCTTCGAGGCGAAGAGCAGCGCCTCGCCGACGGCGAGGATGTTCAGCGCGACGATGATCTGGTTCGCGACCTTGGTGGTCTGGCCGTCGCCATTGCCGCCGACCAGGGTGATGTTCTTGCCCATCTTCTCGAAGAGCGGCTTCACCGTCTCGAAGGCCTGCTCCGGCCCGCCGACCATGATGGTGAGCGAAGCGGCCTTGGCGCCGACCTCGCCGCCGGACACCGGCGCGTCGAGATAGTCGCAGCCGAGCTCGTTGATCTTCTTGGCGAATTCCTTGGTCTCGACCGGCGCGATCGAGCTCATGTCGACCACGATCTTGCCCGGCGTGAGGCCCGCCGCGATGCCGTTCTCGCCGAAGAGGGCGGCCGCCACATGCGGGGTGTCCGGCACCATGGTGATGATGATGTCGGCGTTTTTGGCCACGTCCGTGCCGGTCGCACAGGCGACGCCGCCCTTGCCGGTCAGTTCCGCCGAAACCGGCTTGATGTCGTAGAGATACAGCTCATGGCCCGCATCGATCAGGTGGCCGGCCATCGGCACGCCCATGATGCCGAGACCGACAAATCCAACCTTCGCCATCGTTTCTTCCTCGTCTGCTGGAGCCCGTCTCAGGCCTTGAACTTGCGGGCGATCGCCTCGGTGCTGCGCGCCAGCGTCCCGGTGTCGATGCCCACCGCCGTGAAGGTGCTGCCGGCCGCCATGTAGCGGCGTGCCAGCGTCTCGTCGCCGGTGAGGATGCCGGCCGGCTTGCCGGTGGCGACAATGCGGTGCAGCGCGCCCTCGATCAGCTCGACGATAGTGGGATTGCCCTGGTCGCCGAGATAGCCGAGGTCCGACGACAGGTCGCCGGGCCCGATAAAGAGGCCGTCAATGCCGTTCACGGCGGCGATCGCCTCGATATTGTCGATCGCCTGCTTGGTCTCGATCTGCACGAGGATGCAGATCTCTTCATGAGCGCGGGCATGATAGTTGGCGACGCGGCCAAAGCGCGAGGCCCGCGCCGCGCCGGCGAAGCCACGAATGCCGTGGGGCGGGAATCGCGTCGCCGCCACCGCGGCCTGCGCCTGCTCCACCGTCTCGACCATCGGCACCAGGAAGCTCAGTGTGCCGATATCGAGGAAGCGCTTGAAGACGATGGGATCGTTGACGGGGATGCGCACGATGGGGTGCGTCGGGGTCTCCATCAGCGCGTGAAGCTGCGAGAGCACGCCGGGCACGTCATTGGGTGCGTGCTCGCCATCAATGATCAGCCAGTCGAAGCCCGAGCCGGCGAGGATCTCGGTGGCGGTCGGGCTTGCCATGCTGTTCCAGAAGCCGATCTGCTGGCCACCGGCCTTGAGGCCGCGTTTGAAGCGGTTGACGGGCAGGTCCACGGGTCAGGATCCTTGTCGTGATGGAGCGTGGGGGAAAGGCCGGGCCGCTATTCGGCCAGCGCCTGCTTGCGTGTCTTCAGCACCGCCGGCGAGAGCATGGCGAGCAGCATCAGCGCGACGATGGCGAGCAGCACCGCGCTGATCGGGCGGGTGACGAAGACCGAGGGGTCGCCGTCAGAGAGCTGCATGGCGCGGCGGAAATTCTCCTCCAGCTGCGGGCCGAGCACGAGGCCGAGCAGCAGCGGCGCCGGCTCGACGCCGACCTTGATGAAGAAGTAGCCGACCACGGCGCAGCCCAGCATCAGCCAGACATTGAAGGCACTGTTGGAGATGCCGTAGGTGCCGATGCAGCAGAACAGCACGATGGCCGGAAAGAGCAGCCGGTAGGGGATCTTCAGCATCGAGACCCACAACCCGACCAGCGGCAGGTTGATGATGAGCAGCATCAGATTGCCCGTCCACATGGAGGCGATAACGCCCCAGACGAGCTCGGGCTGCTCGGTCATCACCTGCGGGCCGGGCTGGATGCCCTGCATCATCAGCGCGCCGATCATCAGCGCCATCAGCGCATTGGCGGGAATGCCCAGCGTCAGCAGGGGGATGAAGCTGGTCTGGGCGCCGGCATTGTTGGCTGCCTCCGGCCCGGCGACGCCCTCGATGGCGCCCTTGCCGAAGCGCGAGGGATCCTTGGCGAGCTTCTTCTCCAGCGCATAGGAGGTGAAGGGCGGCAGGGCCGCGCCCCCGCCCGGCAGCACGCCGAGCGCCGAGCCGATGAACGTGCCGCGCAGCATGGCGGGGAAGGCGGCCTTGAGATCGGCCCGCGAGGGGATGAGGTCGCGCAGCTTCTGGCTCACCACCTGCCGCACGGCCGGGCGTTCCAGATTGGCGATGATCTCCGCGAGGCCGAACATGCCCATGGCGACCGGCACGAAATCGAGCCCGTCCGCCAGCGCCGGCACGCCGAAGGTCATGCGCGCCACGCCGGAATTCACGTCGATGCCGATCGTGCCGATGAGCAGGCCGAGGAACACCATGGCGAGCGACTTCGCCACCGAGCCATGGGCGAGGATGACAGCGGCGAACAGGCCGAGCACCAGCAGGCTGAAATATTCGACGGCTGTGAACTTCAGCGCCAGCGCCGCCAGCGGCAGGCTGAGCACGGCGATGACGATCGTTGCCACGGTGCCCGCGAAGAAGGAGGAGATAGCAGCGATGGCGAGCGCCGGGCCGGCACGGCCCTGCTTGGCCATCTCATGCCCGTCGAGGCAGGTGACGACGGACGAGGTTTCACCGGGGACATTGACCAGGATCGCCGTGGTCGAGCCGCCATACTGCGCTCCGTAGAAGATGCCGGCGAGCATGATGAGCGCCGAGGCGGGCGCGAGGCCAAAGGTGAAGGGCAGCAGCAGCGCCACCGTCGGGATCGGCCCGATGCCCGGAAGCACGCCAATGGCGGTGCCGATGACCACGCCGATCAGGCAGTAGAACAGGTTGTTCCACTGCAGAGCGGTCGCGAGGCCGAGGAGGAGATTGTCGAAGAGTTCCATGGTGTTTCAGGCTCACCAGGGCCAGATGGAGACAGGCAGCGCCAGCGCCTTGATGAACAGCAGCACCGCGCCCGCCGTGACCGCGAGGCCGAACAGGATCACCTCGAAAAAGCGGCTCTCGCGGCTGGCGGCGGCGGCGATGAGGATGGCGGCGAAGGACGCGAGCGCGAGGCCCGCGCTCTCGATCAGCAGAGCGAAGACGCCGACCGCCACGCCGACCCCGAGGATCGGGCGCAGTTGCACCCGCTCGATGCCGACATGGCCGCGCAGCAGGCCGCGTCCGGCGAAGAACAGGCCGAAGGCTAGCAGGATCAGCGCGATGGCGCGCGGCATGTAGCCGGGGCCCATATCGGCGGCGATGCCGCCGGCAAGGCCGCGCGTGGCGAGGAGGGCGCCCGCCGCCACCGCGATGAGGAAGGCGCCGAACGCGAGGTCCGGCCAGTCGAAGCGGCGGCGGGTCATGGCGCGCACCGGCTCAGTTGGTCTTGATGTCGGCGGCGCGGACGATGTCGCCCCAGCTCCTGATGTTTGTCGCGAGCCAGGTCTTCACCTCCTCCGGCGAGCCCGGGCGCACCGAGCCGCCCTGTTCGGCGATCTTTTCCTTGATCTCCGGCATGGCGAGGATCTTGTTCAGCTCGGCATTGAGCCTGGCGACAACCTCGGGTGGCGTCTTGCCGGTGGTGAGCAGGCCCTGCCAGGTGCCGGCATTGCTGAGCGGGAGTTTGGCTTCCTTGAAGGTCTCGACATTCGGCAGCGCGGCGAGCCGCTCCTCGCCGGTGACGGCGATGCCGACAAGCTGGCCATTGGTGACGAAGGGCAGCGTCGCCGTCGCGCCGTTGATGATGACGGTGCTTTCGCCTGATACCACCGCGCGCGAGGCCGCCGCGCCGCCCTTGTAGGGCACGTTCTTCCAGTCGATGCCGAGACCGCGGGCGAGCGCCACGGCGGTGATGTGGTTGAGCGCGCCTACGCCGGAATTGGCGACCGCCAGCTTGCCCGGATTGGCCTTGGCATAGGCGACCAGCTCAGCGACGGTCTTCGCCGGCACGGACGGGTTCACCGCCAGCACATAGGGCCCGAACATCACCATGCCGACCGGCGCGAGGTCGGCCTCGACATTGTAGGAGAGATCCGGGAACAGGCTCGGGGCGATGGCGATCGAGCCGATGTCCATCAGCAGCAGCGTGTGGCCATCGGGCCGGGCCTTGGCGACCGTATCGGCACCGATATTGCCGGCGGCGCCGGGCTTGTTCTCCACCACCACCGTCTGGCCCACGGCCTCGGAGAGCTTGGGTGCGATGAGGCGTGCGAGGATGTCGGACGTGCCGCCGGGGGCGAAGGGCACGACGATGCGCACCGGGCGGTCGAAGCTCTGCGCCGCCGCCGGGCTTGGGGCAAGGGCAGGCGCAAGGACGGAAAGGGCGAGAGCGGCCGCGGCCGCCTTAAGAATGCGAAGGCTCATTGGCGTTACCTCCAGGGGGTGGCTATGGCGACGTTGCGCCTTGCTTGTCATTGGGAGGCGGTGTAGCGCCCACCGTCAATCTAGGGCGCTTTCGATGCGGCAATGAGTTGTTCTCTGCATTGATTAATGCCACTTTTGGATCAATGTTCGAGCTCAGCCATCTCCGCTGCTTTGTCGCCGTCGCCGAGGAACTGCATTTCGGCCGGGCGGCGGCGCGCCTCAATCTCACCCAGCCACCGCTCAGCCGGCAGATTCAGCTCTTGGAACACACGCTCGATGTGAGGCTGCTGGAGCGCACCAGCCGCTCGGTGAGCCTGACCCGCGCCGGCCACAGCTTCCTGCCGGAGGCGCGGCGCCTGCTGCGCCTCGCGGAAGGCGCCGCGCTGGCGGCGCGGCGGACGGCGAGCGGCGATGTCGGCTCCATCACGCTCGGCTTCACCGCGGCCTCCGGCTACGATTTCCTGCCGCGCCTCATCACCCAGTTCCGCGCGGCGGCGCCGGGCATCGACCTTGTGCTCAAGGAGATGGTGTCGACGGACCAGTTCGAGTCGCTCACCTCCGGCCTCATTGATGTCGGCTTGGTGCGGCCGACCTTCAACCGGCGCGAGGTGGTCTCGCTTTGCGTCGTGCGCGAGCCGCTGCTGGTGGCGGCGCCCGAGGGCCATGTGCTGACCGGGGCGGCCGAGGTTCAACTCGCCGATCTCGACCGCCAACCCATGGTCACCTACTCGCCCTATGAAGCGCGCTACTTCTACGATCTGCTGGCGACGCTCTTCGCCACTGCCGGGATCATACCCCGCTATGTCCAGCACATCAGCCAGGTCCACTCGATCCTGGGGCTGGTGAAGGCGGGGCTTGGTCTTGCTCTGATCCCCCGCGCCGCGCGCAACCTGCGCTTCGAGGGCGTCGCCCTGCGGCCGCTGGCGGCCGGCACGTCCCCCACGGTCGAGCTTCACGCCATCTGGCGGCCGGCCAACACCAACCCCGCCATCCCCGCCCTGCACCGCACCTTGCAGGCTTTGGTGGCGAGTCCCGAGCTAGACGTCTGAGGTTGAGCCTCAACGTGTCCAGCATGTGACGCGTGCGGCGAGGCACAAGGAAGCCAGATCGTTCCTCGCCAGCTTGTCGTATCGGGTGGCGATACGCCTGAAGTCCTTGAGGCGACAGAACATGCGCTCGATGGCACAATCTGGCGCGGCGGGGAAGCTGGCCGTCCCGCTGGTGGTAGGAAGCAACGGCAAGGGCCTGTCGGCCCTTGCCGTCATCGGGCCATGAACCTGCCGGCTCGGCCGGCGGCGACCCGGCTCAGACCACCGTGAGGCGGATTTCGCCCACGCCTTCCACGCCGCCTTCCAGCACGTCGCCCTTGGCGATGGGGCCGACGCCCGCCGGCGTGCCGGCAAAGATGAGGTCGCCGGGGGCCAGCCTGAACAGGGTAGAGAGGGTGGCGATCATTTCCGGCACCTTCCAGATCATCTGGTTGAGGTTGCCGTCCTGCTTCACCGCCCCGTTGATCTTCAGGAAGATGTGCCCGGCGCCGGGATGGCCGATGGTCGCCGCCGGCACCAAAGCGGAGCAGGGCGCCGCCTGCTCGAACGCCTTGCCCACTTCCCACGGCCGGCCGAGCTTCTTGGCCTCGCCCTGGAGGTCGCGGCGGGTGAGGTCGAGGCCCACCGCATAGCCGAACACGCAGTCCAGCGCCCGCTCCGGCGGAATGTCCTCGCCGCCGGCCTTCAGCGCCACCACCAGCTCCACCTCGTGGTGCACGTCCTGCGACATCTTCGGGTAGGCGATGGTCGCGCCCGATGGCACCAGCGTGTCGGGGTTCTTCTGGAAGAAGAAAGGCGGCTCCTTGTTGGGGTCGTGGCCCATCTCCACCGCATGGTCGGCGAAGTTGCGGCCCACGCAATAGATGCGGTGGACCGGGAAATGGTCGTCGCTGCCCACGATCGGAAGGGTGGGGACGGCGGGCGGCGCGAAGACGTAGGCAACCATGGCAAGGCTCCGGGGAGGGGAGCCTTTCCATAGGACGCGGGCGGCGGGGAGGGAAGGGCGTCCGGCGTGTCTTGGCGGATGAGTTATATCCAATGTAATATAGCTTTTGGGCGCCTGTCTTGCACCTGCGTTCTTCCTTGCCGCTCCCGGGGATTGCCATGCGAATCGGATTGTTCTGCACCTACGAGAATCCGCAGCTCGATTACGCCTCCGCCTTCCGGGAGCAGACCGAGCTGGTGGAGCGGGTCGAGGCGCTCGGCTTCGAGGAGGCGTGGATCGCCGAGCACCATTTCAATCCGCAGGCGGCAAGCCCGTCCTGCCTGCCCATCCTCGCCCATCTCGCGGGTCGCACCACGCGCATCCGCCTCGGCTCGGCGGCGGTGCTGCTGCCGCTGCACAATCCCATCACGGTGGCCGAGGACGTGGCCACGGTGGATATCCTCTCCGGTGGACGGTTCGAGTTCGGCGTCGCCAAGGGCGGTCCCTTCCCCATGCAGATGAAGCATTTCGGCGTGGCGCAGGAGGAGGCCCGGGACCGCATGCTGGAGGCGCTCGACCTCATCGAGGCGCTGCTTGATGGCGCGTCGGTCACCTTCAAGGGCCGCTTTTATGCGGCGGAAGGGCTGGAACTGGTGCCGCGGCCGGTGCAGAAGCCCGTGCCCATCCATATGGCCAGCGCCACGCCGGAGACGGTGGCCCTCGCCGCCCGCCGCGGCTACGGGCTGATGGCGGCGCCCCCCTTTCCGCTTAAAGGGCTCGCCGCCAGCCTCGCCCACTATCGGGAGACCGTGCCGGATGGGGACCCGCGCCTCACGCTCATCCGCTTCCTGCATCTGGCGGACAGTCGCGAGCAGGCGGTGGAGGAGGCGAAGGGCTTCCTCGCGCCGTTCGTCGAGCGCATGCGCGCCACCACCGCCCAGATGCGGCCGGACTGGACGCCATGGTTCGAGCTCGACCGCATGATCGCGGATTCGCTCATCGGCACCGAGGCGGACGTGGCGGCGCAGATGGCGGCGCTGGAGCGGGATTTCGCGCCGCGCACCCTGGTGCTGAAGCCGCTGGCGCCGAGCTATGCCAAGCGCCTGGGCGACCTTGAGGCCTTCGCCGCCCGCATCCGTCCCCGGTTCAGCGCGGTGGCGTGAGGCACCGACGCCGTGCGCTTATTTCCCGTCGAGGCGGCGGGAGAAGACGACGCGGGGCTCCTCCAGATAGCCCACTGCGGCATAGAAGCCGCGCACGGCCTCGTTGTCCGGGCGCACCAGCAGCATGAGCTTGGGCACGGCGCGGGCCCGCAGCCAGTCCTCGGCGGCGGTGAGCAGCGCGCGGCCGAGGCCCTTGCGCTGCAGGTCGGGCTCCACCGCGAGGTAGTAGACCCAGCCGCGATGGCCGTCATGGCCCACCATCACCGAGCCGGCCAGCGCCCCGCCCCGCCGTGCCACCAGGATGGTGGAATGGGGTCCGCGCCGGGCCAGGGCGATGTCGGCGAGGGGGTCGTTCCACGGGCGGGTCAGGCCGGCGCGCTCCCACAGGGCGGCGAGGGCCGGCGTGTCGGTGTCCTGCGCATGGCTGAAGGCGAAGCCCTCGATGGCGGTGGCGGCGAGCGTCTCGGTCATGCGGGGATCTCGCTTGTGGAAGCGTCCTGGAATGGGCGCGGCGCGGCGGCGCGCGCGAGGCGGTCGTATATGGCTTCGCCGAGGCCGGCGCGGGGCAGCGGCACCACGGCGATGGCGGTGGCGCCGGAGGCATCGAGGGCCCGCAACGCCCCGTAGAGCCGGGCGGCCGCCTCGGTCAGGTCGCCTGAGGGGCTGAGGTCGAGCACGGTCCCCGCGGCCGGCGTGCCGTCCGGCGCCGCGCCGGCGAAAGTGAGCAAGGCTTCGCCCGGAGCGACCTGCGTCGCGTCGAGGCGCAGCACGGCGCGGGGCGCGTAATGGGAGGCGAGGCGGCCGGGCGCCAGCGGGCGGGCGTCGTCGGTCGATCCGGACCGCGCGATGGCATGGCCGAGGACGGCCTCGATCTCCTCCCGCGCGAGGCCACCGGGACGCAGCAGCACCGGGGTCTCGCCGGTGACATCGAGAATGGTGGATTCGACCCCCACCGGCGTCGGGCCGCCGTCCAGCACCGCGTCGATGCGGCCGGAGAGGTCGTCCATCACATGGGCGGCGGTGGTGGGGGAGACGTGGCCCGAGCGGTTGGCGCTGGGCGCCACCACCGCGCCGCCGAAGGCGCAGATGAGCGCGGCGGCGTCCGGATGGGACGGCACGCGCAGGGCCACGGTGTCGAGCCCCGCCCGCGCCAGCTCGCAGACGCCGTCGCCCCCGGCATAGGGCACCACCAGCGTCAGCGGCCCCGGCCAGAAGCGCTCCGCGAGAATGTCCGCCGCCCGGTTGAAGGTGCCGAGCCGGCGGGCGCCGGCGGCATCGTGGGTGTGGGCGATGAGCGGATTGAAGGCCGGACGCCCCTTGGCCGCATAGAGGGTCGCCACGGCCCGGGGGTTCGCCGCATCGGCGCCGAGGCCGTACACCGTCTCGGTGGGAAAGGCCACGAGGCCGCCGCCGGCCAGAAGCCGCGCCGCCTCTTCGACCGCGCCGGGAGCGGCTGCCGGCAGCAGGCGGGTCGGGCGTGTCTGGGGCGGAGCGGGAGAAACCATGATGCCTTCGATCCGCGCGGGTCCGACCGATGGGCCAGGGTGCGCCTCTTGACGAAGCCGGCCGGTGCCGCGATGTGGGAAGCCGACTGTCGCGTGCTTAGAGCGCGCCCTGCGGGGCCGGTCAAGCGCGTGTCGCACCTGGGAGGGTCACATGAGCTATCGCGCGCCGGTGGAAGAGGTCGTCTTTTTCCTCAAGACCTGCACGGCCCTTCCCACGCTGATGGAGCAGGGCCTCGTGGACCTCTCCTTCGACGTGGTCGATCCGGTGCTCGAAGAAGCCGGCAAATTCGCAGCCTCGGTCATCGCCCCCCTCGACAAGGTGGCGGACACGCAGGGCTGCACCCTCAAGGACGGCGCCGTGACCACCCCGGAGGGCTGGCGCGCCGCCTATGAGGCGTGGGCGGGCGCCGGCTGGAGCTCGGTGGCGGCCGAGGAAGAGTTCGGCGGCCAGTACCTGCCCACATCGGTGACCTCGGCGCTGACGGAATTCTGGAACTCGGCTTCGCCCGCCTTCGGCATCGGCGGCGTGCTCACCATGGGCGCCATCGAGGCCCTTAGCGCCCACGGATCCCCCGAGCTGCAGCAGACCTACCTCACCAAGATGGTGGCCGGCACCTGGACCGGCACCATGAACCTCACCGAGCCGCAGGCGGGCTCCGACCTTGCCGCGCTCCGCGCCAAGGCGGTGAAGCAGGCGGACGGCACCTACCGCGTCTTCGGCACCAAGATCTTCATCTCCTACGGCGAGCACGACATCGCCGAGAACATCGTGCATCTCGTGCTCGCCCGCCTGCCGGACGCGCCGGCCGGCACCCGCGGCATCTCACTCTTCGTGGTGCCGAAATTCCTCGTGAATGCGGACGGCAGCCTCGGGGCGCGCAACGACGTGGTCTGCGCCGGCATCGAGCACAAGCTCGGCCTGCACGGCTCGCCCACCTGCACCATGGCCTTCGGCGAGAGCGGCGAGGGGGCGATCGGCTATCTCGTGGGCGAGGAGAACAAGGGCCTCGCCTGCATGTTCACCATGATGAACAACGCCCGCCTCGCAGTCGGCATCCAGGGCGTGGCGGTGGCCGAACGCGCCACCCAGCGCGCCTTCGCCTATGCCAGGGACCGCCGGCAGGGCAAGGCGCCGGGCTTCGAGGGCTCGGCCCCCATCATCGCCCATCCGGACGTCAAGCGCATGCTGCTGACCATGCGCGCGGAAACCGACGCCGCCCGCGCCATCTGCCTGAAGACCGCCGACGCCCTCGACCGCGCTCACCGCCTGCCCGACCCCTCCGCCCGCGCCGCTGCGCTGGCCGAGGCGAGCCTGCTGACCCCGGTGGCCAAGGCCTTCTCCACCGACATCGGCATCGAGGTGGCTTCCACCGGCGTGCAGGTGCACGGCGGCATGGGCTATGTGGAGGAAACGGGCGCCGCCCAGCACCTGCGCGATGCCCGCATCTTCGCCATCTATGAGGGAACCAACGGCATCCAGGCCATCGACCTCGTCACCCGCAAGCTGCCGCAGGAGGGCGGCGACGTGGTGAATGGGGTGATTGCCGATTATCGCGACATCGCTGCCGAGGTGGCGGCGCTCAACGCGCCCGATTTCGGCCATACGGGGGTGCGGCTCGCCGAGACCGTGGACGCCCTCGCCCGCGCCACCCGCAGGATGCTGGACTGGCTGCCGAGCGACCAGGCCAAGGCGCTGGCCGGGGCGACGCCCTATCTGCGCCTGTTCGCCCGCGCCGCTGGCGGGGCCTATCTCGCCAAGGTGGCGCTGGCCGCTTACGCCGAGCGGGCGGCGGGCGGCACCGACCCGCGCCTTGCCGCGCGCATCGCCCTCGCCCGCTTCTTCGCGGAAAACCTCGCCACGCAGGCGAGGGGGCTGGAAGAGGCTGTCACCAGCGGCGCCAATGGCGTGCTGGAGGCCGAAGCGGTGCTCGCCGTCGCCTGACGTTTTTCAGCGGCTGGCGAAGCCGTCGAAGATGAAGTCCGGCGCGCTGGTGTTGTGACGGGACGGCACCAGCCGGCCCGCCCACAGCCGGGCGACATTGTCGGCATCGGTGAAGCTGAGCACCGGGGCCTCGCCGATGGTGGCGGGCGCCCCGGTTTTCGCCAGCGTCCGCCAGGAGACGCGGGCGACATCGGCATTGCCCTCGGTCACATACATGGAGCGCAGGGCGGCGAAGGTGCGCGGCGCCGTGCCGTCGAATTCCGCTTCCAGGGTCAGCGCATCGCGATCCACCCCGGCGAGCTTCAGCCGGGCCTTGCCGCCGTCGGCAAACGACAGGGTGAAGGTGCGCGTCTGCGGCGCGAAGCCGATTTCCTTGAGCCGCACCAGCGGGCGTTCGGCCTGCTCCACCGGGCCCAGCAGGAAGGACGAGCCGTAGGCGGTGCTGGCAAGGTGCGCCGGCGAGAGCGGCCGCGCGCGCCAGTAGCCGTCCGGCGGATAGACCACCAGGATCTCCTCCGGCTGCTGGTTTTCGCCGCGCACCCACAGCTGCACCATGTGCAGGCCCTGCGTCACCTCGGTTCCCACGCGGAACGGCACGGTCGCGGCGCGCCAGAACGAGGGGAAGATGAAGCCGGTGAGCCACAGGTCCGGCGTCTCGTAGAGGGTGATGCGCTGCGCGGTCGCGGCGGGGGCAGGCTGCGCGGCGGCAGGGGCTGGAGTTGCGGCCGGCACCACCGGGTCACCCGAGAAGTCGCAGGTGTCGAAGTCCGGCGCGGTCCGGTCGACGCGCAGCAGGCCCGCATAGGCCGGGTGGCGGGCGACGATGCGGAAGCGGCTGACCTTGTCGGAGACGAAGGTGAGGGTGACGTTGTCGGTCTCGGCGCAGGTGGCCGCCACGCTCTCGTTGCGCACGGTGACGCCCACCGGCTCGGCCCGCGCGGCAACCGGCGTTCCCAGCACGGTGCAGCAGGCGAGAAGGCGCAACGCATGCCCGGCAAAGGCGTTTCTGGAAAAGGCACGCTCGGGGGTGGCGGGCATGGGAACTCCGGGAAACGACGGCGCGGCAGGCGGGCGACCTTACCAGCGCGCGTTGTCGCGGCCAACGCAGGTCGAAGCCCTCGCAATCGGCGCCGCCTTTCCTATATGAATGCGCATGTGACGTTGCGGCATTTGCCTGGCGTCGGAGAGGATCTGATCGGAATGTCCATGTTTCGCAAGCGGACGGTTCTGGCGGCGCTGGCCGTCGCGGGCGCGCTGACCCTCGTCGCCGCGAACCATGCGGACGCGCGCCAAGGCGGCTCCTTCGGGAGCCGGGGAACCCGGACCTACCAGACCCCGGCGGCCACTCCCACGGCGCCGGGCACGGTGGCGCCGGTGCAGCGCTCGACCGCGCCGCAGCAGGCGCCGTCCGCCGCCGCCCGCCCGCAGACTGCGGCGCCGCGGCCCTCCATGTTCGGCAATGGATTTGCCGGCTCGCTCATGCGCGGCCTGCTGATCGGCGGCCTTGTGGGGTTGCTGCTCGGCCAGGGCCTCGGCGGGCTCGCCGGCATGTTGGGGCTGCTGCTCCAGGTCGGCCTCGTCGTGCTGGGCGTGATGCTGGTGCTGCGCCTGATGCGCGGCGCCCGGCAGCCGGTGCCGGCCGGCGCAGGCGCTTCGGGCTCTCATCGCACCGCGCCGGGGGACTGGCGCGCCGCGCCCATGCCGCCGGCCGGCAGCGGGCGTCCGCCCGGCGCCGGGGACGAGATCGGCATCACGCCGGCGGACCTCGACAGCTTCGAACGCCTGCTCGGCCTGATCCAGGGCGCGGTGAGCCGCGAGGACCAGGCGGAACTGCGGGCCCATACCACGCCGGAAATGTTCGGCTATCTCGCCGACGAACTGCGCGATAATGCCGAGCGCGGCCTGCGCAACGAAGTGTCGGACGTGAAGCTGCTTCAGGGCGACGTGGCCGAGGCGTGGCGCGAGGGCAACCGCGACTACGCCACCGTGGCCATGCGCTATGCCAGCCGTGACGTGATGGTGGACCGCGCCAGCGGGCGCATCGTCTCCGGCGATGCGGCGAGCCCGGGCGAGAGCACCGAGGTGTGGACCTTCGTGCGCGACCGCATCGGCGGGCCGACGGGTGGCGGGCTCGGCGCCTGGCGCCTCAGCGCCATCCAGGGCGCCTGAGCAACCCGCGCATCTGCGTGAGGGGCAGGCGGCGGGGCTTCCCGCCGCCGCCGTGACGTGGTCTAAAGCGCCCCCATGAGCGCCCCCGCGACCCGCGACTCGTCCATGATCGCCACCATCGACGCTTCCACCAGCGTCATCACCGTCTCCGGCCTCGGCAAGACCTACGCGACCGGCCACGTCGCCCTGAAGGATGTCAGCCTCGACATCCGGCGCGGCGAGATCTTCGCCCTGCTCGGGCCCAACGGCGCGGGCAAGACCACCCTGATCTCCATCATCTGCGGCCTTGTGAACGCCACGGCCGGCAAAGTGGAGGTGGCTGGGTATGACATCGTTGCGGACTACCGCGCGGCGCGCTCCCGCATCGGCCTGGTGCCGCAGGAGCTGACCACCGATTCGTTCGAGAGCGTGTGGGCCACGGTCAGCTTTTCGCGCGGCCTGTTCGGCCGCAAGGCGAACCCTGCCCATATCGAGAAGGTGCTGCGCAGCCTGTCGCTCTGGGACAAGAAGGACGCGCGCATCATGACGCTCTCGGGCGGCATGAAGCGGCGCGTCCTCATCGCCAAGGCGCTGTCCCACGAGCCGGAAGTGCTGTTCCTCGACGAGCCCTCTGCCGGCGTGGACGTGGAGCTGCGCCGCGACATGTGGCGCCTCGTGCGCGAACTGCGGGACGAGGGCGTCACCATCATCCTCACCACCCATTACCTGGAGGAGGCCGAGGAGATGGCCGACCGGGTGGGGGTGATCGCCAAGGGCGAGCTGATCCTGGTGGAGGACAAGGCCACCCTCATGCGCAAGCTGGGCAAGAAGCAGCTCACGGTCGAGCTGACCGGGCCTCTGGCCACCCTGCCGCAGGCCCTGGCGGATTTCGGGCTTATCCTGTCGCAGGACGGCACCCGCCTCACCTATACCTATGCGACCAACCGCGAGGGAGACGACGACGGCCTCTCCATCGCCGGCCTGCTCGCCGCCTTGTCGTCCGAGGGCATCGCCTTCAAGGACCTCCACACGGAGCAGAGCTCCCTCGAAGATATCTTCGTGAGCCTGGTGAGGCGCGAACCGTGAACCTGCAAGCCATCCGCGCCATCTATGCCTTCGAGATGAACCGCACGAAGCGCACGCTCGGCCAGAGCGTGGTTTCGCCGGTTCTGTCCACCTCGCTGTATTTCGTGGTGTTCGGCTCGGCCATTGGCCCGCGCATGGCTGAAGTTGGGGGCGTCGCCTACGGCGCCTTCATCGTGCCGGGGCTGATGATGCTGACCCTGCTCACCCAGTCCATCAGCAACGCGGCGTTTGCCATCTACTTCCCGCGCTTCACCGGCACCATCTACGAATTGTTGTCGGCGCCGGTGTCGCCGTTCGAGATCGTGGCGGGCTATGTGGGGGCGGCGGCGACGAAATCCACCGTGCTGGGGATCATCATCCTCGCCACGGCCTCGCTGTTCGTGCCGCTGGAGATCCGTCATCCGTTCTGGGTGCTGGGCTTCCTGGTGCTCACGGCGGTCACCTTCTCCCTGTTCGGCTTCATCATCGGCATCTGGGCGGACGGGTTCGAGCGGCTGCAACTCATCCCCATGCTGGTGATCACGCCGCTGACCTTCCTCGGCGGCACCTTCTACTCGCTGGACATGCTGCCCCCCGTGTGGCGCACGGTGACCCTGTTCAACCCCGTGGTCTATCTGGTGTCCGGCTTCCGCTGGAGCTTCTTCGGCCATTCGGACGTGCGGGTGGAGGTGAGCTTCGCCATGACGCTCGCCTTCCTCATCGTCTGCCTCTTCATCGTGCGCTGGATGTTCCGCACCGGCTACCGGCTGAAAAGCTGAGGCGGAGCCGACCCATCGCCCCGAAAGGATCCGTTCATGGCCGATCCCCTGTCCCGCCCCACTTACAAGGCCTTTACCGAGCGCGCCCCGGATGTCTATGCGGGGCTGTCCGCCCTCACCAAGGCGGTGGACGCCTCCGGCCTCGACAAGGGGCTGACGGAGCTGGTGAAGCTGCGCGCCTCCCAGATCAACGGCTGCGCCTTCTGCCTGAAATTCCATCTGGGCGTGGCGCGCAAAGCCGGCGTGCCGCAGGACAAGCTGGACTTGCTCGCGGCCTGGCGGGATGCGCCGGCGTTCTCGGCGCGGGAGCGGGCGGCTCTGGCCTATGCGGAAGATCTGACCCAGCTTGAGGCCGAAGCTGCCTCCGACGCCGCATGGGCGGCGCTGCGTGCGGAATTTTCCGAGGACGAGGCGATCTTCCTGACGGTGACCATCGCCTCCATCAATGCCTGGAACCGCATCGGCATCGCGTTGCGCTTCGCGCCGTAAGCCTGACGCGTGGCGCCCCCAGGCGGCGAACCGCCCGAGGGATCGCGCTCTGAACTCAAGGAAAGAGACCGCGTTATACCAACGGCCCCGGTCTCTGACCGGCGCCGAGAGGGTCTCGCTCAGGCGCCGCGCGGGCTTATACCAACGGGCGACGAGTCAATCTCGTCGCCCGTTGGTATTATCCGATCAGATTGCGATGCAATCCGATCGGCGCGGGCTTACAGCCCGCCGACGCACATGTACTTGATGTTCAGATAGTCGTCGCAGCCGTACTTGGAGCCCTCGCGGCCCATGCCGCTCTCCTTCACGCCGCCGAAGGGGGCGACCTCGGTGGTGATCACGCCGGCATTGATGCCCACCTGCCCGTATTCCAGCTTCTCCGCCACCCGGAAGGCGCGGCCGAGGTCCTTGGTGAAGAAGTAGCAGGCGAGGCCGTATTCCGTGTCGTTGGCGTAGGCGACGGCCTGCTCCTCGGTCTCGAACTTGAACAGCGGAGCCAGCGGCCCGAAGATCTCGTCGCGGGCGAAGGCCATGTCCTGCGTCGCGCCGGCGAGCACGGTGGGCTCGAAGAAGGTGCCGCCGAGGGCCGGCTGCTTGCCGCCGGTGAGCACGGTGGCGCCCTTGTCGAGGGCGTCCTTCAGCAGGCGCTCCACCTTGGCCAGCGCGCGGTCGTCGATGAGCGGGCCGGCGACCACGCCCTCGTCGAGGCCGTTGCCCACCTTCAGCTTCTTGGAGGCCTCGGCGAACCTGGCCGCGAAGGCGTCATAGATGCCGGCCTGCACATAGAAGCGGTTGGCGCACACGCAGGTCTGGCCCACGTTGCGGTACTTGGAGGCGATGGCCTGCTCCACTGCGAGGTCGAGGTCGGCATCGTCGAACACCAGGAACGGCGCGTTGCCGCCCAGCTCCATGGAGATCTTCTTCATGGTGTCGGCGGACTGCTTCATGAGCAGCTTGCCCACGGGGGTGGAGCCGGTGAAGGTCACCTTCTTTACCAGCGGGTTGGAGGTCATCTCGCCGCCGATGGCGGGGGCCTCGCCCACCACGATGTTGACCACGCCGGCCGGGATGCCGGCCATCTCGGCCAGCACGCCCCAGGCAAGGCCGGAATAGGGGGTCAGCTCGGAGGGCTTGGCCACCACGGTGCAGCCCGCCGCCAGCGCCGCGCCGATCTTGCGCGACAGCATGGAGGAGGGGAAGTTCCACGGCGTCACCGCGGCCACCACGCCCACCGGCTCCTTGGTGACGAGGATGCGGCGGTTGCCCCACGGGGAGGGGATCACGTCGCCATAGAGGCGTCGGGCCTCTTCCGCGAACCAGCGCACATAGCCGGCGGAGGCGCCAATCTCGCCCTTGGCCTCGGCCAGCGGCTTGCCCTGTTCGGTGGTGAGGATGGCGGCGAGCTCGTCCGCATTCTGGGTGATGAGGTCGGCCAGCCTGTGCAGCTTCGCCGCGCGCTCGGCGGCGGTGGTGGCGCGCCAGGTCGTGAAGGCGTCCGAGGCGGCCGCGATGGCGCGGCGGGTCTCGGCGGCACCGGCCTTCGGGATGGTGCCGATGGTCTCGCCGGTGGCGGGATTGTTGACGGGGATGGTCGCGCCCGAATCCGCATCCACCCAGGCGCCGCCGATCAGCATCTTGTCGCGCAGCAGCGTGAAATGCGCGGTTCCGGAACGGGTTACGGGCTGGGGTGCTGCCATGGGGAGGCTCCTGAGGGGCAAGATGGGCCGTGGCGATAGGGCCGGGACGATCGAACGCCCGCGTTAGATATACGATATAGGACGGCACCACCAGCGTGGCGGCGGCGACGCCTCAGCGCACGCAGGTGATGGAGTGGAAGGGAACGACCTGTTCCTTCTGCCCCGTCCCGGCGGCGACCTGGCACCTGAGATAGTCGCGACCCAGGCTCATGGGCGCGAAGCCGGTGATGGTGGTGCCGCCCACCACCTGGATGATGATGGCCTGCCCGTCCTTGTGACTGACGATGTCGAGCACGGCGGCGCGGAAGTCGTCTTCCTTGAACTGACACTGCATGGCGTCCCTCCCGGGGATCGGCGGCGCGTCCTTCCGGTGCCCGGCGGCGCGTCTGCGCTTGAGACTATAACCCGCAAGCGCCGGTTCCGGTCATGCAGTGAATGCATGCGACGCGACGGCCTCATTCACAGTTGATCGGTGTCAAAAGCGGACCCAGCGTAAGGGCGTATCAAGGGGCGTCTGCCGCGGGAGCCCCTATTATGCTCAAGATCGCCATCCTCGTCTGGCTCATTCTCGGCACTACCTTTGCCGGCGCGGCCATCGTCTTTGTCCTGGCCACGCCGTCGCTGGCGGGGCAGGACATGCGTCTCATCCCCATTGCGGCGGCCATCGGCGCGCTTGTCGCCATTCCGGCGGCTTTCGTGGTGGCGAAGCGCATCCTTGCGGTCACTGCCAAGCAGGGGTGAGCGCTGATCAGGTCGCGTCAGCCCCTTGCGATGGCGTGAAAGAAGCTGCCCGTGACGGTGCTGCGCCGGCTGCCGGCGGTACCGAGCGGATGGCCTTCGGCGTCCGACAATTCGGCGAGGGCATCGTCCGCGCCACGGGCGGTCACGGTTGCGTAATGGAATTCGTGGCCGCGCACCATCTCTCCCGTCGCTCCGAGGGGTGAGGGGGTGATGAGCCGCGCGGCGCGATAGCCGAGATTCATCCTGCGCCGGGCAAAGCTGGTCTCGAGCGCCAGCAGGCCGAGCATGGGATGGGTCGTCCCGTCCGCATCGGTGAGCGCCTGACCGAGGGCCATGTAGCCACCGCACTCCCCATGCACCGGCTTTGCCTGCGCGAAGCGACGCGTGCCGGCGAGAAACCCGCCCGCCGTCGCCAGCCGGCCGGCATGAAGCTCCGGATAGCCGCCGGGCAGCCAGCACACGTCGCAGGACGGGTCCGGGGCTTCGTCGGCAAGGGGTGAGAAGGGCAGGATTTCCGCCCCCGCGGCACGCCAGCCCGCCAGCATGTGGGCATACATGAAGCTGAAGGCCGCATCCTGCGCCAGCGCGATCCTCTGGCCGGGCGGGGGAACAAGGGAGCCCGCATCCCCCGCCGCAAGGCCCAGCGGACCGGCGGCGGCGTGGATGCCGTCGAGGTCGAGATGCCGCTCGGCGAGAGCGGCCAGGGCGGCGAGGCGCGCGGCGAGGTCGCCGGTTTCGCCGGCCTGGACGAGGCCGAGATGGCGTTCCGGCAGCACGATGGCCGCCTCGCGCGGCACGGTGCCGAGGATGGGCACGCCCAGCGGGGCGATGGCCTCGCGGATCATGCGTGTATGCCGCTCGCTGCCGAGCTTGTTCAGCACCACGCCGGCGATGCGCACGCGCGGATCGTGGGTGAGGAAGCCGCGCAGCACCGCCGCCGCTGTCTGGGATTGCCCCGACACGTCCAGCACCAGCAGCACCGGCAGGCCGAGGCGGGTGGCGATGTCGGCCCCCGCCCCGGTGCGGCCCGGCTCGGTCGCGACCCCGTCGAACAGGCCCATGGCGCCCTCCGCGATCAGGAGTTCGGCGCCGTCCGCCGCCGACCGGGCGAGGTGGTCGATCAGGGCCGGCGGCATGGCCCAGCTGTCGAGGTTGAGCCCCGGCCGGCCGGTGGCGGCGGCATGGAAGGCGGGGTCGATATAATCCGGTCCCGATTTCGCCGCCCGCACCGCGACGCCCCGCCGCGCCAATGCCGCGAGCAGGGCGAGGGTGATGGTGGTCTTGCCCGAGCCGGAGCGCGGTGCGGCGACGAGGAGGCCGCGCGGGGGCAGGAGAACGCTCACCGGCCTTGCCCCCCTTCCACGCCTTGCCCCCCTTCCACGCTTGGCCCCGCCTCTCTATCAAGGCGGTCATGAGCGACGTGCCGAGCGACCGTCCCGAAGGCGCCCCCACCGACCGGCCGCTGAAGCGCGGCTGGACCACCGGCACCTGCGCCGCCGGCGCGGCCAAGGCCGCCTTCGCCGCGCTCGTCACCGGCGCCTTTCCCGATCCGGTGGAGGTGGAGCTGCCCAACGGCGCGCGCCCGGCTTTCGCCCTCGCCGTTCAGGACCTCCGGACCGACAGCGCCATGGCGGGCATCGTCAAGGATGCGGGCGACGATCCGGACGTGACCCACGGCGCCCTCGTGCGCGCCACGGTCCGGCGCGGGGCGGCGGGCGCGGGCGTCACCTTCCGGGCCTGTCTCATAT
>NZ_JAIVFN010000087.1 GCF_030015065.1 Xanthobacter autotrophicus | reverse complement strand
GCCCACCCCCGCCTAAAGCCCCAGCGCCCGGGCCGGCGCGCTGGTGCGCAGGGTTGCGCCGCAGGCGGCGCCGAGGCGGGCCGCATCGGCGATGGGCGCCCGTTCCGCGATCTCGGCGGCGTCGGTGCCGTCCGGCGACAGGACGAGGCCGCGCAGGCGCACGCTGTCCCCCTCCACGGTGGCGAGCCCGGCGATGGGGGTGCGGCAGGACCCGTCCAGCGCCGCGAGAAACGCCCGCTCCGCCTCCAGCGCGATGCCGGTGTCGCGGCAGGCGATGGCGGCGATGGCGGCATTGGTATCGGGATCGGCGATCCGGCATTCGATGGCCACTGCCCCCTGCCCCACGGCGGGCAGGAAATCATCGGTCGGCAGGATGCAGCTCGCGGCCTCGCCCATGCCGAGGCGGGTGAGGCCGGCCAGCGCCAGCAGGGTGGCGTCGAAATCCCCCTCCCGCACCTTGGCGAGGCGGGTGTGGACGTTGCCGCGCAGCAGTTCCACCTTGAGATCGGGACGGATGCGGCGCAGCTGCGCCTCGCGCCGCAGCGAGGCGGTGCCGACCCTGGCGCCCGTCGGCAGGTCGGCCAGCGCCGCGCCGGTCTTCAGGATCAGGGCGTCGCGCACATCGGCGCGCGGCAGGTAGCCGGCGAGGTGCAGGCCGTCGGGCAGAACCGTCGCCACGTCCTTGGCCGAATGCACGGCGAGGTCCACGCGGCCATCCAGCAGCGCCTCCTCGATCTCCTTGGTGAAGAGGCCCTTGCCGCCCGCCTCGGAGAGCGCACGGTCCTGGATCCGGTCGCCGGAGGTCTTGATGACCTCCACGGCGATAGCCTCCTTCTCCACCCTGAGCGCCGCCGCGAGCGCCGCCTGCACCGCATGGGCCTGCCACAGGGCCAGCGGGCTGCCACGGGTGCCGATGCGCAAACGGGGGTGGACGGAATGGTAAACGGATTTCGTATTCTCACTCATGGCGGCGTACAATGCGTGACGGAATCGAAATGGGATAGAGCGGCGTTCGGGCGCAGCGGTGCCATATCAAATTACCGCAACGGGACGCTATTCGGGGAGGATGAGGGCGTGGCCGATCTTCTGGTGCTCGGCATCGAGACCACGTGCGACGAGACATCGGCGGCCGTGGTGGCGCGTTCGCCCTCGGGGGCGTCGGACATCCGCTCCAACGTGATCCGCTCGCAGGTGGAGATCCATTCGCCCTATGGCGGCGTGGTGCCGGAGATCGCGGCCCGCGCCCATGTGGAGATCCTCGACCACGTGATCGCCGAGGCCATGCGCCAGGCCAATGCCGACTATTCCGAGCTGTCCGGCATCGCCGCGGCGGCCGGGCCGGGGCTCATCGGCGGGGTCATCGTGGGGCTCACCACCGCCAAGGCCATCGCGCTGGCGGCCAAGAAGCCGCTGGTGGCGGTGAACCACCTGGAAGCCCACGCGCTGACCGCCCGCCTCACCGACGGCGTCGCCTTCCCCTATCTGCTTCTCCTCGTCTCCGGCGGGCACACCCAGCTCCTCGCGGTGGAGGACGTGGGCCGCTACACCCGCCTCGGCACCACCTTGGACGACGCCGTGGGCGAAGCCTTCGACAAGGTGGCGAAGATGCTGAGCCTGCCCTATCCCGGCGGGCCGCAGGTGGAGGCGCAGGCCAAGCTCGGCTATGCCGGCCGCTTCGCCTTCCCCCGCCCCATGCTGGGCCGGCGCGAGCCGGACTTCTCCCTCTCGGGCCTCAAGACCGCCGTGCGGCTGGAGGCGGACCGCCTCGCCCCGCTCTCCGACGACGACGTGGCGGACCTGTGCGCCAGCTTCCAGGCGGCGGTGGTGGACGTGATCGCCGACCGGGTGCGCGCCGGCGCCCGCGCCTTCCGCGACCGGCTGGGGCGCGGCCCCACCGCTTTGGTGGCGGCGGGCGGGGTCGCCGCCAACGCCATGATCCGCGAGACCCTGGTCAAGGTGGCGGCGGAACTCAACACCCGCTTCGCCCTGCCGACGCCCGCCCTGTGCACCGACAACGGCGCCATGATCGCCTGGGCCGGGGCCGAGCGGCTGTCGCGGGGCATGCGCGACCGGCTGGACATCAGCCCCCGCGCCCGCTGGCCGCTGGACCCCCACGCCGCCGCTGCCGCCCACGCCCGGGCCTGACGCGCCATGGCTGCTGCTTACGGACGCATCGGCGTCATGGGGGCGGGCGCGTGGGGCACGGCGCTCGCCAATGCCGCCGCCCGCGCCGGCCGCCAGATGGGCCACGAGGTGGTACTCTGGGGCCGCGATGCCGCCGCCATGGCGCAGATGGCGCACCTGCGCGAGAACCGGCCGGACCTGCCCGGCATCGCCCTCGATCCCGCCGTCACCCCAACCTGCGACCTTGCCGCCGTCGCCGCCACCGACGCCCTGCTGCTGGTGGTGCCGGCCCAGGCCTGCCGCGCGGCGCTGGCGCGGCTCGCCCCGCTCGCCCGCGACGGGCTGCCGGTGATCTCCTGCGCCAAGGGCATCGAGCGTGGCACCCGCGCCTTCATGAGCGAGGTGATCGCCGAGGCCATGCCCGGCGCCCGCCCGGCCGTGCTCTCCGGCCCCAGCTTCGCCACCGACGTGGCGGCGGGCCTGCCCACCGCCGTCACCCTCGCCGCCCATGACGAGCAGCTGGCGGCGGACCTCGCCGCGGCGCTCGGCTCCTCCACGCTGCGGCTCTACCATTCCACCGACGTGCGCGGGGCGGAGATCGGCGGGGCCACCAAGAACGTGCTGGCCATCGCCGCTGGCATCGTCGCCGGGCGAAGGCTCGGGGCGAGCGCTGCGGCGGCGCTGGTGGCGCGGGGGTTCGCCGAGCTGATGCGCTTCGGCCGCGCCTACGGGGCGAAGGCGGAAACCATCACCGGCCTGTCCGGCCTCGGCGACCTCATCCTCACCACCTCCGGCCCGCAATCGCGCAACTTCGCCTTCGGCCGGGCGCTGGGGGCGGGCGAGGCCACCGGCGACAGGCTGGCGGAAGGCGCCTTCACCGCCTCGGTGCTGGTGGAGATGGCGCGCGCCAAGGGCGTGGACGTGCCGGTGAGCGCGGCGGTGGACGAAGTGCTGCAGGGCCGCCTCTCCATAGACGGCGCCATCGAGGCGCTCATGGCCCGGCCGCAGCGGGCGGAAGGCTGAGGCGCGTCGCCTCCATCTTTCGTCGGCTGTGAGTCTTGATCCGGCGCAACATCCTGTCGGCCGCGCTGGAATATGGTATGTCAAGAACAACAGGCGAAAATGCCGGCAAACCAGCATCTGCCAGGATGCACGGCTCAGGGAGACGCCAAGGGTCATGTCCACGCTGCTCGTTACCCATCCTGCCGGCCTGAACCATCTGACGCCGCCCGGTCATCCGGAGCGGGCGGACCGGCTGCGGGCCCTCGACCGCATCTTCGAGCAGGAAAAATTCTCCCACCTGATCCGCGACCTCGCCCCCCTCGGGGAGCGTGACGACATCATCCGCGTCCATCCCGGCGATTTCGTCGATGCCATGGGCGAGGCGTCGCCGCAGGAGGGGCTGGTGCGCATCGATTCGGACACGGTGCTTTCCCCCGGCAGCTGGGAAGCTGCCCTGCGCGCCGTGGGCGGCGCCTGCTATGCGGTGGACGAGGTGCTGGAAGGCAAGGTGACGAACGCTTTCGTCGCCATGCGCCCGCCGGGCCACCATTGCGAGACCCGCAAGCCCATGGGCTTCTGCCTGCTCAACCAGGTGGCCATCGCCGCCCGCCACGCCCAGGCGAAATACGGCCTCAGCCGCGTCGCCGTCGTGGATTTCGACGTGCACCACGGCAACGGCACCCAGGACATCTTCTGGGCCGACGACAGCGTGCTCTACTGCTCCACCCATGAGATGCCGCTCTATCCGGGCACCGGCGCCGTGAGCGAGACCGGGGCGGTGAACACCATCGTCAACGCCCCGCTGCGCTCGGGCGACGACGGGGCGGTGTTCAAGGAGGCCATGGAGACGCGCATCCTGCCGCGCATCAAGTCGTTCTCGCCGGACCTGATCCTCATCTCCGCCGGCTTCGACGCCCATATCCGCGATCCCCTCGCCTCGCTGCGCCTCGTGGACACCGACTTCGGCTGGGTCACCCGCCGGCTGATGGAGATCGCCGACGAGAAGTGCGCAAGCCGCGTCGTCTCGGTGCTGGAAGGCGGCTACGATCTGGAGGGCCTCGCCTCCTCGGCCGCCGCCCACGTCTCCGCCCTGATGCACGGCTGAGCCGGCGCCATATCCGGCACGACACCGGGACCACCGCGGGCACGGGGGATGACCATGGTGTTCTGGGTTCCGATCCTCTCCTACGTGGCGGTGGCGCTGCTGACCGCCCTCTCCTTCTCCCGCGCCGCGCCGCCGCGCGGACCGCGCCTCGTGGCGGACCTGCTGCTGCGCTACATCTGCCTGTTGCCCGTGGGGCTCATGGGCCTGTGGGCCGCACTCGGGCACATCGTGTTCCCGACACGCTCGGCGGCGGGCATCGGCTGGGCCACGAGCCCGTTCCAGACCGAGGTGGGCGCCGCCAATCTCGGCATCGGCCTCGCCGGCCTCATCGGCGCCTTCTATCCCAGCTGGGGGTTCCGCCTTGCGGTGGCGGTGGTGACGGCGGGCTTCCTCGGCGGGGCGGCACTCACCCACCTGATCGAGATCGCCCGGACCGGCAACTATGCCGCAGGCAATGCCGGACCCATCCTCTACACCGACGTGCTGACGCCGCTATTGCTCCTCATCCTGCTCGCTCTCACCCATCCATCCGGCAGGGCCGCCTGAGCGTAGAACCCGCCGGTACCAGCGAGCCGGGGCTCATGTCCGACAAGATCGCCGACGACGAACGCAACCGCTTTTCCGCCCGCGCCGCGCGCTATGCCCGCGTGGGCGCCAATGTGGGCGGCGTCGCGGCGCGCATCGCCGGCACCCGCCTCATGGGCCTCGACCGCGACAGCGCCAACGCCGCCGCCCTCACCGCAGCGCTGGGCTCCCTGAAAGGTCCGCTGATGAAGGTGGCGCAGCTCATGGCCACCATTCCCGACGCCCTACCCCCCGAATATGCCGCCGAGCTTCAGAAATTGCAGAGCGACGCCCCGCCCATGGGCTGGTCGTTCGTGCGGCGGCGCATGATGGCGGAGCTGGGACGCGACTGGGAAACCCGCTTCGCCTCCTTCTCGCACCAGCCCGCCGCCGCCGCCTCCCTCGGGCAGGTGCACAAGGCGGTGACCCTCGATGGCGAGGAGGTGGCCTGCAAGCTCCAGTATCCGGACATGCAGGCGGCGGTGGAGGCGGACCTCTCCCAGCTCGACATCCTGTTCTCCATCCAGCGCCGCATGGACGGGGCCATCGACACCCGGGAGATCGCCACCGAGATCGGCGAGCGGGTGCGCGAGGAGCTGGACTATCACCGCGAGGCCCGCCACGCCGCCCTCTACGCCATCATGCTCGCGGACGAGAGCCGGGTGCGCGTGCCCCGCGTGCGCGACGACCTCTCCACCGGGCGCCTGCTCACCCTCCAATGGCTGGAGGGGGAGAAGATCCTCGGCTTCACCGACCATCCGCTGGAGGAGCGCAACGCCCTCGCCGAGGCCATGTTCGCCGCCTGGTGGCTACCCTTCAGCCGGTTCGGCGTGATCCACGGCGACCCGCACCTGGGCAATTACACCGTGTTCTCGGAAGGCGGCCGGCCGGCCGGCATCAACCTGCTGGATTATGGCTGCGTGCGCATCTTCCCGCCGCGCTTCGTGGCCGGGGTGGTGGACCTTTATCGCGGCCTGATCGCCGGCGACGACGCCCGCGTGGTGCACGCCTACGAGACCTGGGGCTTCAAGGGGCTGACGCGCGCGCTGATCGACGTGCTGAACATCTGGGCGCGCTTCATCTACGGCCCGCTCATGGACGACCGGGTGCGCACCATCGCCGACGGGGTGGCGCCGGGACAGTATGGGCGCCGGGAAGCCTTTACCGTGCACAAGGCCCTGAAGGAGCTGGGGCCGGTGACGGTGCCGCGCGAGTTCGTGTTCATGGATCGCGCCGCGGTGGGCCTCGGCGCCGTGTTCCTGCACCTGAAGGCGGAACTGAATTTCCACCGCCTGTTCGAGGCCGCCATGGGCGATTTCTCGGCCGACCAGGTGGCCGCGCGCCAGTCCGACGCGCTGAAGGCGGCGGGGCTTTAAAGCGTTTTCGAGCGAAGTGGACACCGGTTCGCGTGAAGAAAACGCGTCACGAGAAAATCTACAGCGCCCGCCCCTCGATCACCAGCGCGCCGTCGCGGTCGCGCAGCACCGGCAGCGGAGCGATGCGGCGGTGGAAGTGCACCATGAAGGCGGTGCCGAACACCGGCAGGATGAGGTTGAGGATCGGCACGAACAGGATCGGCGCGATCAGGAGCCCGGCCACGAACACCTGCACCGCATGGGCCTGCCGCAGCCGCCGCGCCTCCTCCGGGGTGCGATAGCGCATGGCCGCGAGCTCGAAATATTCCCGGCTGATGAGATAGGCGTTAGCCACGTAGAAGATGACGATGTTCACCCCCGGCACCAGCAGCAGCAGCAGGGCCGCGAGGTTCACCGCCAGCACCACGCCGAAGAAGCGCAGCGAATACAATAGCGAGCGCAGCACCGGCTGGGGCCGGCCCGGTGGATCTGCGGGATAGCTCGCCTGTTCCACCCGCTCGGCCACGTCGTCGAGGAACAGGCCCGCCACCAGCGAGGACACCGCCGGCATCAGATAGATGATGCCGAAGACGAGGCCGAAGCCGGCGATGATGGCAAGGGTGGTCTCCACCCAGGGATAGGACGGCACGTGCACGAAATGGGTCAGCACCGCCTCGAGGCCGATGGCAAGGCCCACCAGGAGCAGCGCGGCCAGCGCCATGGATTTCAGCAGCAGGCCGCGCAGCAGCGGCGAGAAGCTCTGGCGAAAGGCCTCCAAGGCAGAAGCGAGCATGGCACCGTCCCGGTTTGAACCAAGCGACAAGTAGGATGCCGGCCGCGGCGGCTCAAGGCCCGCCGGCCGAAGTCGGCCCCGTCCCCCTTCACGGGATGGCCTTCGCCCGGCTCGTCGCCCGTAGCAGCCCCACTGCGGACGCCCGTGGCGACCTTTGCACAGGCGCGAACGAACGTTCACTCTTGCCGGCCGCGCCGCAGCGTGATAGTGCGAACGAACATTCGCTCTCGCAAGCCCGCAGCCTCGCGCCGGGCGGAACCGCCGACCATGACCTCGACCAGCGCACCAACCAAGCCCGCCCCCGCCGCCAAGGCGGACCATCGCACCGGCCAGCGCCAGCGCATCCTTGACGCCGCTCTCGCCTGCTTCTCCCGCGACGGCTTCCACGGCGCCTCCATGCAGAAGATCTGCGCCGCGGCGGGCATGAGCCCGGGCGCGCTCTATCGCTATTTCCCCTCAAAGGAATCCCTCATCGCCGCCATCGTGGAAGGGGAGCGCGCGGAGCGGCTGGCCTTCTTCGACGCCGTCTCGAACGCGCCGTCCGTGCTGGACGCGCTGACCGACTGCACGGCCGCGATGATGGAGGAAGGGGGCCTCGCCTCGGCCCGGCTCGGCCCCGAGGTTATGGCCGAGGCCATCCGCAACGCGGACCTGCGCGCCGCCGTGGAACCCCACGAGGAGGAAAGCCGCGCCCAGCTGACGGCGGCCCTCGCCAATGCCGTGGAGCAGGGCGAGATCGACCCGGCGCTCGACCTCGAAACCGTGGTGCTGATGCTCCAGATCATCGGCGACGGCATCCTGCTCCACCATCAGTTGCACCCCCAGTGGCGGCTCATGGAGCGCCTGCCGGTGTTCGCACAGCTGGTCAAGCGCATGCTCGCGCCCCAAACCCCGGCGCAGGCGGAGGCTGAAGCGTGACCGCAATGCCACAGCCCCCCGCAGGCGACGCCGCCTCCGCCTTCCGTCACGTTAATGCCGTGGTCTCCCCCCACGGTCCCGCCCCGATCCGGAAAGAGGCCTTCTTCATCATGTCCGCGACCGTCCGTCCCGTGACCCGTGCCGCGCTGGCGGCCGCCATCCTCCTCGCCTGCGCCGCAGCGCCGGGCGTCGGCGCAGGCGGCGCTCTGGCGGCGGAGCCGGCCAAGGCCCCGCCCGCGCTTTCGGTGACCGTGGTGAAGCCGAAGCCGGACACCATGACCGACACCCTCCTCGTCACCGGCACCCTGAAGCCGCGCGAGGAGATCGAGGTGGGCCCCGAGATCGAGGGCTACCGCCTCGTGGAAATCCTGGTAGAGGCCGGCGACCGGGTGGCGAAGGGCCAGGTGCTGGCCCGCCTCTCCCGCGAGGTGCTGGAGACCCAGCTCGCCCAGAACACCGCCTCCGCCGCCAAGGCCCGCGCCGCCATCGCCCAGCAGCGCGCCGCCCTGGACCAGGCCATGGCGCAGGAGACCGAGGCCACGTCCGCCGTCGAGCGCACCCGCCAGCTGCGCAAGACCGGCACCTCCTCGCAGGAGCAGCTCGACGAGCGCGAGCGCGCCGTGAAGGTGGCCACCGCACAGGTGGCCGCCGCCCGCGAGGCGCTGGTCGCCGCCGAGGCGGAAGCCGTCTTCGTCAAGGCCCAGCGCGACGAGCTGGAGGTGAAGCTGAAGCGCACCGACGTGCGCGCCCCCGCCGCCGGCCTCATCCTGTCGCGCGAGGCCCGGCTCGGCGCCATCGCCTTGTCCACGCGGACCTCGCCCCTGTTCCGCATCGCCGAGGACGGCGCCATGGACCTCCAGGCCGACGTGCCGGAGAATGCCATGCCGCGCATGCGGGACGGCCTTGTCGCGCAGGTGCAGCCCGCCGGCTTCGAGACGCCCCTCGACGGCAAGGTGCGCCTCGTCTCCGCCGAGGTGGACCGCGCCTCCCGCCTCGGCACGGTGAAGATCGCTTTGCCCGACGATCCGCGCCTGAAATCCGGCGCATACGGCCGCTCCGTCATCACGCTGGGCGAGGTGAAGGGGCTGAGCGTGCCCCAGTCGGCCGTCATGTTCGATGCCGACGGGGCCTATGTCCTGACCGTCACCGACGGCATCGTCGGCGTGCGCCGCATCGTGCCCGGCCTGAAGAAGAGCGGGCGCATCCTGGTGGCGAGCGGGCTTTCCGCCGAGGACGCCGTGGTGGCGCGCGCCGGCAGCTTCCTGCGCGACGGCGACCGGGTGACCGCGGTCACCCAGCCGCTCTCCCTGGGCGAGGCGCGCTGATGGCCCTCAACGTCTCCGCCTGGGCGATCCGCAAGCCGGTTCCCTCCCTCGTCTTCTTCTTCATCCTCGTGGTGCTGGGCATCGTGCACTTCCGCGGCCTGCCGGTGACGCAGATGCCGAACATCGACGTGCCCATCGTCATGGTCTCGATCACCCAGTCGGGCGCGGCGCCGAGCGAGCTCGAGACGCAGGTGACCAAGAAGGTGGAGAACGCCATCGCCGGCGTCTCCGGGGTCAAGCACATCACCTCCTCCATCTCTGAGGGCACGAGCGTGACCACGGTGGAGTTCCACCTGGAGACGCTGGTGGACCGCGCGGTGAACGACACCCGCGACGCCGTCACCAAGATCCGCCAGGACCTGCCGCGCTCCATCGACGAGCCGCAGGTGCAGCGGGTGGACATCGAGGGCCTGCCCATTGTCACCTATGCGGTGTCGTCCCCCGACATGACCACGGAGGAACTCTCCTGGTTCGTGGACGACACCATCGCCCGCGCGCTCCAGGGCGTGCGCGGGGTGGCGCAGGTGAAGCGGCAGGGCGGCGTGGACCGGGAGATCCGCATCGCCCTCGACCCCGACCGGCTGATGGCGCTGGGCATCACCGCCGCCGAGGTGAGCCGCCAATTGCGCGCCACCAATCTCGACGTCTCCGGCGGACGCGGCGAGGTGGGCACGCAGGAGCAGTCCATCCGCACACTCGCCGGTGCCACCACCATGGAAGGCCTCGCCGACACCCGCATCGTGCTGTCGAACGGGCGCTTCGTGCGCCTGGGTGACCTCGGCCAGGTGATCGACGGCGCCGCCGAGCAGCGCGTGTTCGCCCGCCTCGACGGCAAGAGCGTGGTGGCCTTCGGCGTCTACCGCGCCAAGGGCTTCTCCGACGTCACCGTCTACGATCGGGTGACAGAGGACCTCGAGAAGCTGAAAAGCGCCCATCCCGGCATCACCATCACCGAGATCGACACCACGGTCCGTTTCACCAAGTCGGACTACCAGTCGGCCATGCACACGCTGATCGAGGGTGCCATCCTCGCGGTGATTGTGGTGTTCCTGTTCCTGCGCGACGTGCGGGCCACGCTGATCACGGCGCTTGCCATCCCCCTGTCCATCCTGCCCACCTTCTGGGTCATGGACATGCTGGGCTTCTCGCTGAACGCGGTGTCGCTCCTCGCCATCACGCTGGTCACCGGCATCCTGGTGGACGACGCCATCGTGGAAATCGAGAACATCGTGCGCCACATGCGCATGGGCAAGTCGCCCTATCGCGCGGCCATCGAGGCGGCGGACGAAATCGGCCTCGCGGTGGTGGCCACCACCCTCACCATCGCCGCCGTGTTCGCGCCGGTGTCCTTCATGGGCGGCATCGCCGGGCAGTATTTCAAGCAGTTCGGCCTGACGGTGGCCATCGCGGTACTGTTCTCGCTGGCGGTGGCGCGGCTCATCACCCCGCTGGTGGCGGCCTATTTCCTGCGCGATACAGGCCACCGGGAAGCCGGCGACGGACCGGTGATGCGGGGCTATGTGCGCCTGCTGTCGTGGTCGGTGCGGCACCGCTTCGCCACCATCGGCATGGGCATCGCCATTTTCATCGGCACCATTTTCCTGTCCACGCTGCTGCCGTCCGGCTTCCTGCCCACCAACGACATCTCCCGCGCGCTGCTCTCGGTGGAGCTGCCGCCGGGTACCACCCTGGCCGAGACCCAGAAGGTGTCGGACGACATCACCCGCACGCTGCTGAAGCTGCCGGAGGTGCGGAGCGTCTACGCCACCGCCGGCTCCGGCGGATCGGGCGGGCTCGCCCTCACCGCCGGCGAGGTGCGCAAGGCGCAGATCGTCATCAACCTGAAGCCCCGCGCCGAGCGCGACATGGACCAGAAGGCGTTCGAGACGGCATTCTCGCGCACCCTCTCCGCCATTCCCGACATGCGCTTCTCCTGGAGCCAGAACGGCCAGAACACCCAGCGCGGCTTCCAGGTGGTGCTCTCCGGCAATGACGGGGCGGCCGTGGAGACGGCGGCGCTCGCCATCGAGCAGGAGATCCGCGCCCACGTGCCCGAGCTTGCCAACGTGGTCTCCTCGGCGGCGCTGGACCGGCCGGAGATCCGCATCGTGCCCAAGCTCGACGAGGCGGCGGAGCTGGGCGTCTCGGTGGACACCATCGCCGAGACCGTACGCATCGCCACCATCGGCGACATTTCCGCCAACCTCGCCAAATTCTCGGCCAAGGACCGGCAGATCGACATCCGCGTGCAGCTCGACGAGAAGGCGCGCACCAGCCTCGCCACCTTCGACGCGCTGAAGGTGCCCACCGCGAGCGGCGGCGCGGTGCCGCTCTCGGCGGTGGCGGACGTGCGCTTCGGCAAGGGACCGACTTCGCTGGACCGCTACGACCGCGCCCGCCGCATCGCGGTGGAGGCCGACCTCGTGGGCGAGACCCCGCTGGGCGATGCCCTCGCCAGGGTGAAGGCGGTGCCCACCGCCCAGAACCTGCCGGCCGGCGTCACCCTGAAGGAAGCGGGCGACGCCGAGATCATGGAGGAGGTGAACACCGGCTTCGCCATGGCCATGGCCGCCGGCCTCATGCTGGTGCTGGCGGTGCTGGTGCTCTTGTTCCACGATCTGCTCCAGCCCATCACCATCCTGGTGTCGCTGCCGCTGAGCGTGGGCGGGGCGTTCATCGCGCTGCTCATCACCGGCAATTCGGTGTCCATGCCGGTGATCATCGGCTTCCTGATGCTCATGGGCATCGTGACCAAGAATGCCATCCTGCTGGTGGACTTCGCCATCGAGGCCATGCACCAGGGCGTGGACCGCACCACCGCCCTCATCGAGGCGGGGCGCAAGCGGGCGCAGCCCATCGTCATGACCACCATCGCCATGGTGGCGGGCATGGTGCCCTCGGCCATGGCGCTGGGCGAAGGCGGCGCCTTCCGCGCCCCCATGGCCATCGCGGTCATCGGCGGCCTCATCACCTCCACCGTGCTGTCGCTGGTGTTCGTGCCCGCGGTGTTCTCGGTGATGGACGATCTGAGCCACATCCTCGGGCGCATCTTCGGCCGCTTCATCGGCGGCAAGGACGAGCCGGGCGGCCACGCCGGAACGGCGCCGCCGCACGCGAGCCCGGGACTACCCCGCGCGGCGGAATAAACCCGGACGGGGCGGGAGAAATCCCGCCCCGCTTGACTCCTGTCCTCTTTTGTACCATTCAGTACATTATTGACTGATTGGTACAGGAGAGGACCATGAACCAACGCCCGCCATTGCCGCCCTTCACCGTGGAGACCGCCGCCCGGAAGGCGCGCCTGGCGGAAGACGCCTGGAACACCCGCGATCCCGAGCGGGTCTCCCTCGCCTACACCCCCGACAGCCGCTGGCGGAACCGCTCGGACTTTCTCGTCGGCCGCCCCGCCATCGTCGCCTTCCTGACCGCCAAGTGGGAGAAGGAGCGCGAGTATCGGCTCATCAAGGAATTATGGGGCCTCAACGACAACCGCATCGCCGTGCGGTTCCAGTACGAGTGGCACGATGCCGATGGCGCGTGGTACCGCTCCTACGGTAACGAGCAGTGGGAATTCGACGAGAACGGGCTCATGCGCCGGCGCGAGGCCTCCATCAACGATGTCGCCATACGCGAGAGCGAGCGCCGCTTCCTATGGCCGCTCGGCCCGCGCCCGGCCGACCATCCCGGCCTCACCGAACTGGGCATGTGAGTTTCAGGGACAGGGACAAGAGACCGCCATGGCACGGACGGTGAGCGAGCGCGCGGACATCCTGCCCCTGTTGGGCGAGGTGTTCCGCGAGCACGGCTTCGAGGGGGCGAGCCTTGCCCACATCACCGCCCGCACCGGGCTGGGCAAGGGCAGCCTCTATCACTTCTTCCCCGGCGGGAAGGAGGAGATGGCGGCCGCCGTGCTCGCGGAGATCGACCTCTGGTTCGAGACCAACGTGTTCGCGCCGCTCCGCGCGCAAGAGGACGGCGCCGCCGCCATCCGCGACATGTTGGGGCGGGTGGACGCCTATTTCCGCTCCGGCCGGCGGGTGTGCCTGGTGGGAGTCTTCGCGCTGAGCGAGGTGCGGGACCGCTTCTGCGGACAGGTGCTGAGCTACTTCGCCCGCTGGCGCGAGGCCCTCGCCGACGCCCTCCGCCGCACCGGCCGCGCCCCCGACACGGCCGGTGAGGACGCCGAGGACGCGGTGCTCGCCATCCAGGGGGCTCTGGTTCTCGCCCGGGCGCTCGACGACCCTGCGGTCTTCACTCGCACGCTGGCCCGCCTGGAGCGCCGCCTGCTCGGCATGGCGGCTTTGCATGCGGCGCAACAATGAACTATCTTCATTGGATTAATTACCATTGACTTGTTCTGTAAAAAGAACGATGGTCCAAGCGACCCCTGCCCCAGCACGAACGGGCGCCGCCATGATGATGTGTTGCTGAGAAGATCCGAACCCGCAGCCGAAAGCTGAGCCTTTACAAGGCTCACTCCGGTCGATCCGGGTTCGTCGCCGCCACGTCGTCGCCTGAACCCGTGTCGCCCCCGTTGCCTTCTCCTGTCCTCCGCTGGGAAAACCGGCGTATAAGAAGGTCCGGTCTGGCGAACAGGCGAGAAGCCCGGAGCCACCCCGTGAACGCCCCCATCACCCTGACGACACCTTCCGTGCAAGATCCCTCCCCTGCCCGTCCTCCCGCGCCGGCGACGCGCCCCATCATCCGCTTCGAGGCGGCGGCGAAGGCCTATCCCGCCCGCCGCGGCCATGCGTCGGTCGCCGCGCTGTCCGACATCACACTGGACGTGCCGGAGGGCGCCATTCTCGGCGTCATCGGCCGCTCCGGCGCTGGCAAGTCCACCCTCATCCGCCTCGTCAACGGGCTGGAGAAACCCACGGCCGGACGCGTCACCGTGGACGGGGTGGACATGGGCGCGCTGGACGAGGCGGCGCTGCGCGCCGAGCGCCGGTCCATCGGCATGATCTTCCAGCATTTCAACCTGCTGGCGCGCCGCACCGCCTTCGACAACGTGGCCCTGCCGCTGGAGATTGCAGGCCTGCCCGCCCGCGAGATCAAGGCCCGGGTGGAGCCCCTGCTGGAGCTGGTCGGCCTCTCCGACAAGCGCGACCGCTATCCGGCCGAGCTGTCCGGCGGGCAGAAGCAGCGCGTGGGCATCGCCCGGGCGCTGGCCACCCGCCCCCGCGTGCTGCTCTCGGACGAGGCCACCTCGGCCCTCGACCCCGAGACCACCAACCAGATCCTCGCTTTGCTGCGCAAGGTGAATGCGGAACTCAACCTCACCGTGCTCCTGATCACCCACGAAATGGCGGTGATCAAGGCCGTGGCCGACCGGGTGGCGGTGATCGACGGCGGCCGCATTGTCGAGGAAGGCGCCACCTACGATGTCTTCGCCGCGCCGCAACACGCCACCACCCGCTCCTTCCTCTCCGCCCTCACCGGCCAGAGCCTGCCGCCGGAGCTGGCCAACCGCCTGACGGCGGAGCCCGCGCCGGGCCGCGACGCGGTGCTGCGCATCGTCTTCACCGGCTCCCATGCCACCGATCCCGTGCTGTCGCGGGTGTCGCGGCTGCTGTCGGTGGATGTGAACATCATCCAGGCCCAGGTGGACGAGATCGCCGGCGCCCCCTTCGGCGTCATCGTCGTCTCCATCCCCGGCGATGCCGCCACCGTCGCGGCGGTGGTCGGCGCGGTGGAACGGCTTCATCTGTCGGCGGAGGTGCTCGGCTATGTTTGATCTCTCCTTCGGCCTGCTGCCGCCCGCCATCGTCGAGCTGATCATCGAGGCCACCCGGCAAACCCTTTACATGGTTGCGGTTTCCGGCGTGCTCGGCACCCTTCTCGGGCTGCCGCTGGGGGTGTTCCTCGCCACCAGCCGCAAGGGGGAATTGTTCGCAGCGCCCCTTGCCAACCAGATGCTGGGGCTGGTGGTGAATGCGGCGCGCTCGACCCCCTTCATCATCCTGGTGGTGGCCATCATCCCCTTCACCCGGCTGGTGGCGGGCACCTCCATCGGCACCCATGCCGCCATCGTGCCTTTGACGGTGGCTGCCGCGCCGTTCATCGCGCGCCTGATCGAGGCGGCGATCCGCGAGGTGGATCAAGGGCTTGTCGAAGCCGCCCGAGCCATGGGGGCAAGCCCGCTCCAGATCGTCGCCAAGGTGCTGCTGCCCGAGGCGCTGCCGGCCATCACCCTCGCCCTCACCCTCGCGGCGGTGTCGCTGCTGGGCTACTCGGCCATGGTGGGCGCGGTGGGCGGCGGCGGGCTCGGCGACCTCGGCATCCGCTTCGGCTACCAGCGCTTCATGCCGGAGGTGATGGCGGCGGTGGTGATCGTGCTCATCCTGCTGGTGCAGGGGGTGCAGACGCTGGGCGACCTCCTCGCCCGCCGCCTCGACAAGCGCAGCCGCTCCTGAACTTCGGCACCTTCTTCACCTTCGACTTCTGCACGGAGACGTCCATGAAAGCCCTCGCGACAGCCGGCGCGCTCGCCCTCGCGCTCGCCGCCGGCCTCCTCACCGCTGCGTCCGCCGAGACCATCAAGGTCGGCGTCACCCCCGGCCCCCATGCCCAGATCCTGGAGAAGGTGAAGGCCGAGGCAGCGAAAAAAGGCCTTGAGATCAAGGTGATCGAGTTTTCCGACTATGTGGTGCCGAACGCCGCCCTGGCCTCCGGCGACCTGGAGGCGAACGCGTTCCAGCACCAGCCCTACCTCGACAACCAGATCAGGGACCGCGGCTACAAGATCGTGCCCGTGGGCCTGACGGTGAACTTCCCCATCGGCGTCTATTCGACGAAGTACAAGAGCTTCGATCAGATCCCGGCCGGCGCATCGATCGGTATTCCGAACGATCCGACCAATGGCGGGCGCGTCCTGCTGCTTCTGGCCGACAAGGGCCTCATCAAGCTGAAGGACGGCATCGGGGTGAAGGCCTCGGTGGTGGACGTGGTGGACAACCCGAAGAAGCTCAGGTTCGTGGAGATCGACGCCGCCCAGCTGCCGCGCTCCCTCCCCGACCTCGCGGCTGCGGGCATCAATACCAATTATGCCAAGGAAGCCGGCCTCGACCCGGTGAAGGATCCCATCCTGCGCGAAGACCCCAAGGGGCCGTACGTGAACATCATCGCGGTGCGGGCCGAGGACAAGGACAAGCCCTGGGTGAAGACCCTGGTGGAAACCTACCAGTCTCCCGAGACCCGCGCCTTCATCCTGGAGACCTTCAAGGGCGCGGTGCTGCCGAGCTGGTGAGCCGGCGCGGGCCATGGCCCGGCATTATTTGACCACCACCATGAACAGCCGCGGGAAGGCCAGCAGCACCTTGCCGTCCACCCGCGGCCGATAGCAATCGGCGAGGCGCGCCGCATAATCCTCCAGGAATTCGGCGCGCTCGTCGCCCTCCAGCGGATCGAGGAAGGGCCGCAGGCCGGTGCCCTTCACCCATTCCACGATGGCCGCCACCCCGTTCAGGGGATGGTTGTAGATGGTGTGCCAGATCTCCACGCGCGTGGCATGGGGCGCCAGCATGTCGTAATAGCCGCCGGGCTCCGGCAGCACCGCGCGGGCGCGGGAGGCCTCGGAGAGCTTGTCCGCCCACGGCCCGGACATGGCGGATTCCCGCATGGCGACGTGGGACGGCTCGTCCAGATTGTCGGGCATCTGCACCGCCAGCACGCCGCCGGGCGCCAACAGCGACACCAGCCGCGGCAGCAGCACCGCGTGATCCGGCACCCATTGCAGCACCGCATTGGCGAAGATGAGGTCCGCCGGCCTCGGCAGCGTGAAGGTGGAGGCGTCCGCCGTCTCGAAGCGGAGCGAGGGCAGGCGCCTGCGGGCGGCGGCCAGCATGTCCGGCGAGGTGTCGAGCCCCAGCACCTCGGCGCCGGGAAAACGGTCGGCCAGAAGCTGGGTGGAATTGCCGGGGCCGCAGCCGAGATCGACCACGAAGGCGGCGTCCGCAAGCGGCACCTGCGCCAGCAGGTCCCGAGACGGGCGCGTGCGTTCGTCCTCGAACTTCAGATACTGGCCGGCATTCCAATCGGCAGGCATGGATGGCGCTCCCTCAAGACGGGTCCGGCCGGGCCGCGCGGGCCGGGCGGTGATTCCATCTCAAACTCTCACGACAGCAAGAGTCCACGGATCCGGGCCGCGATGCAATCTGGCCGAGCCGTGTTCGCACCGCGCCGCAGGCCGTCCGGAAGGGACCCGCAGCACGGCCCCCATGGCCCGGACCAGCCGAGGCCGGGCATGGAGCCGGCAGGGCGCGATCCGGGAATGCAGCCGCCCGGTGAATCGCCCTTTGAATTCAACGGCCCTGGTCTTTGACCGATGCCGGGACGACTCCGCTCAGGCCCCGCGCGGGCTCATACCAGCAAAGTGAACGGTGCCCGCACCACCGGCAGGCCTGTGCCGGTGGTGCGGGGACGGTCATGGGGAGAGGCGTCGCGGACCGAGCGGAAAGGCCACCGCGGCAGGAACGTCGCCGCAGGAGAGGCGCGGCCGATGGCGGGTGGCTTCAGGGGGCGAGGCTCGGGGGACACGAGGAATCGGGGACGAGGGTCGGGCTCCGGCTCGTCCGGGGCATCCACGCCGCTCCGCTGGTGCCATCCCTCGACAGGACACGCCAGACGGTCGAGGCGTGGATGGCCGGGACGAGTCCTGCCGCGACAGGCGCCCCATGGCGGTCCGGCCGAAGCCGTGATCCGCGCGGGCCTCACACCTTGATGAGCAAGTTTCTGGCTGCGACGAATGGATCTTGAAGAATGCGGGCAGCCGGCACGGGCTCTGTCCCGAGGTCAGAGGCGCCACCGGCGAGGGGCCAAAACGGCAATGCCCGGAAGGGGGTGCCACGGCGCGGAAGCCGCGCCGTGGCTTTTGGGATCAGGCCGCAGCCGACACGTCGGTGGGAACCGACGCAATGGTCTTCAGGATCTGGGAGGCGATCTGGTAGGGGTCGCCCATGGAGTTGGGGCGGCGATCCTCAAGATAGCCCTTGTAGTCGTTCCTGATGAAGGAGTGGGGCACGCGGATGGACGCGCCGCGGTCGGCCACGCCATACGAGAACTTGTTCCACGGCGCGGTCTCATGCTTGCCGGTGAGGCGCATGTGGTTGTCCGGGCCGTACACCGCGATGTGATCCTCGAGGTTGGCCTCGAAGGCCGCCATCAGCGCCTCGAAATAGGCCTTGCCGCCCACTTCGCGCAGATAGGTGGTGGAGAAGTTGGCGTGCATGCCCGAGCCGTTCCAGTCGGTGTCGCCGAGCGGCTTGCAGTGGAACTCGATGTCCACACCGTACTTCTCGGTGAGGCGGAGCAGCAGGTAGCGCGCCATCCAGACTTCGTCGGCCGCTTTCTTGGAGCCCTTGCCGAAGATCTGGAATTCCCACTGGCCCTTCGCGACTTCCGCGTTGATGCCTTCATGGTTGATGCCGGCCGCGAGGCACAGGTCGAGGTGCTCCTCGACGATCTGGCGGGCGATGCTGCCCACGTTCTTGTAGCCGACGCCGGTGTAATACGGGCCCTGGGGCGCCGGATAGCCGTGCTCGGGGAAGCCGAGCGGGCGGCCGTCCTTGTAGAAGAAGTATTCCTGCTCGAAGCCGAACCAGGCGCCTTCATCGTCGAGGATGGTGGCGCGCTTGTTGGTCGGGTGCGGCGTGACGCCATCGGGCATCATGACCTCGCACATGACCAGGACGCCGTCGGTGCGGGCCGGATCGGGATAGACCGCCACGGGCTTCAGCACGCAGTCCGAGCTGCGGCCTTCGGCCTGCTGGGTGGAGCTGCCATCGAAGCCCCACAGCGGCAGCTGCTCGAGGGTCGGGAACACGTCGTATTCCTTGATCTGCGTCTTGCCACGCAGATTCGGGGTCGGGGTGTAACCGTCCAGCCAGATATACTCGAGTTTAAACTTTGGCATTGCAGTCTCTCATAAGCCGATGACGTGAGATTTTGGAACTCGGGGTTGAGCGTCCGGCCGCGAAGAATCCACTGACCGTTTTGGGCCACGCCCCTCTAAGCAAGGCGCGTGCCAGCCTTCATCCAAACGCCACACAAGGGCTTGCGCGGCCCATTTGATGGCGCCAATGCCCATTGCTGCATCAGGATTCGGCCTGACGCTTGGGCGCTTCGCCCAAGCTCAAGGCAATACCCCGGCGGCACAGCCTCCACCCGCCACCGGCGCGGGACCTCGCGGAACAAATGCGCGCCACAGGCGGTTGATCGAGGCGGCCTCGCTGCGCTGCGAAAGACGCGCGCACGCTATGCACCATATGCAGAAGAAAATCGAATATTTGATACTAAAATATCTGTGCCCATAATTTAAGCATCGTACTAATTTTTTAGGCAATTTATGTATATGTTGGCTCTGTTTTCTGCTAAGAACGGCTCAATGGATGGTGCCCAGGAGGCTCATCGACCGGAGTTTGAATGATGACTGTGAACCAGAAGCGCGAGACGGCGAAAATCTATGTCTTCCCGGTGAAGAATGGCGCAAATGTCGGCATGCCTTCCAATGAGGCGAAATGGCAGGCCGAACTGGCGGCCCTCGGCGCCACTCACGCGGCGATCGGCTCGAGCTGGTATCACGACGACGCGGTCAAGGCCTCCACACGGCCGGATCGCCGCTGATCCGGCTCGCCGCCGCCCTGCGCGGCCGCCGCCTCGGCGGTTCCGGGACACATCCCCGGAGCCGCCGCCCCTGGGCTCGCCCGACGAATGTTCGATCTGGCCCGGCGACTGCCGGCCAGGCGCAGGGCGGGCTCGGGGACCCATCGCCCCGCGGAACGTCGGGGCTTCGTCCCCTTCCTCATGACCCGCGCGCCCCTCACCACCGCCCTCCCCATGGCCTTGGCGCCACGGCGTCGGATCGCACGCACGGCCCCCGTTCCTCGCCCGTGACGGGCCATGGGCATGTCGGGCCGGAGCATGGGCCGCCGCCCGGCAAGCGCCTCCCGCC
>NZ_JAIVFN010000086.1 GCF_030015065.1 Xanthobacter autotrophicus | reverse complement strand
CTCCCTCCCCCGCCAGCGGGAGAGGGAGAGGGGGCTCGTCCCGGTGCAACCACCGCGACCTCATCCCACCCCAACCTTCGGAGCAGCGCTGATGCGCCTTATCAACGTCAGGCCGGATCGGGGAACGGCGCTGTTCCTCGCCATCCTGCCCTTTGCCCTTGTCGTGCTCGCCTATGTGCTGGGCTCGGCAGAGCGCCTGTCCGTGAACCCCGACGACAAGCTGCTGCCAAGTCTCGTGTCGCTGGGCGAGGCCATCGGCAAGGTCGCGTTCACGGCGGATGCCCGCACCGGCGATTATCTCCTGTGGTCCGACACGCTGGCGAGCCTGGAACGGCTGTTCGCGGCGCTGGCCCTCTCCACCGCCATCGCCCTTCTCATCGGCCTGCTGGTGGGCATGCTGCCCATCGTGCGGGCCTTCCTCGCGCCGTTCGTGGCCATGGTTTCCATGGTGCCGCCACTGGCGCTGCTGCCCATTCTCTTCATCGTCATGGGGCTGGGCGAGGCGTCGAAGATCGCGCTCATCACCATCGGCATCACGCCCTATCTCATCCGCGACCTCGCCATGCGGGTGGAGGAGCTGCCGCGCGAGCAGATGATCAAGGCGCAGACCCTGGGCGCCTCCACCTGGCAGATGGCCGTGCGCGTGGTGCTGCCGCAGATCCTGCCCCGCCTCATGGACGCCCTGCGCCTGTCGCTGGGGCCGGCCTTCCTGTTCCTCATCGCGGCGGAGGCCATCGCCTCGGACTCTGGCCTCGGCTACCGGATCTTCCTGGTGCGGCGCTATCTCGCCATGGATGTGATCCTGCCCTACGTCGCCTGGATCACGCTCCTCGCCGTGGCCATGGATTTCGCGCTGGTGCGCGCCCGCCGCTTCTTCTTCCCCTGGTTCGGAGCCGCGAAATGACGACAATCGCCGTGCGCCACCTGTGGAAGGAATATGGCGACCAGATCGTGCTGGAGGACATCTCCCTCGATTTCGCGCCGCGCTCCTTCATCGCCCTCGTCGGCCCCTCGGGCTGCGGCAAGACCACCTTTTTGCGCATCCTGCTCTCGGAAGAGACGGTGACCCGCGGCGAGGTGCTGATCGACGGCAGGCCCATCGCCCGCGAGCCGGGTGCCGACCGGGGCGTGGTGTTCCAGCGCTATTCCGTGTTCCCGCACCTCACCGTGCTGGGCAACGTGGTGCTGGCCGCCGAGATGGAGGAAGCCCCCTTCACCGGACGCCTGTTCGGCGCCCGCCGCCGTCAGGTGGAGGAGGAGGCGCGCGCGCTCATCGCGGAAGTGGGCCTCAAGGGCGCGGAGGATAAATATCCCGCGGCCCTGTCCGGCGGCATGCAGCAGCGCCTGGCACTGGCCCAGGCCATCATGCGCAGACCGAAGATCCTGTTGCTGGACGAGCCGTTCGGCGCGCTCGATCCCGGCATCCGCACCGACATCCACCAGCTCATGCTGAAGCTGTGGAACAGCTGCGAGATGACCGTGGTGATGGTGACCCACGACCTGAAGGAGGCGTTCACCCTCGCCACCCGCATCATCGCCTTCGAGCGCCGGCGCAACCGGCCCGAGGAGAAGGCCCGCTACGGCGCCACCATCGCCAAGGACATCGAGGTCTGGCCGAAAAGGATCGCGGGAACGCGGATCGCCGGCAAGACCAGCACTCCCATCCCCGGCCGGGACGACCCGGCCATTCCCTCGGGACCCGGCCGGGACGACCCGGCACTCCAGACGGCTTGAGGAGACACGACATGACCGTCACCGAGGACACCCGGCTCTTCATCGAAGAGAACAAGCGCCGCTATGCCGAATTGAAGGCCGCCGGCCAGAAGCACGCGCCGAAGGCCCTGCCCGGCCCGACGCCGCGCGATGGCGCGCCCATCCCCGAAGGCGCCGTGATCCACGTCGAGACCATTCCCGGTGGCTGGTACTGGTCCACGCCCATGGCGGCCGGCGAGGCCCTGCGCATCCGCCTGCCCCATGGCCCGGCGGCGGTCTCCATGATCGCGTGGTCGGCGGCCGACAAGACCGAGCGGCTGAACTATGCCGACACGGTGAAGGTCCAGTGGACCTCGGCTCTCGGCAAAGGCCGCGTGCTGTTCTCCGACATGGGCCGGGTGATGTTCTCCCTGATCGAGGACACCACCGGCATGCACGACGCCCTCGTGGGCGGCTCCACCGCCGCCTCCAACCGCGCCCGCTATGGCGAGAAGGTGCTGCGCAACACCCGCGACAACTTCATCCTCGCCGCCGGCAAGCTCGGCTTCGACAAGCGCGACATCCCGCCCGCCCTCACCTTCTTCGCTCCCGTGCGGACCGACGCCGAGGGTGCCTTCCACTGGCTCGACGACAAGCGCCAGGCCGGTGACTTCGTGGACCTGCGCGCCGAGATGGACCTCATCGTCGCGCTCTCCAACTGCCCCCACCCCATGGACCCGGCGTCCGACTACGCGCCGCCGGCGGTGGAGGCCATCCGCTTCCGCGCGCCCGCGCCGGCCGCGGACGATTTGTGCCGCACCGCCACCATCGAGGCCGTCCGCGGCTTCGAGAACACCGCGCGCTGAGGGGGCCGACATGAGCAAATTCTTCGCGACGCCCGTGCGGGATGCCTCCACCGCCATCGCCGATTATTTCGTGCCCGCCAATGCCCCCTTCTCCTGCGTGGTGAAGAAGGGCGAGAGCGTGCGCATCGTGGATCTGGAAGGCCAGCAGGCGGTGGATACTTTATTCTACCGCGCCGACGACTTTTCCGAGCGCTATTCCTCGCAGGATACGCTGCGGGTTCAGGGCTCCGCCTATGTGTCCACGGGCACGAAGCTGATCTCCACCGAGGGCAACCTCATGCTCACCGTGACCGCCGACACCTGCGGCCGGCACGACACCTCGGCGGGCGCCTGCTCGTGCGAGGCCAATACGGTGCGCTTCGGCCACCAGGTGAAGTATCTGCACGCCTGCCGCGAGAATTTCGTCATCGAGGTGATGAAGCACGGCATGTCGAAGCGCGACGTGGTGCCCAACATCAACTTCTTCATGAATGTGCCGGTGGAACCCTCGGGGGATCTGGCCATCGTGGACGGCATCTCCGGCCCCGGCGACTATGTGGAGCTCAAGGCGGAGATGGACGTGCTCGTCGTCATCTCCAACTGCCCTCAGATCAACAATCCCTGCAACGGCTTCAACCCGACGCCGGTCCAGGTCCTCGTCTTCGCCGGCGAGGAGGGCTGATCCATGTTCACCAAGGTCCTCATCGCCAATCGCGGCGAGATCGCACGGCGCGTCATCCGCACGCTCCGCGCCATGAACATCGCCTCGGTGGCCGTCCATTCGGACGCCGACCGCTTCACCCGCGGCGTGCTGGAGGCGGACGAGGCGGTGCGCCTCGGCCCGGCCCCGGCCGCCGAGAGCTACCTGAACGTGGACGCAGTCATCGCAGCCTGCAAGGCGACGGGGGCGCAGGCGGTGCATCCCGGCTACGGCTTCCTGTCGGAGAACGTGGCCTTCGCCCGGCGCCTCGCCGATGAAGGCATCCGCTTCATCGGCCCCAAGCCCGAGCACCTGAAGGATTTCGGCCTGAAGCACACCGCCCGCGCACTGGCGAAGGCCTCCGGCGTGCCGCTGCTGCCGGGCACCGACCTGCTCGACACCGCCGAAGAGGCGCTGAAGGCGGCGGAAGCCATCACCTATCCGGTGATGCTTAAATCCACCGCCGGCGGCGGCGGCATCGGCATGCAACTGTGCCACACGCCGCAGGAGCTGGCCGACACCTTCGAGCGCGTCCAGCGCACCGCCCGCGCCTCCTTCGGCGATGCGCGGGTCTATCTGGAGCGCTTCGTGGCCGAGGCGCGGCATGTGGAAGTGCAGATCTTCGGCGATGGCAAGGGCAAGGTGGTGGCGCTCGGCGAACGCGACTGCTCCCTCCAGCGCCGGAACCAGAAGGTGGTGGAGGAGACCCCGGCTCCCCTCCTCTCCGATGACGTGCGCGCGCGCCTGCACGCCGCCGCCGTGAAGCTGGGCGAGAGCGTGGCTTACGAGAGCGCCGGCACGGTGGAATTCATCTACGACCCGGCCCGGCAGGAATTCTACTTCCTGGAGGTGAACACCCGCCTCCAGGTGGAGCATCCCGTCACCGAGGCGGTGTTCGGCATCGACCTCGTGGAATGGATGATCCGGCAGGCGGCCGGGGAAGATCCCATATCCGCCGCCGGCCCGCTGGTGCCGAAGGGCGCGGCCATGGAGGTGCGCGTCTATGCGGAGATCCCGCACGCCAACTTCCAGCCCTCGGCCGGGCTGCTGACCGAGGTGAAGTTCCCCGCGAATGCGCGCATCGACGGCTGGATCGAGACCGGCACCGAGGTGACGCCCTATTACGATCCCATGCTCGCCAAGGTGATCGTGACCGGCGATGACCGCCCCGCCGCCATCGCCGCGCTCAATGCAGCGCTGGCGGAAACCTCCATCTGCGGCATCGAGACCAACCTGCAATATCTGCGCGCCATCGCGGCGTCCGGGCTGCTCGCGTCGGCCAAGGTGGCGACCACGGCGCTGAAGGATTTCGCCTTCCGGCCTTCGAGCGTGGAGGTGCTGGTGCCCGGCGCCCAGTCGAGCCTCCAGGAACTGCCGGGGCGGCTTCACCTGTGGCACGTGGGCGTGCCGCCGTCCGGACCCATGGATGACTATTCCTTCCGCCGGGCCAATGCCCTGGTGGGCAATGCCGAGACCGCCTGCGCGCTGGAACTGACGGTCAACGGCCCGACACTGCGCTTCCACGACGAAGCGGTGGTCGCCCTCTCCGGCGCCCTGATGCCCGCCACCCTCGACGGCGCCCCGGCCCCGCATGATGCCGCCTTCCCGGTGAAGGCGGGGCAGGTGCTCGCCATCGGCCATATCGAGGGGCCGGGGCAGCGGGCCTATCTCGCGGTCAATGGCGCGTTCCAGGCACCCGTGGTGCTGGGCTCGCGCGCCACCTTCGCCCTGGGCGCCTTCGGCGGCCATGCCACCGGCACCCTGAAGGGCGGCGACACCCTCCACCTCGCCCCCAAGGCCGCGCGCCCGCAGGTTCCGGACCACGCGCCCGGCGCCCCCGCGCCGCTGACGCGGGAGTGGAGCATCGGCGTGGTCTATGGCCCCCACGGCGCGCCAGACTTCTTCCAGGACGAGGATATCGCGGACCTCTTCGCCGCGACCTACGAGGTACATTTCAACAGCGCCCGCACCGGCGTGCGCCTCATGGGGCCGACGCCGCGCTGGGCGCGGACCGATGGCGGCGAGGCGGGGCTCCACCCCTCCAATCTCCACGACAACGCCTATGCCATCGGCGCCATCGACTTCACCGGCGACATGCCCATCATCCTCGGCCCGGACGGCCCCTCGCTGGGCGGCTTCGTCTGCCCGGCGGTGATCGCCCGCGACGAGCAGTGGAAGATGGGTCAGCTGAAGCCCGGAGACACCGTGCGCTTCCTCGCCCTGCCCCGGCCGCAGGACCCCATCTCCGGCCCGGCCGTGATCGGCGCGCCGGAGGAGACCGGCTCGCCGATCCTGGCCCGCCGGGAGGACGGGCCGGTGAGTGTCGTCTATCGCCGGCAGGGGGACGATAACCTGCTGGTCGAGTTCGGCGACATGCACCTCGACATTGCGCTGCGCCTGCGCGCCCACCTGATGGCGCAGGCGGTCGAGGAGGCGCGCCTGCCGGGGATCATCGACCTCACCCCCGGCATCCGCTCGCTCCAGATCCACTACGATGGCGCGGCCATGCCACGCGCCAAGCTGCTCGACGCCCTCGCCGGGATCGAGAGCGGCCTGCCCCGCGCCGAGGATGTGGTGGTGCCGAGCCGCGTCGTCCACCTGCCCCTGTCCTGGAACGACCCGCAGGCGGAACTTGCCATGCGCAAGTATCAGGAGCTGGTGCGGCCCAACGCGCCGTGGTGCCCGTCCAACATCGAGTTCATCCGCCGCATCAACGGCCTTGAGGACGAGCAGGCGGTGAAGGACATCATCTTCGGCGCCAGCTACCAGGTGCTGGGCCTCGGCGATGTCTATCTCGGCGCGCCGGTTGCCACTCCCATCGACCCGCGCCACCGCCTCGTCACCACCAAGTATAACCCGGCCCGCACCTGGACCCCGGAAAACGCGGTGGGCATCGGCGGCGCCTACATGTGCATCTACGGCATGGAGGGGCCGGGCGGCTATCAGCTGTTCGGCCGCACCATCCAGATGTGGAACACGTGGCGCTCAACGCCCGCGTTCGAGCCCGGCACCCCGTGGCTGCTGCGCTTCTTCGACGAGATCCGCTTCTTCCCCGTGAGCCACCAGGAGCTGATGGAGGCGCGCGAGGCATTTCCTCACGGCGCCTATCCGGTGCGCATCGAGGACCGCCGCTTCTCCTATGCCAACTATGCCGCGAACCTTGCTGCCAACGCCGGCGAGATCACGGCCGGAAAGGCCCGCCAGCAGGCGGCTTTCGAGGCGGAGCGCGCCCGCTGGAAGGCGGAAGGGCTCGACAGCTTCGTGGTGGAGGACGGCGCCGGCCCCTTCAGCGAGGGCGAGATGCCGGACGGCTGCTTCGGCGTCTCCGCCAACGTGCCCGGCAACGTCTGGAAGGTGCTGGTGGCGGAGGAGACGGTGGTCGCCGCAGGCGAAACCATCGCCATCATCGAATCCATGAAGATGGAAATCTCCATCACCGCCCATGCCGCCGGGCGGGTGCGGGAGATCCGTGCGGTCCCCGGGCGCACCGTGCGCTCCGGCGACGTGGTCTGCGTGCTCGAAGCCCTGTGACGAAAGCGGAGAGGAAAGCCATGACGACCGATCTTCCGCTCAGCGGACATCGCCCGTCCGAAATCCAGCCGGGCGAGGCCGTGCCCATCGCCGTCGTGGGGGCGCACCTGTCCGGCATGCCGCTCAACCCGGAGCTCACGGAGGCTGGCGGTGTGCTGGTGAAGAGCTGCCGCACCGCGCCGGACTACCGGCTCTTCGTGCTGCCGGACACCACGCCCCAGAAGCCGGGCGTGGTGCGCGCCCCGGGCTTTGCCGGGCCGGGGCTGGAGGTGGAGGTCTGGGCGCTGGCCCCCGCCGCCTTCGGCCGCTTCGTCTCCCGCATCCCCGCGCCGCTCGGCATCGGCAAGGTGCGGCTGGAGGACGGCAGCGAGGTGCCCGGCTTCCTGTGCGAGGCCCATGCGGTGGAGCGCGCCGAGGAAATCACGGCGCTCGGCGGCTGGCGGGCTTATGTGGCGAGGGGGCGGGGGTCGTCCTGATCTGACATCCGAAGCCGGCGGACTCCCCTCTCCCGCGTGCGGGGGAGGGGCCGACAGTGATTCTTTTCAAACTGAAGCCCCACCCTCGCCCTCTCATTTGACATTCGCCCCCGCCCTGCCTTTAGTGCCCCTGTCGAAGGTCCCGTGTTCCCACACGGGCGCAAAAGGGAATGCGGTGCGGGAGGTGTCTCCCCATGCCGCGGCTGCCCCCGCAACTGTCGGCGGTGAGCCCCTGCCAGACGCCACTGGATGCCGCAAGGCGCCGGGAAGGCGGCGGGGGCGCTGATCCGCGAGCCAGGAGACCTGCCTTCGACGAGGTCCGCGCCGGGCGGGGTGCTCCGGTCTTGCGTCCCTTTCAAGCCCGTGCTTCGCGGGCGGCCCGCGCACCCGTGGATCTCAATGGTGGAGCGAGGCGAACGCGCCCACATTCCCGGCGATGCCGACGTGGCGGAAACCACCGCCCGGCCGACCGCGCGCGAGAGTGACGCGCCGGCCTCCGGGCGCGGCGATCCGCCGGCCGTGACCGTCTTCATCTGCACCACCTGCCGCAGCCCCGGCGAAGGCGAATCTCCCGTCGATGGCGCGGTCCTCGCCGACGCAGCCGCGGCAGCCCTGCTGCCGGACGGCGTGGCGGTAAAGGGTGTGCGCTGCCTCGCCAACTGCAAGCGGTCCCTCTCCGCCGCCATGGTCCGCCGCGACGGCTGGACCTATGTCTTCGGCGACCTTGCCGCCGATGCCGCCCCCGACCTGATCGCCGGCGCGGCGCTGCTGGCGTCCTCCAGCGACGGCCTCATGCCCTGGCGCGGACGACCCGAAAGCCTCAAGCGCGGCATGGTCGCCCGCATTCCCCCTTTGTCCTTTCCCGAGGAGCCCTGATGACTTCGCTCGCCCGCGTGCCCTGCACCATCGTCACCGGCTTCCTCGGCGCGGGGAAGACCACGCTCATCCGTCACGTGCTTGAGAATGCCGGCGGCAAGCGGCTGGCCGTGATCGTCAACGAGTTCGGCGACGTGGGCATCGACGGCGAGATCCTGAAGGGCTGCGGCATCGAGAGCTGCAGCGAGGACACCATCGTGGAACTGGCCAACGGCTGCCTGTGCTGCACCGTCGCCGACGATTTCGTGCCGGCGCTGGACCAGATCCTCTCGCGCACCCCGCGCGTGGACCATATCCTCATCGAAACCAGCGGCCTCGCCTTGCCCAAGCCGCTGGTGCAGGCGTTCCAGTGGCCGGCCATCAAGAGCCGGGTGACGGTGGACGGCGTGGTCGCCGTGGTGGACGGCCCGGCGCTGGCCGAAGGGCGGGTGGCGCCGGACCTCTCCGCCCTCGCCGCCCAGCGCGCCGAAGACTCAAGCCTCGACCATGACGACCCGGTGGAAGAGGTGTTCGAGGACCAGATCGCCTGCGCCGACCTCGTCATCCTCTCCAAGAGCGACCTGCTCGACGACCCCGGCTTCGCCATCGCCGAGCGGGTGGTGGCGCAGAATCTGCCCCGCGCGGTGAAGCTGGTGCGCGCCACCTCCGGCAGGGTGGACATCGCCGTGCTGCTGGGCCTCGGCGTCGGCGTGGAAGACGAGATCGACGCCCGCCGCACCCATCACGACGACGAGGAAGACCACGACCACGACGAGTTCGAGAGCATCGTGCTCCCGCTCCCCGAGATCGCCGATCCCGTCGCCCTCGCCGCCCGCGTGGTCGCGGCGGCGGAGACGCCGGACGTGCTGCGCGTGAAGGGCTTCGCGGCGGTCACCGGCAAGCCCATGCGGCTGCTGGTGCAGGGTGTCGGCCCCCGCGTGTCGCACCATTTCGACCGGCCGTGGGGCGCCGCCGAGGAACGGCGCGGCGCGCTGGTGGTGATCGGCCTCAAGGGCTTCGACCGCGCGGCGGTGGAGCGGGCCATTCTCGGCTGAGGCGAACCAGACCCCATGCACATCCTCGCCACCACATCGACGACGCTGGAGGATCTGGCCGAGCCGGTCGATCTCGCCCAGCCGCCCGGCGACATGGTGGCGCTGTCCTTCACCGACAGCGACCTGCTGGCCCTGTCCGCCGCCTGGCGGGCGCGGCGGGACGCGCTGCCCAGCCTGCGTCTCGCGCGGCTGAAGGACCTCGCCCACCCCATGTCCGTAGACCTTTGGGTGGAAAAGGTGGCGCGCCACGCCAGGGTGGTGCTGGTGCGCCAGTTGGGCGGGCTCGACTGGTGGCGCTACGGTGCCGAACAATTGTCCGCCCTGGCGCGTGCGCGCGGCATCGCCCTCGCGCTGCTGCCGGGGGAGGACCAGGACGACCCGCGCCTCGCCGCCCTCTCCACGGTGCCTGCGGACGAGCTGGCCCATTGGCTCGCCTATTTTCGCGCGGGTGGTCCGGACAACATGGGCGCCCTGCTCGCCCGCATGGCCGCGACGGCCGGCTTCGCTACGCCCGCCGAAATCGCGCCGCCGCGCCCGGTTCCCGCCACCGCCTTCTACCATCCCGGCGCGGGACTAGAGGAACCCCAGGCCGCCGCCGCGCGGGCGGACAGGCGGCCCAGCGCCCTCATCCTCTTCTACCGTTCCCAGTGGCTCGCAGCCGACACCGCCGCCATCGACGCGCTCGCCGCCGCCCTTGAAGCGCGCGGCATCGCCGCCGTGCCCCTGTTCGTGCCGAGCCTCAAGGCGCCGGAAGCCCGCGCCGCCGTGCGCCATGCGCTGACAGCCCTCAAGCCGGCGGTCATCGTCACCACCACCGCGTTTGCGGCGGGGGATGCGGCGGAGCTGTTCCCGGCGGGCGGGGCGCCTGTGCTCCAGGCCGCCCCCGCCACCACTGCCCGCGCCGCCTGGGCCGGCAGCCCGCGCGGGCTTTCGGCCGCCGACCTCGCCATGCATGTGGTGCTGCCGGAGCTGGACGGGCGGGTGCTGGCCGGCGCGCTCTCCTTCAAGGATTTCGCGCCGGCCGATGCCGACCTTGCCTTCACCCCCGCCATCAACCGGCCGGAGCCGGACCAGGTGGCCCATGTGGCAGACCGCGTTGCCGGCCTGGTGCGCCTCGCCGCCACGCCCCGCGCGGAGCGGCGGCTGGCACTGATCCTGCCCGATTATCCCGGCGCCGAGGGCCGCTCCGGCTATGCGGTGGGCCTCGATGTGCCGGAGAGCGCGCGGCGGCTGATGGCAACGCTGGGCGACGCCGACTACGCCACCGGCCCCGTGCCCGCCGATGCGAAGGCCCTGCTCGCCGCCATCGCCCCCGCGCCGGCCCTGTCTCTCGACGCCTACCGCCGCGCTTTTGACCGCCTGCCGCAGGCCGCGCGCGAGGCCGTCCACGCCGCATGGGGGGCGCCCGAAGCGGATGCCGACCTGAAGGACGGCGCCTTCCACTTCCGCATTGCCCGCTCTGGCGCCCTCACCCTCGCCTTCGCGCCCGATCGCGGCGCGGCGCTCGACCGGCGCGCGGACTATCACGACGCCGCCCTGCCGCCCCGCCATGCCCTCATCGCCTTCGGCCTGTGGCTGCGCGAGGGGCTGGACGCCCACGCCGTCATCCATCTCGGCGCCCACGGCACGCTGGAATGGCTGCCGGGCAAGGCGGTGGCGCTGATGCCCGCCTGCTTCCCGCAGCTGGTCATGGGGGCGCTGCCGGTGGTCTATCCCTTCATCGTCTCCAATCCCGGCGAGGCGGCGCAGGCGAAACGGCGGCTCGCCGCCGTCACCATCGGCCACCTGCCCCCGCCGCAGGCGGCCGCCGGCCTGTCCGAGGCCGAGCAGAAGCTGGAGCGGCTGGTGGACGAATACGCCCAGGCGGACGGCCTCGACCGCCGCCGCCGGGAGCGCCTCGCCCAGCTCATCGTGGAGACCGCCGGTGACACCGGCCTTGCCGCCACCGCCGGCGTCACCACCGCCACCGACCCCGACGAGGCCCTGCGCCGCATCGACGCCTGGCTGTGCGACCTGAAGGACCTTGCGGTGAAGGACGGCCTCCACATCTTCGGCCATGTGCCGCAAGACGAGGCCGACCCCGCCCGCATCGCCTCCGCCGAAGCCGAGACCCGCGCGCTGCTCGACGCCCTCGACGGCCGCTTCGTGCCCGCCGGTCCCGCCGGGGCTCCGGCGCGGGGGCGGCGGGACGTGCTGCCCACCGGGCGCAACCTCTACACCGCCGATCCGCGCACCCTGCCTACCCCCACCGCCTGCGACCTTGCCCGCAAGGCGGCCGACGAGGCCCTGCGCCTGCTGCTGCAGGAACACGGCGACTGGCCCCACGCGCTGGTGCTGGACCTGTGGGGCAGCGCCTCCCTGCGCACCGGGGGCGAGGAAATCGCCCAGGGCCTCGCCTTCCTCGGCTGCCGGCCCATGTGGGAGGCGGCGAGCGGCCGCGTCACCGGCATCGAGGTGCTGCCGCCCGCCGTGCTGGGGCGCCCACGCATCGACGTGACCTTCCGCATTTCCGGCCTGTTCCGCGACATCTTCCCGGCCCAGATCGCGCTGCTGGATGCCGCCGTCCGCGCCGTGGCAGCTCGGGACGAGGACGATAGCGAGAATCCGCTCGCCGCTGCCCGCCGCCGGGGCGAGGACCTGTCCCGCCTGTTCGGCTCGGCGCCGGGGGCCTATGGCGCGGGCATCGAGGCGCAGCTCCAGCGCGGCGCCTTCGAGGATCGCGCCGAGCTGGGCCATGCCTATCTCGCCGCCGCCTCCCACGCCTATGGCGGGGCGGACGGCATGGCGCGCCCGGCACCCGGCGCCTTCGCCGGGCGGATCGCCCAGGCGGATGCCCTCATCCACGGCGCGGACGATGCCGCCCGCGACCTCTTGGACGGCAGCGAGGACGCCGCCTTCATGGGCGGCTTCGCGGCCGCCGGCGTGGCGCTGGGGCACAAGGCGCACCTCGTGGTGCTCGACACCACCGACCCCGACCGACCCCGCGCCCGCCCCCTGTCCGAAGCGCTGGCGCGGCTGGTGCACGGGCGCGTCTCGCCGACCTTCATCGCCGGGCAGATGCGCCACGGCCCGCGCGGGGCAGCGGAATTGGCGGAGACGGTGGACCGCCTCGTCGCCTTCGCCGAGACCACGCACGAGGTGGCGAGCGCCCTGCTGGACCGCCTCCATGCCGCCTATCTGGCGGAGCCGTCCGTGCGCGCCTTCCTCCTCGACCAGAACCCCGCCGCCGCCCGCGCCATGGCCCGCCGCTTCGCCGATGCGCGCCGCCGGGGCCTGTGGCACAGCCGCCGCAACGCCCTCGACGCCGATCTCGACGCCCTCCTCGCCGAGGCCCAAGGAACTGCACCGAAGGAGGCGGCGGAATGAGCCCGCGCCCGCCCGCGCGCCGGGGCACCTGCCCGGCCTTCCTCGCGCCCATGGAGACCGGCGACGGCCTCATCCTGCGCCTCGTGCCGGCGGAAGGGGCGATCTCTTCCGGTCAGTTGCGCGGCCTCGCCAGCGCGGCCACCGCCTTCGGCAACGGCATGATGGAGATCACCGCCCGCGGCAGCCTCCAGGTGCGCGGGCTGACGGCGGAAACGGTGGCGCCGCTTCAGGATGCGATCCTCGATCTCGGGATCACACCGCGCCTCGGCTTCGCCATCGACATTTCGCCGCTGTCGGGGCTCGATCCCCGGGAAGCCGCGGATGCCCGCCCCCTCGCCCATCGCATCCGGGAGGGCGCGGCGGGACTTGCGGGCAAGCTGGGGCCGAAGGTGTCCGTGGTCATCGACGGCGGCGGCGCCATCGGCCTTGCCGGCCATAAGGCGGACGTGCGCCTTGCCGCCATGCGTTCCGGCGCGGACGTGAGGTGGTCCGTCACCATCGGCGGCGGCGCGGCGGAGCTGCTGGCGGAACCCGATGCGGCGGCGCTGGCGCTCGACGCCCTGTCGCGGATCGCCGCCCTCGGCCGCCGCGCCCGCGCCACCGACCTGCCGGGATGCCCCGCGACGCAAGGCGATGCGGGGAAGCCGCCCGCTCCGCTGGGCACCTTTCCCCTCGCCGATGGCCGCTTCGCATGCGGTATCGGCCTGCCCTTCGGCGCCGGTGCAGCGGACCTGTTCGCGGCCCTCGCAGATGCGGCCGAGGTCGCCGGGGCCGGCGACCTGCGGCCGGCGACCGAGCGCGTGCTCCTCGCCACCGGCCTCGACGCAGATGGCGCCCGCGCCTTCGCGACGGAAGCCCGGCGTCTCGGCTGCCTGGTGGCACCCGACGACCCCCGCGCCTTCGTGGCCGCCTGCCCCGGCGCGCCGGCCTGCGTCTGCGCCCATTTCCCCGCACGGGACCTCGCGCCCGGTGTGGCGGAAGCCCTCGCGCCGCTGCTGGACGGCACGGTGACGGTACATCTGTCCGCCTGCGCCAAGGGCTGCGCCCATCCCGCGCCGGCGACCCTCACCTTCGTGGGCATGGACGGCGGGATCGCTCTGGTGCATGAGGGCGCACCCTCCGGGGCGCTCGGACCGGCCCTTCCGGCCGACGCACTGGCGGCAAGGCTCGCGACGCTGGCCGGCACGCCCCGCGCGCCCGGCGAGACCGGACGCGGGCTTCTGGCCCGCATGCGAGAGGCAGATGTGCTGGCGGGCCTGTGTGGGTGCGTGAAGGAAACGACAGACCGATGATGAAGACGTGACGAGCCGCGCAGCATGACCCTCCCCTTCGATTACGTGCGCGACGGCACCGCCATCTACGAGCGCTCCTTCGCCATCATCCGCGCCGAGGCGGACCTGTCGCGCTTCTCCCCCGAGGAAGAAGACGTGGCGGTGCGCATGATCCACGCCTGCGGGCTGGTGGAGGCGGCGCGGGACTTCGTGTTCGGTCCCGGCGTGGTGGCCGTCGCCCGCGCGGCGCTCAAGGCCGGCGCGCCCATCCTGTGCGATGCGCAGATGGTGGCCCACGGCATCACCCGCGCCCGCCTTCCGGCCGACAACGAGGTGGTCTGCACCCTGCGCGATCCCGCCGTGCCGGCGCTGGCCGAGAAGCTCGGCACCACCCGCTCGGCCGCGGCGCTGGAATTGTGGCGCGAGCAGCTCGGCGGCGCGGTCGTGGCCATCGGCAATGCGCCCACCACCCTCTTCCACCTGCTGGAAATGCTGGACAAGGGCGCGCCCCGCCCCGCCGCCATCCTCGGCATGCCGGTGGGCTTCGTGGGCGCGGCGGAATCCAAGGATGCGCTGGCGGAGAACCCGCGCGGCGTGCCGTTCGCCATCGTGCGTGGGCGGCTCGGCGGCAGCGCCATCACTTCGGCCGCCGTCAATGCGCTGGCGAGGGCCGGACTATGAAGGGCCAGCTCATCGGCGTGGGCGTCGGTCCCGGCGACCCCGATCTTCTGACCCTCAAGGCGGTGAAGGCCATCGCCGGTGCGGACGTGGTGGGCTATTTCGCCAAGGCCGGCAATGTCAGCCACGCCCGCACCATCGCTGAGGCGCACTTCCGTCCGGACACGGTGGAATTGCCCCTGCTCTATCCCGTCACCACCGAGATCCACCGCCACGACGCCGCCTATCGCACCGCCATCGGCGCCTTCTACGACGCCTCGGCGGCGGCGGTGGCGGAGCATATCCTTGCCGGGCGCACGGTGGCGGTGCTGAGCGAGGGCGACCCGCTGTTCTATGGCTCCTACATGCACCTGCATGTGCGCCTTGCGCAGCGCTTTCCCACGCGGGTCATTCCCGGCGTCACCGGCATGTCCGGCTGCTGGTCGCAGGCGGGCGCGCCCATCGCCCAGGGCGACGACGTGCTCATGGTGCTGCCCGGCACCCTGGACGAAGCAGAGCTTGCCCGCCGCCTCGCCGAGGCGGACGCGGTGGTCATCATGAAGGTGGGCCGCAACCTGCCCAAGATCCGCCGGGCGCTCATCGCCGCCGGCCGGCTCGACAAGGCGCTCTATGTGGAGCGCGGCACCATGGCCGACTGCGCCCTTGTGCCTTTGGCCGAACGGGCGGACGAGCGCGCGCCCTATTTCTCCATCGTGCTGGTGCCCGGCTGGGAGCGGGCGGCATGAACACGGGCGACGCGCAAGAGCGGCGCGGACGGCTCACCGTGGTCGGCCTCGGCCCCGGCGCGGCGCGGCAGATGACGCCCGAAGCCGCGGCCGCGGTGGAAGCGGCGGACCTCGTCTTCGGCTACGCCCCCTATCTCGCGCGTTTGCCGGAACGGCCGGGGCAGGAGCGCCGCCCTTCCGACAATCGCGAGGAGATTGCCCGCGCCTCGGCCGCCCTGGACGCCGCGGTGGCGGGCGCGCGGGTCGCCATGGTATCGGGGGGCGATCCCGGTGTATTCGCCATGGCCGCCGCCGTCTGCGAGGCCATGGAGCAGGGGCCGGAAGCATGGCGCGCCCTTGATTTCGAGGTGGTGCCGGGCGTGACCGCCATGCTGGCGGTGGCGGCCCGCTGCGGGGCGCCGCTGGGCCATGATTTCTGCGCCCTCTCCCTCTCCGACAACCTGAAGCCGTGGGCGCTGGTGGAAAAGCGCCTGGCGCTGGCGGCGGAGGCGGGCTTCGTCATCGCCCTCTACAATCCCATCAGCCGGGCGCGGCCCTGGCAATTGGGACGGGCGTTCGAAATCCTGCGCGCCCGCCTTGCGGGCAGCGTGCCGGTGGTGTTCGGCCGGGCGGCGGAGCGCGCGGACGAGCGCATCGCCCTCACCACCCTTGCCGAGGCCGACCCGGAGCAGGCGGACATGGCCACCTGCGTGATCATCGGCACCGCCGACACCCGCATCGTGCCGCGCCCGGGCCTGCCGCCGCTGGTCTACGCCCCGCGCTCGGTGGACAGGCCCGCGCCGCGAGCGGAAAAGGAGTCCGCGCCGCGAGCGGAAGAAGACTCCGCGCCAGTGGAGTCCGCGCCGTGAGCGCCGAACTGGTCGAGCAGCCACGCCTCGGCCTCCGCCGGCGTCGCCACCGCCGGGACGGCGGGCACGGCGGGCCGCGCGATCAGAAGCACCTCGATGCCCAGCGCGCGGGCGGCCGCCATCTTGCCGTAGGTGGCCGAGCCGCCGCTGTTCTTGGCGACGATGGTGTCGATGCGATGCGCCTCCAGCATCGCCCGGTCGTCTGCCTCGCCAAACGGGCCGCGCCCGAGGACATATTCGGCGTCAGGCACCGCCAGCGGCGGGGCGACCGGATCGACGCTGCGCACCAGATAGGAATGCTGCGGCGCCGCCTCGAAGGCGCGCACCTCGTTGCGCCCGAGGGCGAGGAACACCCGCCGGGGCGCATCCCCCAGCGCCACCACCGCGGCCGGCACATCCGCCACCTCCCGCCACCGGTCGCCGGCAACGGGCGTCCATGGCCCGCGCCGCAAGGCGAGGAGGGGCACCCCCGCCGCCGCGCAGGCCTGCGCCGCATTGAAGGACATGCGGGCGGCATAGGGATGGGTGGCATCCACCACGGCGGCAATACGCTCCGCCTTCAGATAGTCTTCAAGGCCCGTCGCGCCGCCGAAGCCGCCGACGCGCACGGGCACCGGCTGGGGCGCGGGGTTTTCCGTGCGCCCCGCAAGCGACAGGACCACGTCGAGCCCGCCATGGTCCGCGATGCGGGATGCAAGGCATTTGGCGAGGGCGCTGGCCTCGCTGGTGCCGCCGAGCAGGAGAATGCGCGGGACCATGGCTGAAACGGCGCGGGACGGGACGGAGGGATCGCTCATGGCGGGCATGCTACCAACGGCCCCGGTCTCTGACCGGCGCCGAGAGGGTCTCGCTCAGGCGCCGCGCGGGCTTATACCAACGGGCGACGAGTCAATCTCGTCGCCCGTTGGTATAAGTGCCCCAGAGGGGCGCTGGCTGTCCATCGTCGGCATCGGCGAGGACGGGGCGGACGGCCTCTCCCCCGCCGCACGCGCCGCCATCTCCGGCGCCGAGATCGTATTCGGCGGCGCGCGCCATCTTGCCCTTGCCGGCGTCCTCGTCACCGGCGAAGCGCAGGTGTGGCCGAGCCCCTTCAGCGTTGCCGGCGTCCTCGCCGCGCGCGGGCGGCGCGTCTGTGTCCTCGCCTCGGGCGACCCCTTCCTCTACGGCGTGGGCGGGAGCCTTGCCCGCCACGTGCCGGCCGACGAGATGCGCGCCTTTCCCGCCCCCTCCGCCTTTGCGCTGGCCGCCGCCCGCCTCGGCTGGGCGTTGCAGGAGGCGGACCTCGTCTCCCTTCACGGCCGGCCTCTGGCCCGGCTGCGGCCCTTTTTGCAGGACGGCGCGCGGCTGATCCTGCTCACCTCGGACGGGGACGGGCCGCGACAGGTGGCGGATTTCGTCACCGCCCATGGCTGCGGCGCCTCGCGCCTCGTGGTGCTGGAGGCTCTGGGCGGCCCCTCTGAGCGGGCCCGCGAGACGCGGGCCGATGCCTTCGCCTTCACCGACGTGGCGGCGCTGAACGTGGTGGCGCTGGAGGTGGTGGCGGATGCCGACGCCCCCATCCTCTCCCTCGCGAGCGGCCTTGCCGACGATTTGTTCGAGCATGACGGACAAATCACCAAGCGCGAGGTCCGCGCCCTCACCCTCTCCTCCCTCGCGCCACGACGGGGGGAGCTGTTGTGGGACATCGGCGCCGGGGCGGGCTCCATCGCCATCGAATGGCTGCTGGCGCACCCCTCCTTGTCCGCCATCGCCGTCGAAGGCAACGCGGAACGCGCGGCCCGGATCGCCCGCAATGCCGCGAGCCTCGGCGTGCCGCACCTGAAGATCGTGGAGGGTGCGGCACCCGGCGCCCTTGCCGGCCTGCCCCTGCCGGATGTCATCTTTCTCGGCGGCGGCGCCTCGGAAGCCGGCGTGTTCGATGCGGCGCTCGCGGCGCTGAAGCCGGGGGGGCGCCTGATGGCCAACGCGGTGACGCTGGAGACGGAGGCGGTGCTGCTTGCCGCCCATGCCCGGCTCGGCGGCGACCTCCTGCGCATCGCGCTGGCGCGCTCGTCGCCGGTGAAGGGCATGACCGGGTGGCGGCCCGCAATGCCGGTCACCCAGTGGCGCTACAACAAGCCGCCCGAAGGAGAGGGAGGCGGGGCATGATCGTGGCCGGCATCGGCTCCAAGCGAGGGGTGAGCGTGGACGAGGTGCTGGCCGCCTTCGACGCCGCCCTGACGCGTGCCGCACTGGCGCGCGACGATGTGGCCCTCATCGCCGCACCGGCGGTGAAGGGCGGCGAGGCCGGCATCAGTGAGGCGGCGGCCAAGCTCGGCCTGCCTTTGGTGCTGGTGCCGCAGACCCAGCTCGAAGCCGCCTCCAACCGCACCAGGACCCGCTCGGAGCGGGTGATCGCCCTGCTGCGCGTGCCTTCGGCGGCCGAAACGGCGGCGCTGGCCGCCGCCGGCGCCCATGCCCGCCTGCTGGGCCCGCGCCTCGCGCTCGGCCCCGTCACCTGCGCCCTCGCGCGGCGGGAGGAAGAAGACGCGTGACCGTCCATTTCATCGGCGCCGGACCGGGCGCGGCGGACCTCATCACCGTGCGCGGGCGCGACCTCATCGCCCGCTGCCCGGTCTGCCTCTATGCCGGCTCCATCGTGGCGCCGGAACTGCTGGCCTATTGCCCGCCGGGCGCCCGCAAGGTGGACACCGCGCCCCTCGACCTGGACCGGATCGAGGCGGAATATATCCGCGCCTTCGCGGCGGGGGAGGACGTGGCGCGGCTGCACTCCGGCGACCTCTCCGTCTACAGCGCCGTGGCCGAGCAGATGCGCCGGCTCGACCGGCTGTCCATCCCCTATACGCTGACGCCCGGCGTGCCCGCCTTCGCGGCGGCGGCGGCGCTGCTGAAGCGCGAATTCACCGTGCCGGAGGTGGCGCAGAGCCTCGTCATCACCCGCGTCTCGGGCCGCGCCTCCGCCATGCCGGCGACGGAGAACCTTGCCGCCTTCGCCGCCACGGGGGCGACGCTCGCCATCCACCTCGCCATCCATGCCCTTGATCGGGTGGTGGCGGAACTGAGCCCGGTGCTCGGCGCCGACTGCCCGGTGGCGGTGGTGGCCAAGGCCTCCTGGCCGGACGGGCGCATCGTCACCGGAACCCTCGGCGACATTGCCGGCCAGCTTGAAGCCGATCCCATCCCGCGCACCGCGCTCATCCTGGTGGGGCGGGCGCTGGCGGCGCAGGATTTCCGCGAGAGCGCGCTCTACGACACCGCCTATGTCCGTCGCTTCCGCGGAGGGGGTGAATGAGCGGCGGTTCAGGCCTGTGCCGGCGCGAAGGGCGCGCGGCCCATGAGCGTGCCGTCGCGGTCGAACACGGCGATCTCCAGCGCCACGTCGGCCCGGTCGAGCGCCCGCGCGGCGGTGGCCCAGGCGGCGCGCGCCACGCAATCGCCCAGCGGGAAGCCTTCGGCGCGGGCGATCTGGAACGCCTCCGCCACCATGTGCGCTGCCCCGATGCGCGCGGCGAGGTGCGGCGCGGCACCGGCGCCCGACGCCAGCGCCGCGAGGGCTTCCATGTCGGCGCGGCCGCGCTTGGAGTGGAGATCGAGGAAGCCCTGACCGAGCTTGGTCATCTTGGCGACGCCGCCGGCCACCGTGACCTTCGCCACGGGATGGGTGCGCACATATTTCAGCATGCCGCCGACGAAGTCGCCCATGTCGATGAGCGCCACCTCGTCGAGGCCGTGGAGCTTGCGCACCGCCTGCTCGGAGGCGGTGCCGGTGGCTCCGGCCACATGGTCGAGCCCCATGGCGCGGGCGACATCAATGCCGCGATGGATGGAGTGGATCCACGCCGCGCAGGAATAGGGCACGACGATGCCCGTGGTGCCCAGCACCGAGAGCCCGCCGACGATGCCGAGGCGCGGATTGAGCGTCTTGAGCGCGAGGCGCGCGCCGTCGGCGACGGAAATCTCCACCTCGACGTCGGCCGCAACGCCCGCCGCCCGCGCCACCTCGGCGATGCCGGCCGCGATCATGCGGCGCGGCACCGGATTGATGGCCGGCTCGCCCGGTGGGATGGGCAGGCCCGGCCGCGTGACCATGCCCACCCCCTCCCC
>NZ_JAIVFN010000085.1 GCF_030015065.1 Xanthobacter autotrophicus | reverse complement strand
CTCCCCAGCCCTCCCCCGCAAGCGGGAGAGGGGGCACGCGGGGAAAGGGAATGGTGTGCCTGAATGAGCAGGCGCCGCCGGAATGCGGTCCGCGCCCGCCTCCCTGTTTCGATGGTTCTTTTTGAACCGGGACACGTCTTTTTCCAGAGGCCGCCATGCATATTCTCGTCACCCGTCCGGAACCTGCCGCCGCCCAGACCGCCCAGCGCCTGCGCGCCCTCGGCCACGCGGTGACGGTAGATCCCATGCTGCGCATCGCGCCCCTGACGCCGGCGCTGCCGGAGGGGCCCTTTGACGCGGTGGCCTTCACCTCCATCAACGGCGTGAAGGCGTTCGCGCTGCATCCGCAGGGGCCGGCCTTCTTCCACCTGCCGGCCTTCGCGGTGGGGCCGCGCACCGCGAAGGAGGCCCGCGCCATCGGCTTCTCGAACGTCACCGACTGCGACGGCGACGCCTCGGCCCTCGCCGGGCGCATCGCCGGGGCGCTGCCCGCCGGGGCGCGGGTGCTGAACCCGGCCGGCGAGGACCGGGCGGCGGACCTTGAGGCGCTGCTGGCGGCGCCGGGCATCACGCTGGAGCTGGCCATCGTCTATGCCGCCCAGCCGGCCGATGCCCTTTCGGAGGAGGCGCGCGCGGCGCTCGCCAGCGGAACCGTGACGGCAGCTCTGCACTTGTCCCAGCGAACGGTGAAGACCCTGCTCAGATGCGTCGCCGCGGCCGGTCTTAACGATCGGTTGATTGAAGTGCGCCAACTGTGCCTGTCGGAGCAGGTGGCCGAACCGTTCGTGAAGGCCGGGTTGAAGGTGGAGGTGGCCACCGCGCCCAACGAGGACGCGCTTCTCGCCCTGCTGTGACGCGGCTGTGACACGACCTCGCGCAGCGGGGCTGTTGCGGCGCGGCGCGGGGCGGTCTATCCGGAACCGGTACAGCGGATCCGATCTCACGAGGGAGGCACGAGAGACGCCTATGGCGAGCGACGATCCGAAGGCGGAGGGCTTCGCGTCCCGCCCGTCCCGCACCCCGCCCACACTCGACCTGAAGGCCGAGGAGGTCGCGACCGCTCCGGGCGCGACCGGTCCGGCGAAGGAGGCCGGCGTGAAGGCGGCCGGAGCCCCGGAAGCCGGCACGGACCCCAAGGCGTCCGGCGCCGATGCCAAGCCCGGCGATGCCAAGCCCGGCGATACGAAGCCCGGCGATACGAAGCCGGGCGACATCAAATCCTCCGGCACCCCGCCCACGGGGCCGAAGCTGTCGGATGCCAAGCCGTCCGACCCCAAATCGACTGAGCCCAAGCCGTCCGAATCCAAGGCGTCCGAATCCAAGCCGTCCGAGGCGAAGCCGGCGGGATCGAAGCCCGCGGAAGCCGCGGCATCCGGCACCGGCGAATCGGTTGCGTCCCCGGATGCGGGCGCGGCCAAGTCCCCGTCCGGCGGCTCGGCTCCCGCCGCCGTGCCGGCTCCGGCGCGTTCGGGCGGCGGCGCGGTGTTCGCGGGGCTGATCGCCGGTCTCATCGGCGGTGGTGCCGTGGCCGGCGGCCTGTGGTACGCGCTTCCGCAATTCTTCCCGCCGCCCGCGCCCGTGGCGGCGCCGGCCCCGGCGGTGGACCTGTCGCCCCTCCAGAGCCGAATCGCCGCCCTCGAGGCGCGTCCGGCCTTCGATCCGCGCGCCATCGCCGCATTGTCCGAGCGGCTGGAACGCGGGGAAGCGACCCTCAAGGCCCTCGAAGGCACGGTGGCCGCCCTCAAGTCCGCTCCGGCTCCGACCGCCGCGCCCGCCGCCGCCGCGCCCGCTCCGGCACCCGCCGTGCCGGCGGCGCTGGCGAAGACGGTGGACGAGCTGAAGGTGGGCAGCGAGGCGACGGGCCAGGCGCTGGCCGCCGCCCGCCGCGACATCGAGGCCTTGCGCTCCGCCGAGACCAGCCTGCAGACCGCCGTGGCCGCCGCCGCCGCGGGCGCGCAGCAGGCCGGCGCCCAGGCCCAGTCCCTCGCGCAGACGCTGACCCCGAAGGTGGAGGCCGTGGGCCCGCGCCTCGACGCGCTGAAGAAGCAGATCGAGGAGGCGACCGCCGCCGCCACCGCCTTCAACCGCGCCGCCGCCGGCCTGGTGGTGCTCTCGACCTTCCGTGACGCGGTGGCGTCGGGCCGCCCGTTCGCCGTCGAGCTGGCAGCCGCCCGCACCACCCTCGGCCCGGCCGCCGGCCAGCTCGACCCGTTCGCGGCCGCCGCGACCGAGGGCTTCGCGTCGCCGGCGAAGCTCGCCGCCAAGCTCGCCCAGGAAGGCGCCGCCGCCATCGGCGCCACCCGGCCCGCCGCGCCGGCGCCGTCCTCCACCTCGCTGGTGGACCGGCTCATGGCTTCGGCCGAGAGCCTGGTGAAGGTTCGTCCGGCCGCGGGGCCGGGCTCGGTGGATTCGGAAGGCCTCGTCGCGACCGCCGTCGGCCAGGTGACGGCCGGACAGCTGGATGATGCCCTCGTCACGTTGAAGAAGCTGCCGGAACCCGTGCAGGCCCGCCTTGCCGTGATCCGGGAGATCGAGGCGCGCACCGCTGCGGTGCGCGTCGCCGGCACGCTCTACCAGCAGCAGCTCGCCGCCATTTCGGGGAAGGCACCGTGATCCGTCTCGTCTTCTTCCTCCTCCTCCTCGCCGCCATCGCCTTCGGCGTCTCCTGGCTCGCCGACCGGCCGGGCGAGATCGCCCTCGTCTGGGAGGGCTGGCGGGTGGAAACCACCGTGCCGGTAGCCCTCGCGGTCATCGCCGTGGTGGCGGGGGCCATGCTGCTGCTGTGGCGGCTGCTCTCCCTGCTGGTGCGCTCGCCGAAGATCATCGCCGCCTTCTCCCGCCGCCGCCGGCGCGAGAAGGGCTGGAACGCGGTGACGCGCGGCCTGCTCGCGGTGGGCATCGGCGACAATGCCGCCGTGCGCCAGGCCCGGCAGGAGGCCGCGCGCCTGCTCCCCCACGAGCCGCTGACCCACCTGCTCACCGCCCAGGCGGCCCAGCTCGACGGCAAGCACGAGGTGGCCGTGGCCGCCTTCCGCGCCATGGTGGACAAGCCCGAGACGCGCCTGCTCGGCCTGCGCGGCCTGCACATGGAGGCGCGCAAGGCGGGGGACAAGGTGGCCGCCTACGCCATCGCCGAGGAAGCCGCCTCCGCCGCGCCGACGCTCGGCTGGGCGGCGGATGCCGTGATCGAGGCGCGCTGCGCCGGCGGCGACTATGCCGGCGCGCGGGGCGTGCTGGAGCGCCAGATGGCGCTCAAGGGCATCGACAAGACCCAGTACCGCCGCCGCAAGGCGGTGCTGCTCGCCGCCGAGGCCGTCGCGCTGGAGCATTCCGACCCGCTGGTGGCGCGGGAGAAGGCGGTGGAGGCGGTGCGCCTCGCCCCGACCCTCGTGCCCGCCGCCGCCTGCGCCGGCCGCCTGCTGGGCGCCGCCGGAGAGCTGCGCAAGGCGGCCAAGGTGGTGGAGACCGCCTTCGCCGCCAATCCCCATCCCGAGCTGGCGGACGTGGAGGCCTATCTGCGTCCCGGCGACGCGGCGCAGGATCGCCTCAAGCGCATCCGCACCCTGGTGAACCGGGCGCCGAGCCACCGCGAGAGCGCCATCGCCCTCGCCCGCGCGGCCATCGACGCCCACGAGTTCCGCCAGGCCCGCCTGGTGCTGGAGCCGCTGCTGGCCGAGCCGAGCCAGCGCGTCTGCCTGCTCATGGCCGAACTCGAAGCCGCCGAACATGCCGATATCGGCAAGGCCCGCGAGTGGACCGCGCGGGCGGTGCGTGCCAATCGCGACCCCGCCTGGATCGCCGACGGCGTGGTGTCCGACCGCTGGGCGGCGGTGTCGCCCGTGTCCGGAAAGCTCGACGCCTTCGTGTGGGAGGTGCCCCCGGGCGTCTCCGCCACCCCCATCCTCGAGCACGAGGCCGAGCGGGTGAAGGCGGCCATCGCCGCCGTCCGCGCCAGCGAGGAGGCCAAGGCCGCAGTCGCCGCCGCCGAAGCCGCGGCCCTCGCCGCCGCCGAGGCGGAAGCCGCCGCGCTGGCGCCTCCCAAGGAGGAGCCGAAGCCTGCGGCGGTCGAGCCGGAGCCGGTCGCGGAGCCGGCGGCCATGGCCCCGCCGCCGCCGGCGGCGCCATCGCCCGCGCCGGCCACGCCGAAGCCGGAGGCGGGGCGCAGGACGTCGGCGCGACCCGAGCCCATCGTCGCGCTGCCGCCCCTGCCCGACGATCCCGGTCCCGGCCCGGAGGCCCCCGACGATCCCGAGGCTCCGGGCAAGAAACGCCGCCTGATGGGGCTTTGAGGCCCGCCTGACCATTGCGGCGCCTGTCGCCGCAAGGCCGGGGGAAGGCGAGGGGCGGCTGGCCCGCCTTTCTCCGCCCTTGAGGCCGCCTTCTCGCGGCGCATCCCCGTGGCGGCTCCGCCGCCGGGGGAAAGCCTCGGGATACGTCCCCGCGGAGGGGCCTTCCCGGACCCTGCCGCCTTGTGGCGAACCCGCGCCGATGCTATGCGGCGCGGATGACCGCCAGCGCCCAGAAGAACATTCGCAACTTCTCCATCGTCGCCCATATCGACCATGGCAAGTCGACCCTCGCCGACCGCCTGATCCAGATGACCGGCGGCCTCTCCGAGCGGGAGATGACGGAGCAGGTGCTCGACAACATGGACATCGAGCGCGAGCGCGGCATCACCATCAAGGCCCAGACCGTGCGCCTCTCCTACAAGGCGCAGGACGGCGAGACCTACACCCTCAACCTCATCGACACCCCCGGCCACGTGGACTTCGCCTATGAGGTGAACCGCTCGCTGGCCGCCGTGGAGGGCTCGCTGCTGGTGGTGGACGCCTCCCAGGGCGTGGAGGCGCAGACGCTGGCCAACGTCTACCAGGCCATCGACAACAACCACGACATCGTGCCGGTCCTCAACAAGGTGGACCTGCCCGCCGCCGAGCCGGAAAAGGTGAAGGCGCAGATCGAGGACGTGATCGGCCTCGACGCCTCCGAGGCCATCGGCATCTCGGCCAAGACCGGCCTGAACGTGGACCAGGTGCTGGAGGCCATCGTCACCCGTCTGCCTCCGCCCATGGGCGACCGCGAGGCGCCGCTGAAGGCGCTGCTGGTGGACTCGTGGTACGACACCTATCTCGGCGTCGTGGTGCTGGTGCGCATCATCGACGGCGTGATGAAGAAGGGCCAGCGCATCAAGATGATGGGCTCGGGCGCCTCCTATGACGTGGACCGCGTCGGCGTGTTCACCCCCAAGATGGTGGTGATGTCCGAGCTGGGCCCCGGCGAGATCGGCTTCCTCACCGGCTCCATCAAGGAGGTGGCGGACACCCGCGTCGGCGACACCATCACCGAGGAGAAGCGCCCCTGCACGCAGATGCTGCCGGGCTTCAAGCCGGCGCAGCCGGTGGTGTTCTGCGGCCTGTTCCCCGTGGATGCGGCGGACTTCGAGGACCTGCGCGCCGCCATGGGCAAGCTGCGCCTGAACGACGCCAGCTTTTCCTACGAGATGGAGACCTCGGCGGCGCTGGGCTTCGGCTTCCGCTGCGGCTTCCTCGGGCTGCTGCACCTGGAGATCATCCAGGAGCGGCTCGAGCGCGAGTTCAACCTCGACCTCATCGCCACCGCCCCCTCGGTCATCTACGAGATCGAGATGACGGACGGCTCGGTGATCGACCTGCACAACCCGGCCGACATGCCGGACGTGGTGAAGATCGAGGAGATCCGCGAGCCGTGGATCCGCGCCACCATCCTCACCCCGGACGACTATCTCGGCTCCGTGCTCAAGCTCTGCCAGGATCGGCGCGGCAACCAGATCGAGCTCACCTATGTGGGCGCGCGCGCCATGGTGACCTACGATCTGCCCCTCAACGAGGTGGTGTTCGACTTCTACGATCGGCTGAAGTCCATCTCCAAGGGCTATGCCTCGTTCGACTACCAGATCACCGAGTATCGCCCCGGCGACCTGGTGAAGATGTCCATCCTGGTGAACGCAGAGCCGGTGGACGCCCTTTCCATGCTGGTCCACCGCACACGGGCGGAGGCGCGCGGCCGGGTGATGTGCGAGAAGCTGAAGGACCTGATCCCGCAGCACTTGTTCAACATCCCGATCCAGGCCGCCATCGGCGCCAAGATCATCGCCCGCGAGACCATCAAGGCCCTGCGCAAGGACGTGACCGCCAAGTGCTATGGCGGCGACATCACGCGAAAGCGCAAGCTTCTGGACAAGCAGAAGGAAGGCAAGAAGAAGATGCGCCAGTTCGGCAAGGTGGAGATTCCGCAGGAAGCCTTCATCGCCGCGCTGAAGATGGACGAATAGGGCGCCCCGCTGTCCGGGGCTCGTCCCGTGGCCTGAACGCGGCCATGCGCCCGCGCCGGCACGCCTCGCCGCCGGCCTGCCTCCGGCTTATTTCCTGGTTGCAGGCCGATTAACTGGGCCTTCGATGTGGGCGCGAGGACGGGCCGATGGGGACGGAATCGGCCGGCGGGGGCCGGCCGATCGGGCGCGCCGGCTCAGGAGCAGCGCACGTAGACCATGGTGCCGTAACGGCGGGAGACCTCGGGATCCATCCACTTCAGCACCAGCACGTTGCCGTCGAAGCGCACCACCTGGCGGTCGCGCTCGCCGCCGGCCGGGTCCTCGGGAGGTCCGATGAAGGTCGGGCCGCCGGCCACCTGCTTGGAGACCACCTCGGTCAGCTTGTTGTCGTCGGCGAGGTACATCATGACGCCGCCATTGGTGCCGGCGGTGATGACGTAGGGGTTGGAGCACTGGGCGCGGGCCTGGTTCTCGGTGCGGGTGGCGTCATCCGGCCGGTGATAGGCGGCAAGGCCCCAGCGGCCCACGAGGCGGTCCGGCGGAATGGGGCTGGTATATTGCGGGCGGGCCGCGGGCGGCGGCTCGGTGGGGCCGCTCGCGCACCCGGCGAGCAGGAGCGCCATTCCGGTTACGGCAACGCCCAGCAGACCGGCGCGGCGCGCGGCGCCCGCATGCGACTTCGATCCCGCAAACATCTTCGTCATGTGATTTCCGAGGCCTCCCGCCGCCTGGGATACATAGTTCGATTGCCCGCCACCAGCCGGTGCCGCCGACCATAATGGCTGACGCCGCCCGCGTCGATGCCGCCGCGCATCCCGAATCCGGGGCATCGCGCGGCATTCATACACCACCCTGGGGCACGCCCCGATCGGATTGCACCGCAATCCGATCGGATCAAGCGTTCCCGTTTCCCAGGTTAAGAGCGGGATGGTTACGGCTTTGCTAGAGCGCGATCCGATCAGATTGAATCCATCTGATCGGTGAATCGCCCTCTAAATTCAAGAAAGAGCACGCGCCGTGGGCGGGCGGCGCGATCCATGCTGCGGCGCGCCTTGACGGGACGGGGCGGCCCGCTTATCTCCGCTGCGAGCTTGGCACTCTGCAATGGAGAGTGCCAGAACCGGCGGGCCAGAGGCTCGCGTCCCTCGGAGAGGTAGAAAGATGTCCTTCCGTCCCCTGCACGACCGCGTCGTGGTCAAGCGCATCGAAGCCGAGCAGAAGACCGCTGGCGGCATCATCATCCCCGACACCGCCAAGGAGAAGCCCCAGGAGGGCGAGGTGATCGCGGTGGGTCCCGGTGCGCGCGACGATGCCGGCAAGCTCGTTCCCCTCGACGTGAAGGCGGGCGACTTGGTGCTGTTCGGCAAGTGGTCCGGCACCGAAGTGAAGATCGACGGCCAGGACCTGCTCATCATGAAGGAAAGCGACATCCTCGGCGTCATCGCCAAGTGAATCGCGCGGCGTGAATGTCGTCGTCACGTGACGGCGGGCTGAACGCATTCGAAATCCACAGATCCAGGAGGCCGTAATGGCTGCCAAAGAAGTAAAGTTTTCCGGCGAAGCGCGCGAGAAGCTGCTGCGCGGCGTGGACATCCTCGCCAACGCGGTGAAGGTCACCCTCGGCCCCAAGGGCCGCAACGTGGTGATCGAGAAGAGCTTCGGCGCCCCCCGCATCACCAAGGACGGTGTGTCGGTGGCCAAGGAGATCGAGCTCGAGGACCGCTTCGAGAATCTCGGCGCCCAGCTGGTGCGCGAGGTCGCCTCCAAGACCAACGACCTCGCCGGCGACGGCACCACCACCGCCACCGTGCTGGCCCAGGCCATCGTGAAGGAAGGCGCCAAGGCGGTTGCCGCCGGCATGAACCCGATGGACCTGAAGCGCGGCATCGACCTCGCCGTCGCCGCGGCTCTCAAGGACATCCAGGGCCGGGCCAAGAAGGTCTCCTCCTCTGCGGAAGTCGCGCAGGTGGGCACCATCTCCGCCAACGGCGATGCCTCCATCGGCGAGATGATCGCCGGTGCCATGCAGCGTGTGGGCAATGAAGGCGTCATCACCGTCGAGGAAGCCAAGACCGCCGAGACCGAGCTCGAAGTGGTCGAGGGCATGCAGTTCGACCGCGGCTATCTCTCTCCCTATTTCATCACCAATGCGGAGAAGATGATCGCCGACCTGGAAGAGCCCTACCTCCTCATCTTCGAGAAGAAGCTCTCCGGCCTCCAGCCCATCCTGCCCGTGCTCGAGGCGGTGGTGCAGACCGGCCGTCCGCTGGTCATCGTGGCCGAGGACGTGGAAGGCGAGGCCCTCGCCACCCTCGTGGTGAACAAGCTGCGCGGCGGCCTGAAGGTCGCGGCCGTGAAGGCGCCGGGCTTCGGTGATCGCCGCAAGGCCATGCTGGAGGATATCGCCATCCTCACCGGCGGCACCGTGATCTCGGAAGACCTCGGCATCAAGCTGGAGAACGTGACCCTCGCCCAGCTCGGCCGCGCCAAGAAGGTGATTCTCGAAAAGGAGAAGACCACCATCGTGGACGGCGTCGGCGAGAAGTCCGACATCGAGGCCCGCGTCAACCAGATCAAGGCCCAGATCGACGAGACCTCCTCGGACTACGACCGCGAGAAGCTCCAGGAGCGCCTGGCCAAGCTCGCGGGCGGCGTCGCGGTGATCCGCGTCGGCGGCTCCACCGAGGTGGAAGTCAAGGAGAAGAAGGACCGCGTGGACGACGCGCTCAACGCCACCCGCGCCGCGGTGGAAGAGGGTATCGTTCCCGGTGGCGGCGTGGCCCTGCTGCGCGCCAAGAAGGCGGTCGAGCTCGTCACCTCGGACAATCCCGACATCACCGCCGGCATCAAGATCGTGCTGCGCGCCCTTGAGGCCCCCATCCGCCAGATCGCCGAGAATTCCGGCGTGGAAGGCTCCATCGTGGTGGGCAAGGTGCAGGAGTCCAACGATCCGAGCTTCGGCTTCAACGCCCAGAGCGAGGAATATGTGGACATGATCGTCGCCGGCATCGTCGATCCGGCGAAGGTGGTGCGCACCGCCCTTCAGGATGCGGCTTCCGTGGCCGGCCTGCTCGTCACCACCGAGGCGCTGGTGGCCGAGCTGCCGAAGCGCGACAGCGGCATGCCCGCCATGCCCGGCGGCGGCATGGGTGGCATGGGCGGCATGGACTTCTGAGGAAGTCCAGGCCGACCAAGGTCTTGAGGGCCGAAGCCGGCAATGCCGGCTTCGGGGGCGGCATGGACTTCTGAGGAAGTCCCTTCGTCTCAGAGTTTGCGAGAGGGCGCGGCTTCGGCCGCGCCCTTTTCGTTTGAACCGAGGATCGCCACGGCCGACAGGGTGATCGCGGGAATAGCCAGAATTTTCAAACGCTCCCTCACGTCCCGCAGAACGTCTGGTAGCCTTCCATCTGCGGCGGCAGGTCGGCGTAGCGGGCGAAGGCGGGCTGCTCCTCGAAGGGGTGCGCCAGCACCGTGTTCAGCGCCTCGAATGGGCCGAAATCACCCTCGCTCGCCGCCGCGATCACCTGCTCCACCAGGTAATTACGCGGGATGAAGAGGGGATTGACGCGGTCCATGGCCGCGCGCGTCGCCGCGCCGTCGCGTCCGGTCGAGGCCAGCCGCTCCCGCCAGCGCGTGGCCCAGGCGTCGAACGCCTCCCGGTCGAGGAACAGGTCGCGCACCGGCCCCCCGGCGTCCGGGTCGGCGGCAAAGGCCCCGAGCCGGCGGAAGGTGAGGGTGAAATCGGCCTTCGACGCGGCCATCACCGACAGCAGCTCAAGGGCGAGGGCGACATCTTCCTCCTCCGCCGCCCCGTCCGTGCCCGCAAGGCCGATCTTGGCGACGAGGCCGGAATGGTAGGCGGCCCTGAAGCGCGCCGGGAACTCCTTCAGCGCCCCGTTGGCGGCGGCGATGGCCGCCTCCTTGTCCTCGCCCAGCAGCGGGATCAGGCATTCGGCGAGGCGTGCCAGGTTCCAGTGGGCGATGTCCGGCTGGTTGCCGTAGGCATAGCGGCCCATCTGGTCGATGGAGGAGAACACGGTTTCCGGGTCGTAGGCATCCATGAAGGCGCAGGGGCCGTAGTCGATGGTCTCGCCGGAAACCGACATGTTGTCCGTGTTCATCACGCCGTGGATGAAGCCGACGGTCAGCCAGCGCGCCACCAGCGCCGCCTGACGGCCGATCACCGCGTTCAGCAGCGCCAGATAGGGTTCGGTCGCGTCCTTCAGCTCCGGGTAATGCCGGGCGATGGTGTAGTCGGCCAGCTGGCGCACCGCGTCCGTGGCCTTGCGGGCGGCGAAGAACTGGAAGGTGCCGATGCGGATATGGCTCGCCGCCACCCGCGCCAGCACGGCGCCCGGCAGCGGGCGGTCGCGCAGCACCGGCTCGCCGGTGGTCACCGCCGCCAGCGCCCGCGTGGTGGGGATGCCCAGCGCCGCCATGGCCTCGCTGACGATATATTCGCGCAGCACCGGGCCCAGCGCAGCCCGGCCGTCGCCCCGCCGCGAGAAAGGCGTGGGGCCGGAGCCTTTCAGCTGGATGTCGCGGCGCCGGCCGGCACGGTCCACCACCTCGCCGAGCAGGATGGCCCGCCCGTCGCCGAGCTGGGGCGAGAACTGGCCGAACTGGTGCCCGGCATAGGCGAGGGCGATGGGCTCCGCGCCCTCGGGCACCCGCTGGCCGGCGAACATCTCGACGGCCTCGGGAGTGGCGAGGGCGTCGGGGTCGAGCCCCAGCTCCTCGGCCAGGGGCGTGTTCACCTTCACGAGGCCGGGCGCCGCCACCGGCGTGGGCGTGACGGGGGCGTAGAAGCCCGGCAGGTCGCGGGCGTAGGAATTGTCGAACGGGAAAGGGGCGGACATGGTGCGGCAATCTCCCCCGGGGCGGAAAAGGGGCAGACCCCCCGGGCCATCAACGATGGAGAAAAGGTGGGGTCTTCCCCCGGCGATGTCCAGCATGAGGCTTCGCCCGCGCGTCTCCGCCGGCGCGAGGGACCCATGATGCCCCTTGCGGCGGAGGCAGCCGGGCCTTAAGCCTCGGGCATGGCCCGGCGCCTCTTGCTGCGGGACCTTCTGGCCCGCCTCGCCCTCGCTTATCTGCTTGTCGGCCAGCTGCTGCTGGGCGGAGCGGCGGCGGCGCAGCATGCGGCAATGGGGCTTGCGGTCGATGCCCATGTCCTGTGCACCGGCGGCGGTTCCGCGCCGTCCGCGCCGGATGCCGCGCATGACGCCCTGTGCTGCCTCATGGGCTGCACCGCGAGCGGCGCCCAGCCCCTCGTCGATGCCGGGCCCGTGGCGTTCCTCGCGCCTCCGGCGCGCCTTCGCCTCGCCCGTTTCGCCATTCCGGCCCATTGCGTCGTCGGCGTGGCGCGCACGTTCGCCTTCGAGGCCACGGGACCTCCCGCGCGCGCCTGACCCGCTTTCAGACCGGATCAAACGCGCGAGGATTCCATGACCCGTATTCTGCTTTCGGGCGCGGCGCTGGCCGTCGCCCTCTTTACTTCGTCGGCGCAGGCCCATGTGACGCTGGAGAAGGCCGATGCCACGGCCGGCACCTTCTACAAGGCCGTGCTCAAGGTGGGCCACGGCTGCGAGGGTTCGCCCACCACGCAGATCAAGGTGACCGTCCCCAACGGCTTCGTGGCCGCCAAGCCCATGCCCAAGCCGGGCTGGACGGTGGAGACCGCCAGCGGTCCCTATGACCGCGCCTATGCCTTCCACGGCAAGCCGGTGGCCGAGGGCGTCACCGCCATCACCTGGAGCGGCGGTTCGCTGCCGGACGGCCAGTATGACGAGTTCGTCTTCGTTGCCTTCCTCGCGCCCGAGGCCGGCGCGCGGGCGGCGCCGGTCCCGGTGGTGCAGACCTGCGTCAAGGGCGAGCATCGCTGGGTCGAGGTAGCCCAGGGGGGCGCGAAGCTGGCCGCGCCCGCGCCGGTGCTGAAGATCGCCGCCGCGGGGGCCGCCGCGCCTGCGGCCGGCACGGTCGAGGCCGGCGATCTGGTGATCGACGCACCGTGGAGCCGCGCCACGCCGGGCGGTGCCAAGGTGGCCGGCGGCTTCCTGCGCATCACCAATACCGGCACCACGCCCGACCGTCTGCTGGGCGGCACCTTCTCCCGGTCCGGCAGCGTGCAGGTGCACGAAATGGCGGTGAACAACGGGGTCATGACCATGCGCGAGCTGGCGGACGGCCTGGAGATCGCGCCCGGCCAGACCGTGGAGCTGGCCCCCGGCGGCTATCACCTCATGTTCATGGACCTGAGGGAGCCGCTGAAGGAGGGCGAGACCGTCACCGGCACGCTGCGATTCAAGACGGCGGGCACGGTGGATGTGTCGTTCGTCGTGCGCGGCATCGGCGCGAAGGCGGGAGCGCCTGCTCCGGCCGCGGGCGGTCACCAGCATTGAGGCCGCGCCGGCCGGCCCGCGGTCGATGGCTTCCGGGGATGCGCGCGCATCCCCGGCGGCTCATGCCACGGCGTAGAGCGGATGCTCCCGGCGCAGCTCCTCCTGCAGGATCTCCTCCACCTTGACGAGGGCGGGAGGGCGCGTGCCGGGCCGGCCATAGAGCACGAATTCCATGTCCGGCAGGCTGGCGCGGTCGAGGTCGGCCACCACGGCAAGGTCGGGCCGGAGCGCGCGCTGCGAGCGGATGGTGACGCCGATGCCCGCGCCCACCGCGGCCATCAGCCCCGGCAGGCTGGGACTGGTGAAGGCGATGCGGAACGGCCGTCCCGCCGCGTTCAGCGCCGAGATGGCGGCGCTGCGGCAGATGCAGGGGCTCTCGAACAGCACCAGCGGCACCGGGGCGTCCCGGTCGAGGCGCAGGTGCCGGGCGGCGATCCACACCATGGGCTCGCGCAGCAGCAGGGTGGCGGGCAGGTCGCTCTCGTTGCGCAGGCCCACCGCAATGTCGAGATCCTCCGCTTTCAGCTTGTCCAGCATGGCGGCGGTGGTGCACACGCGCACGGTGATGGGCGCCTGCGGAAAGCTCGCGGCGACGCGGGTGAGGATGCGCTGCATCACCGCCTCGCCCACGTCCTGCACGAAGCCGAGCCGCAGCGGCTGGGCGAAGGCGCCGTGCACGTGCTGGGTGAGCAGGCGGTCGTTGAGGTCGAGGAGGCGGCGGGCGTCCTCCAGGAAGGCGGCGCCGCGCGGGGTGGGCGACACCGCCCGGCCGCGCCGTTCCAGCACCTGGAAGCCCAGGGCCTCGGCGAGCCGGTCCATCTGCAGGCTCACCGCCGACTGGCTGCGCCCCACCTTGCGCGCGGCCGCCGAGATGGAGCCGAGATCGGCCACGGCCGCGAAGCTGCGCAGGAGATCGAGATCGAGATTGCGGATCATGGTATGAGCTTAGCCGATTTCCCGGATTTTATAATTCAAATTTTCTCATGAAAAGTCCGGGCGTAGGTTGTCGGCATCCGAACCCATGGAGGACGCCATGCCCATTCTCGATGTGAAGCTGTCCGGCGCGCCGAACGCCGCCCTTGCCGCCGAGGTGGCTGCCACCCTTTCCGATCTGACCGCCCGCATCCTGCGCAAGGACCCGAAGGTGACGGCCGTGGCCATCTCCTTCGTGCCGCAGGAGCAGTGGTTCGTGGGCGGCGCGTCGCTGGCGGCGAAGCGGGCGTCGTCGTTCGTGCTCGATATCCTCGTCGTGGACGGCACCAACACCAAGGATGAGAAGGCGGCCTATCTGGAAGCCGTGTTCGCCGCCATGGGCCGCTTGCTGCCGCATCTCGACCCGGAGAGCTACATCCTGGTGCGCGAGGTGAAGGCCGACGCCTACGGTTATGGCGGGCGCACCCAGGAAAGCCGCTATGTGGAGAAGAAGCTGAAGGCGGCGTGAGAGGCGAGGGAGCCGCTCCGGCGTCGGCGCCGGCCCGATTGGTGCTTGAAGACGCCCGGCCCGTCCGGCGATCCACGGCGCGGTGTGGTCGGCGCTTCGATGTCCCGCCGCGCCACGGCGCAGCCTTGGATGCCCCGGACTAGCCGGGGCGTGAAGGTGTTTCAACAAAGGCAGGCCGGATGCCGCCCGCGACGGCAGCCGACCGTTTCGCGCGTCAGGTCGGCCGCTTTACTTGCCGGCGAGCAGGGGCGCCAGTTCCTTGTCCCACTCGGCGATGCCGAGGGCGCCGGAGACCTTCTTGCCGTTGATGAAGAAGGTGGGGGTCGCGTTCACGCCCAGCTCCTTGTTGGCGTAGAGGGCGCTTTCCTGCACCTTCTCGCCGAGGGTCTGGTCGGTGAGGCACTTCTCGAAATCGGCCTGGCTCATGCCCGCCTGCTTGGCCACCGTGAGCAGGCCCGCGGCCGGATCGTTGCTGTAGGCCCAGGTCTTCTGCGTCTCGAACAGGGTCGAGACCATGGGGAAGTATTTGTCCTCCGGCATGCAGCGCGCCAGCATGAACGCCGCGGTGGCCACCGGCTCGAACGGGAACTCGCGGAAGACGAAGCGCACCTTGCCGGTGTCGATATACTTCGTCTTCAGCTCGGGGAAGGTGGTGGTGTGGAAGGCGGCACAGTGGCTGCACGTCATGGAGGCGTATTCCACCACCGTCACCGGCGCCGTCGCGCTGCCCACCGCCTTCTCCGCAAGCGGGCTCGCGGCCGGGGCCATGAGCTTGGCCTGGTCCACCGTCTGCGCGGCGGCCGGCTCGAGGGAGAAGGGCAGGCCGAGGCCGGCGGCGAGGGCGGCAAGGCCGGCTCTGGCCAGGAAACGGCGGCGATCGAGAATCATGGACATCTCCGAAAGGTCCGGCGTCGGATCCGGCGGGTCCCGCACAGGCGGGGTCCGGATGCGCCACATCGCCGAATCCGCTGACTTGACGAACGGTTGAGGCAGCCAGGGGCAGGGCGCCCCGGTCCTTGATCCATGGCGCTCTAACATGTCGGCCATATGGCGGCAAACCGTGCGCGGATCACAGCTTGTTCAGCCGCGCCCCGGTCCGTGACGGGACTTCAGGCGCTGCCGCGCCCGCGCTCGCGCCGCACCAGCGCGCCGAGCTTTGCCAGCGATGCGGCGAGTTCCTCGTCCTCGAACGTGCCGATCTCGCGGCGCACGGCGGCGATGCTCGACGGCTCGGGCTTCGGCGGCAGGGGCGGGCGGGCATGGCGCTGGGGCACCGGACCCTGGCGCAAGGCGAGCCGGCCGACGCAGCGCCAGCCGAAATAGGCGTTGATGCGCTCCACCACCACGCCCGCGGCATATTGCAGCTCGATGGCATAGGCGCCCTCCACCCGCACGATGAGGGTGGCGGCGGCGCCGTCCTCCTTCGGCCATTGCAGGCGCACGGGCGCGCAGCGGGGGGCGAGGTCCGGACCCACGATCTCGTCCCAGTGGGTCACCACCTCCACCACCGAGAAGCCCGCCTTGCCGCACAGGTCGGCGATGCCCGGCGCGACGAAGTCGGCCAGCGGCCTCGGGCCGGAAGGGCGGCGGAACGGCGGGGACGGATTCGACACGGGCGGCTCGGGGCTCGGCTGGAGAGGGGGAGGGATGAAGCGGCTCTTGTCCTGCGGCGCCGACGCGGCCACCTTGGCCGCATGACATCCTCTCCCGCCGCAAGAGCTGCCGCAAGAGCCCGCGCACGTACCGGCGCACGAGTCGGCTCACCTGCCGCCCCGAAGGCTGCGCCCCGTCCCGGCGAACCCGATCCGGCCGCGCTGCTCGACTGGTACGACCGCCACCGCCGCCGCCTGCCCTGGCGGGCGGAGCCGGGGCGCCGCGCCGATCCCTACCATGTGTTCCTCTCGGAGATCATGCTCCAGCAGACCACGGTGAAGGCGGTGGGGCCTTATTTCGGTGCCTTCCTGGCCCGCTGGCCCAGCGTGTCGCATCTTGCCGCCGCGCCGCTGGAGGAGGTGCTGTCCGCCTGGGCGGGGCTTGGCTATTACGCCCGCGCCCGCAATCTCCACGCCTGTGCCAAGGCGGTGGTGGCGCGCCACGGCGGGCGCTTCCCGAAGGACGAGGAGGCCCTGCTCGCTTTGCCCGGCATCGGGCCCTATACCGCCGCCGCCATTGCCGCCATCGCCTTCGACCGGCCGGCGAGCCCGGTAGACGGCAATATCGAGCGCGTCATCTCCCGCCTTCATGCCATCGCGGAGCCTCTGCCGGGGGCGAAAGGGACCATCAAGGCCCGCGCCGCCGCTTTGACACCCGCGCAGCGGCCGGGGGATTTCGCCCAGGCCATGATGGATCTCGGCGCCACCATCTGCACGCCGAAATCCCCCGCCTGTTCGCTCTGCCCCTGGATGGAGCCGTGCGTGGCGCGCGCTCAGGGCGATGCCGCCAGCTATCCGGTGAAGGCGCCCAAGGGCGAGAAGCCGAGGCGCGAGGGCACCGCCTTCCTCGCCGTGCGGGTGGATGGGGCGGTGCTGCTGCGCACCCGGCCCGACAAGGGCCTTCTGGCCAAGATGACGGAGGTACCTTCGACGCCCTGGGACACGCGCGCGGGCGCCAAGGTACCTGCCCGGCCGGAGGACCATGCCCCGCTTTCCGCCCGCTGGCGGCCGTTGCCGGGGGTGGTGGAGCACGTCTTCACCCATTTCGCGCTGACGCTCGCCGTGCGGTGGGCGGACCTGCCGGCTTCGACGCCCGCGCCGGACGGTCACCGCTGGGTGCGGCCGGAGGCGTTCGGCCGTGAGGCATTGCCCTCGGTGATGCGCAAGGTGCTGGCGCACGGAGGGATCGGATAGGGGCCATGTCCCCCCCTCCCTCACGACAGGGGCTGGGCATGACGGCACGTGTCTGGGAGCGTCGGCCCGCGCCGGTGCTCCCCCGCTGCGCCTATTCCGCGGCGATGCCCATCTCGGCGCGCAGGCGGGCGCGCAGCACGTCGATGGGGTGGCGGCGGCCTTCTTCCTCCACGTGCCAGAAGGTCCAGCCGTTGCAGGCTTCCGCCCCCTGCGCCAGCGCGCCGACGCGGTGGATGGAGCCCACATTCTGGCCGCCGGCCAGCGAAAGGGTGCCGTCCGCCCGCACCACGGCGCGGAAGCGGCCCTTGGCGTCGGTGAGCTCGGCGCCGGGCATCACCAGGCCGCGCTCCACCAGCACCGAGAAGGCGACGCGCGGCGCTTCCCGTGCGCTGGGCGGGGCGATAAGGGCGTCTTCCGGCAGGGGCTCGACGGCCGCGATGCGGGCGCGGGCAGCCTCCGCATAGGCCTCTTCCCGCTCGATGCCGATGAAGGAGCGGCGCAGGCGCTTCGCCACCGCGCCGGTGGTGCCGGAGCCGAAGAAGGGGTCGAGCACCACGTCGCCGGGCTTCGTCGCCGAGAGCAGGATGCGGGCGAGCAGGGCCTCGGGCTTCTGGGTCGGATGGAGCTTGCGCCCGGCCCCGTCCTTCAGCCGCTCCTGGCCGGTGCACAGGGGGAACAGCCAGTCCGAGCGCACCTGCACGTCTTCGTTGCCGGCCTTCAGGGCTTCGTAATTGAAGGTGTATTTGGCATCCGCGCTGCGGGCGGCCCAGATCAGGGTCTCGTGGGCATTGGTGAAGCGCCGGCCCCGGAAGTTGGGCATGGGATTGGCCTTGCGCCACACGATGTCGTTGAGGATCCAGAAGCCCAGATCCTGCATCATGGCGCCGACGCGGAAGATGTTGTGGTAGGAGCCGATGACGAACAGCGTGCCGTTGGGCTTCAGCGCCCGCCGCGCGGCCAAGAGCCAGGCGCGGGTGAAGGCATCATAGGCGGCGAAGCTGTCGAACCGGTCCCAGTCGTCGTCCACGGCATCGACCAGGCTCTCGTCGGGCCGCTTCAGTTCGCCGCCGAGCTGGAGATTGTAGGGCGGATCGGCGAACACGAGATCGACGCAGTTCGCCGGCAGGGCCGCCATCTCCTGGATGCTGTCGCCGAGGAGGATCTGGTCGAGGGGAAGGTTTCCCGGCGCGCCGCCGGCCGCCTCCCGCGCCCGCTTCGCCGAAGATACGGCGCGCGCGGCACGGGGTGCCGAAAGCACCGGCTCGACGGCCAGGGGGGCCGTACCGGCCGCGTTCGCGGCGCGTGGTTCCATACCGGCCGCATTCGCGGCCCGGGGGGCCGCCAAGGGGGCAGGCTCGGCATACTCCGGACAAACGCCCAACCGGCGCGCCGTCCGTCCGGCTGCCCCCTTGGCCACACTACGCATGACGCAACCCTACGCAACGCTTACGAACAGGCAGGAGTGTGGCCGGCAGGGGTTAAGGCGGGGTGAAGGGGAGGCGGGTTCGCCGGGCTTCTCGGCCGCGGCGGCGGAGCTTTCCCGCATTTCCCCCGAAACCCGACAATCCCCCGTGGCGCCGATCTTGCTTGTAGCTGGTCCATGTCGGCTTCCCGCCACGGGAAGCATCCTGCATGTCCGGGGGAAGGCGCGATCCCATGAGTGAGCTTTTCGCCGTATGTGCCACCTATGAGGTCGATGACGGCGACGCGCGCGGCTTCGTGCTCGCCCGGCTGGACGAGACCGGCGCCAGCAAGAGGTGGCCCATCCTCATCACGCGCAGGTCCAACACGTTCTACGGCTTCGAGAATGCCTGCCCGCACGAGGGCACGCGCCTGGACGTGGTGCCGGGGGAGTTCTTCGACCGGGAGGGCAACTTCCTCACCTGCGGACGGCACGGGGCCAAGTTCGATCCCGACACCGGCCAGTGCTTCATCGGCCCCTGCCAGGGCAAGGCGCTGACGCCGATCAAGCTCGTCATCGACGACGGCGATGTGTGCCTGGTGGATGTCGAGCTGGCGGAAGAAGACGGACTAGACATTGAGGACCCCAACGAGGTCCCCGAGGTCCTGATCACGGGCGATTGACGCGGGCCGCACGGTCCGCCGACCAGAGGTCGCGCCCGCAAGAGGGCGCGGCAGACCGCGACGGTGCGGCTCGCGCGGCAACGACTGCCGATGCGGGCGACGGCACCGAAGCCAAGCCCACCACGACCTCCACACTCGACCTCCACAAAGGACCATCCCTTATGACTGCCATTGCAGAAACGCCGTTTGCCAAGCTTGAAACCGAGGGCCGGCTGCTGAAGCCCAGCCTGAACGCCGACACCCACGTGGCTGGCCGCTTCGGCTTTCGCGGCGAAATCTCCTATGACGGCCCCGAGACCCTCCTGAAGGAGGTCTTCGCCGTTTCTGAAGCCGGCCAGCCGGCCATCGGCTTTCTGGCCGGCTCCATCGCCGAATTTGAAACCCTGCCCAAGCTGGTCGAGACCTTCGGCGCGGCCTTCAACGCCGACGGCAGGTATCTCATCTATATCGCGGACCTGCCGCAGGGCAATCGCCTGTCGATCCAGTTCGGCGATGTGAAGATCTTCGCGATCTTCATCGATGGCACCTCGGTCTATAATGAGCTGATCGACACGTTCTACGTGGATAAGGTCAAGCTCAAGAAGTACGACACTGCGGCCAAGCTCGATGCCCTCGCCGATGTTGGCCTGAAATATTCGTCGCCTTCGGACTACAAGGAAGTGTCCTACGAGGACGGACTGGCGATCAAGAACGCGGCCTGAGCCGCGCTCCGACACATTGCCCACACAGCCCGCCGGAGCACGTACCGACCACATCATGCCGGATCGTCACGTGCTCCGGGGCTGGATCAGAGCGCTTTCCGTTCGCCTCGGCTCACGGCCATCGCTCTTGGTTTATGGCGTTGACGGGTTTTCTTCACGCGAACCGGTCTCCACTTCGCTTGAAAACGCTTTAGCTTTTGCGCACCCCGTTCATCTGCCCCACCACATCCACCAGCAGCGGCACGTTCTTCTCGCCGTTGCCCAGCCCCTCGGCGGTGGCGTAGAGGTTCTTCACCGTGGCGCTGATGAAGGCCGCCGCGCCGGTGTTGGTGGCGAGGTTGGTCACATAGCGCATGTCCTTGTGGGCGTTGGTGATGGTGAAGCGGTGCGCGTTCACGTCGCCGTCCAGCGCATAGCCCATGAAGGTGCGGTAGAAGCCGCAATCCATGCGCCCGCCGCGGATCACGGCGTCGAACACCTGTGGCGTCACCCCCGCCTTGGCGGCCAGTGCCAGCGCCTCGGCATAGATGGCGCCGTAGCCCAGCGACAGGAAATTGTTGAGCAGCTTCATGGTGTGCCCTGTCTCCTATACACATCTCCGAGCCCACGAGACTGCAG
>NZ_JAIVFN010000084.1 GCF_030015065.1 Xanthobacter autotrophicus | reverse complement strand
CGGGAAGGGTGGGGCCACGGCCGGGGAACAGCTTCTGGCGCAGGGGGCCTTCGGCGTAGGCGGTCTTGTAGACGCCACGGTCCTGAAGCTCGGGCACCACCAGGTCCACGAAGGCCGCAAGGGTCTCGTGGGACACGAGGCGGTTGAGGTTGAAGCCGTCGATGTCCGTGTCCTCCACCCAGGACAGGATCTCGTCCGCCACCTCGCTGGGCGCGCCCACGATGAAGGGCGCGCGGGCGCCGATGGCCGAGAGAGTGGCGAGGTCCTTCACCTTCAGCGGGGAGGCAGAGCGCAAAGTGAGGTTTTCCAGCGTGGACTGGATGGCGTTGCTCTTCACATAGGAGATGGCGTCGTCCGGATCGACCTTGGAGAGGTCCACCCCGGTCCAGCCGGAGAGCAGGGCCAGCTGGCCGGCGGTGTGCACATATTGCGCATAGTCGGCAAGACGATCGAGGGCCTCGGCGCGCGTGGGCGCGACGATCACGGTGGCACCGGGAAACATGCGGATGTCATAGGGATCGCGGCCGAAGGACTGCGCCGCCTGCCGGATCGCGCGCACGGATTCGGCAAGGATGGGCCGGGTCTGGCCGTTGAGGAAGATGCCCTCGGAATGCTTCGCCGCGAACAGCCGCCCGCGGTCGGAAGCGCCGGCCTGGTAGAGCACCGGCGTGCGCTGGGGCGAGGGCTCGGCAAGGTGGATGCCGTCCACCTGATAGTAAGGCCCGTCGTGGCGGATACGGTGCACCTTGGCCGGATCGGTGAACACCCGCGCGGAGCGGTCGCGGTGCACCGCGCCGTCTTCCCAGCTCGATTCCCACAATTTGTAGACGGCGGCGAGGAAGTCCTCCGCCGCCTCGTAGCGGGCATCGTGGGCGCGGTTGGCCACATGGCCCATGCCCTTGGCGCCGCTGTCGAGATATCCGGTGACGATGTTCCAGCCCACGCGGCCGCCGGTGAGGTGGTCGAGGGTCGAGAAGCGGCGGGCGAACTGGTAGGGGTGCTCGTAGATGAGGTTGGCGGTGACGCCGAAGCCGATGTGCTTCGTCGCCTGCGCCATCACCGGCACCACCAAAGTCGGGTCGATGTGGGGCGTCTGCGCAGCCGAGAGCAGGGCCGCGTCCGGCGTCCCGCCATAGACATCATAGATGCCGAACACGTCGGCGATGAAGATGCCGTCGAAGAGGCCGCGCTCGGCGGTCTGCGCCAGCTCGATCCAGTAATCGAGGCTGTTGTAGGCGATGGCCTTGTCGCGCGGGTGGGCCCACAGGCCGGCCCAGGTGTGGCCGGGGGCGGCCATGTTGAAGGCGTTGAAGCGCAGTTCCCGCTTGCGGCTCATGGGGGTCTCCTGCGCGTCAGCTGTAGAGCGGGGTCGGGGTGATGACGCCGTTGAGCGCGTAATTGCCCACCTCGCGCGCCTTGTAGACCACGGGGTCGTGCAGGGTGTGGGTGCGGATGTTGCGCCAGTAACGATCGTAGCCGTGGTGCCCGGCGGTGGCCCGCGCGCCCATCAGCTCGAAGATCTTCGAGGTGATCTCCAGCGCGGTACGGCTGGAATGCACCTTGGCGGCGTAGATGGCCCCGGCGGCCACGTTGCGCTCATCAGGGGTGATGTCGTTGCCCCGCGCCACCGCCGCCTCGAAGCGCTCGGCGGCCAGGTCGGCCAGCGCAAGGGAGGCGCGCAGCTCCACGTCGAGCAGGCCGTAATGCTCGAGGATGTAGGGGTCGAGGCTCGCTTTCTCCACGTTCGAGGCCTGCCACGGCCGCGAAACGGTGCGGATGTAGCGGTTCGCCTCGGCGAGCGCGCCCTCGGCCGTGCCGAGGTAGAAATTGACGATGAGAAGCTGGTGGAACGGCACCACCAGGCTGGTGCGCGGCGGCGGCGCGGCGGCGGGATCGCCCAGCACCTCGTCCCGGTCCACGCGCACGTCGGCGAAGGTGATGGTGCCGCTCTCCGACAGGCGCTGGCCGAAGGCATCCCAGTCATTGCCGTGGGTCACCCCCTCCCGGTCGCCGGGAACGACCAGCACCGCGAAGCCGTCGCCCAGCTGGGCGCGCAGGGTGATGCGGTCGGCCAGCGCCGCGTTGGAGGCGAAGGTCTTGCGGCCGGTGAGGCGGAAGCCGTCCGCCACCGCCGTGAGCCGGGATTCCGGATCGCGCGGGTTGGAAGCCCCGCCCCAGAACCAGTTGCCGGCCACCGAGGCCCGCGACAGCGCCGCGCTCTGCTCCGGCGCGGCCCGCCACAGGGCGTTGGTGAGGTGGAGATAATGATAGGCGAGCAGCTGGGCGATGGAGGCATCCGCCCGCCCGATCACCCGCACCGCCAGAAGCGCGTCGGTGAAGCTGCCGCCGCCCCCGCCGTGCTCCTGCGGATTGAGCAGGGGCAAGAGGTCGGAGCCGCGCAGCAGCTCCAGCTCCTTGCGGGGCGAGGCGCCGAGGCGGTCGCGCTCGGCCGCGTCGGGCAGCAGCGCCTGAGCCACCCGCTCGGCGGCGGCGAAGGCGTCGAAGCGGTGCGCCGGGCTCTCGGCCGGGCGTCCGGCGGGGAAGGTCACGACGGAAGGGCGGGTCATGTCAAAGGTCCTGTGGCGGCTGTGCTGCCGGGATGGTGCGCGTGCCTCGGAAAGTGTTTGAAAGTTCGACCGGTTGGACGCTTGCAGCCCTCGCAGGCGCTTTATCATCGTCATGGCCGGGCTTGACCCGGCCATCCACGCGGGAAGGCTGGGAACGATTTTCGTACGCTGTCCCAAGCGGCTCGGCGTGGATGCCCGGCACAAGGCCGGGCATGACTGGCGTGATCGCGGTGATGCCCTTTCGAGTTTCCAAACGGGCTCTTGGAGCCAGCGCCTTTCGGCGCGGGCTCGCCTCACCACGCGGGCAGGATGCTTCCCTTGAACTTGGCGAGGGTGAAGTCCTTCACCGGCTGCGAGCGGTAGACCTCGATGAACTTGCGGATCCTCGGATCATCCTTGCGATCCTCCCGCGCGGCGAAGACGAGGGTGAAGTAGGGCTTGGCCTCCTCCACGGTGGTCTCGGCCACCAGCGCCTTGTTGAGATCGAGCCCGGCGAGATAGGCGTAGTTGGAGGAGACGAAGGCGGCCGCCACATCGTCCAGCGAGCGCGGCAGTTGGGCGGCGTCGATCTCGACGATCTGCAGCTTCTTGGGGTTCTCCGCCACGTCAAGCACGCTGGCATAGAGGCCCGTGCCCGGCTTGAGCGTGATGAGCCCCGCCCTCTGGAACAGCAGCAAGGCGCGCCCGCCATTGGTGGGGTCGTTGGGAATGGCGATCTTGGCGCCGGCGGGAATGTCGGCGGCGCTGGTGTATTTCTTGGAATAGATGCCGGCGGGCACCAGGATGGATTCGTCCAGGGCGACGATCTGGTAGTTGCGGGTCTTGATCTGGTTGGCCAGATACGGCCGGTTCTGGAAATTGTTGAGGTCGATGTCGCCGGCCTGCAGCGCCGCGTTGGGCTGGTTCCAGTCGCTGAACTCGATGATCTCCGCCTTCAGCCCCTCCTTGTCGGCGAGACGCGCGACCTCGCGCAGGATGTCGCCGTAAGGGCCTGCAGAGACGCCCACCTTCAGCGGCTTCTCCGGTGCGGGCGCCTGGGCTTGCGCACCGGTGCCGAGGGAGAGCAGGGCCAGCCCGGAAAAGGCCAAAGCGAGGAAGCGGGAACGGGAAAGAGCGGTCATGGGTCGGTCCGTATGGGGGCCGGCGGGGCCGGCGCGGCAAGTGAGGGGAAAGGTCAGGCACGCCGGCGGCTCACGCCGTGGCGCGGGCCTCGCTGGCGTAAAGGCTTTCGGGGCGCGGCAGGCCGTAGTGCTCGCGCAGGGTCCGGCCGGTGTATTCGCTGCGGAACAGGCCGCGCTTGCGCAGGATCGGCACCACCTGGGAGGTGAAGAGGTCGAAGCCGCCGCGGAACCAGGGCGGCATCACGTTGAAGCCATCCGCGGCGCCGCTCTCGAACCAGAGCTGGATCTCGTCGGCGATCTGCTCCGGCGTGCCCACCACCACATAATGGCCGCGCGCCCCGGCGAGCCGGTCGATGAGCTGGCGCAAGGTCGGCTTCTCGCGCTTGACGATATCCACCACCAGCTGGAAGCGGCTCGCCACGGTGCGGGCGGGGCCGGCATCGGCGAAGGCGTCCAGCGACACCACCGCGTCCAGCGGATGGCCGGTGAAGTCCACGCCGGTGATCTGCTTCAGCTGGGTGATGGAATAGGCCGGCTGGATCAGGTCGTTGACCTCGTCATACAGCCGCTTCGCCTCGGCCTCGGTGGAGCCGATATAGGGGCTGATGCCGGGCAGGATCTTCACATGGTCCGGATTGCGGCCGAGGCTCTGCGCCTGCTTCTTGATGTCGGCATAGAAGGCCTGCGCACTCTCCACCGTCTGGTGGGCGGTGAAGATGGCCTCCGCATAGCGCGCGGCGAAGGAGCGGCCGTCGTCGGAGGAGCCGGCCTGCACATAGACCGGGCGGCCCTGCGGACTGCGCGGGGTGTTGAGCGCGCCCTTCACCCGGAAGTGCCGGCCCACATGCTCGATGGGATGGATCCTGGCATCGTCCGCGAACACGCCGGAGACGGGATCGGCGATGAGGGCGTCGTCCTCCCAGCTGTCCCAGAGCTTGGTCACCACGTCCAGGAACTCGGCGGCGCGGGCGTAGCGCTCGGCGTGGCTCGGGGTCTCGGCAAGGCCGAAATTGCCGCTGGCCTGCGGCACCGCCGTGGTGACGATGTTCCAGCCCGCGCGTCCGCCGGAGAGGTGATCGAGGGAAGCGTAAAGCCGGGCGAGATTGTAGGGCTCGTAATAGGTGGTGGAGGCGGTGCCGATGAGGCCGATATGGGTGGTCGCGGCCGCGATGGCGGACAGCCAGGTCAAAGGCTCGAGGCGGAAGCGCGAGGCATAGCGGATGTTGTCCACCTGGGCCGGCCCGTCGGCGAAGAACACCGCGTCGAACTTCGCCGCCTCCGCCGAGCGGGCGAGGTCCTGGTAGAAGCTGATGTCGAGAAGCCGCTCGGGACTCGCGCCCGGATAGCGCCAGCCGGCCTCGTGATGGCCGCCGGGATAGATGAACAGGTTGAGGACAAGCTGCCGGCCGGGCGGGGTCTCAAGATGGGCCATGGATACTCTCCTCGTGATCCCGCACGGGATCACGTTCTCGCCTCGCGGCTCCCCTTCGGGATCGCGTGCGGCGGGTGACGGGGCAGAACGGAAACCGGCTCTCGGCGCACCTGCCGGCGAGCGGCGCGGGCACGCGGGAAACCGCCGACGGCACATGACCCGGACAGGCGGGGCCAGCGCGGCGGAACGTCAGAGCGAACAGCGGGCGCAGCTCATCGGAACCTCCATCGCGGCGCGTCTTCGCTTTCCACGATAGGCGCGTCCGGCGCCCCGTCAATTATTTTTTGATTTATTCGATAGTTTAAGTTGATTTATAAACACCCGCGGATCCGCCGGCTGGTGCGGCCGCCTGTATCCTTCCTGCCGTTGACGGATGCCCGCCCCTGGGTCTTTCCTCCCCCTCCCCTTCCTTTGCCCGTCCCCGGAGCATTGCCCTTCATGCTCGAATACCGCCCCCTCGGGCGCACCGGCCTTTCGGTGTCGTCCATCTCGCTCGGCACCATGACCTTCGGCCAGCAGAACACCGAAGCCGAGGGCCATGCCCAGCTCGACCGCGCACGCGACGTGGGCATCAATTTGATCGACACCGCCGAGATGTATTCCATTCCGCCCCGGCCGGAGACGCAGGGCTCCACGGAACGCATCATCGGCACCTGGCTGAAGTCGCGCGGCGGGCGCGACAAGGTGATCCTCGCCACCAAGGTCTCCGGCCGCACCGACAACACCTGGCTGCGCGAAGGCGGCGCCAGGACCCGGCTCGACGCGAAGAACATCGCCTACGCCATCGACGGCTCGCTGAAGCGGCTCCAGACCGACTATGTGGACCTCTACCAGCTCCACTGGCCGGATCGCGCCGTGCCCCTGTTCGGCCAGCCGTCGGCGGGCGGCCCACCCACCACCGGAGACGGGCCGGAAGTGCCCATCGAGGAGACGCTGGGCGCCCTCGCCGATCTGGTGACCGCCGGCAAGGTGCGCCATGTCGGCCTGTCCAACGAGACGCCATGGGGCGTCCACCGCTTCCTGCGCGCAGCGGAAACCGGCGGCGGGCCGCGCGTCGCCTCGGTGCAGAACGCGTACAATCTCATCAACCGGGAGTACGAGGTGGGCCTCGCCGAGTTCGCCGCGCGGGAGGATGTGGGCCTGCTCGCCTATTCGCCCCTGGCACAGGGCTATCTCACCGGCAAGTATCTGGACGGCGCGCGCCCAGCCGGCGCCCGCACCACCCTGTTCGACCGTGGCCAGCGCTACCAGAAGCCCGGCGTGGACGCGGCCATCAAGGCCTATATGGCGCTCGCGGCCGACCTTGGCCTCACTGCGGTGCAGCTGGCGCAGGCGTGGGTCACCAGCCGGCCGTTCGTGACCTCCAACATCATCGGCGCCACCTCCATGGCGCAGCTGGAAGAGACCCTCGCCACCCTCGACGTGGTCATCACCCCACAGATCGAGGCGAAGGTGAACGCCCTGTTCCAGCTCCACGGCAGCCCGGCCCCCTGAGCCGCCGGACCGGGGCGGCTCAGTCACACAGGGTCAGGCGCACCGGATCGGCGTCGACGGGCGGCAGGTCGGAAGGCAGCAGCGCGCCCATGGGCCGGCAGCCTCCTTCCGTGCACACCCGCCAGTCGGCGGTGGCGCCGGAGCGGCGCAGCAGCACCTCGCGCTGCGGCGGAAGGCCGGGATGGGCCACGTAGAAGCGGCCCTCCCGCACCGCGCCCTCGGGCGGCTCCATGCCGGCGCCGGAGCCCTCCACCCGCACCTCGTCCAGCACCAGCCCGTCGGGCGTGGCGCGCCAATCCTCCTGCCACTCGCTCTTCTGCACCGAATGGGTCCAGGCGAGGGTGAAGACCACGGCGAGCCGCGCCACGTATGCCCCCGCGACCAGGCAGGCGACCGGCACCCGTCACCCCTGTCCGGAAAGGGGCTTGCGCGTGCACCTGTAGTGCCAGGCGAGGAAGCCGACCGCCATGGCAAAGCCGGCCTCGTCGGTCAGGGGCAGGGCCATGATGAGCAGCGCCGCCGCCATAAACGCCAGGATGCGCTCCAGCACGTTGAGCGGCCCGAGCAGATAGCCGGTGGCGGTGCCCGCCCACAGGATGATGGCGATGACCGCTTTCAGGACCACATAGGCCACGGCCGGCCAGAAGCCGATGGCACCGGCCATGGGGTCGCCGTCCTGCAGCATCAGGGCCGGCGAATAGACCGCCATGAACGGCACCACATAGCCGGCGAGCGCGATGCGGGTGGCGATCCAGCCGATGGTCTGGCCCGAGGCGCCGGCGATGGGGGCGGCGGCGAAGGCCGCCAGCGCCACCGGCGGGGTGAGGTCCGCCATGATGCCGAAATAGAAGACGAACATGTGCGAGACGATGAGCGGCACCCCGAGCGCCAGCAGCGCCGGCCCGGCGATGGAGGCGGTGATGATGTAGTTGGGGATGGTGGGCAGCCCCATGCCCAGGATGAGACAGGCGATCATGGTCAGCACGAGCGACAGGAACAGGGAGCTCTTGCCCACCTCCACCACGAAGGTGGCGAAGGTGGTGGCGACGCCCGTCAGCGTGAACACGCCGATCATGGTGCCCACCAGCGCGCAGGCAATACCAACGGGCAGCGCGTTGCGGGCGCCGTCCGCCATGCTCTCCAGGCTGATGCGCAGCGTCGCGCGGCCGCCCTTCACAAACAGCAGGAGGAGGATGAGGGCGAGCACCACTACGGCGACGCCGTTGATGCCGTATTCGATGAAGCTTCCGGCCGCCAGGCCGAGCGCGATCCAGAACACCACGCGCAGGCCGTAGGGACCGATGAGCCGCGCCACCGGCGTGCCGAGCACGATCAGCGCGGTGAGGGCGAGGCCCACCGTGCCAGCGAACAGCGGCGTGTAGCCGGAGAACAGCAGCCACACCAGCGCCGCCAGCGGCAACAGCAGGTACCAGCGGTTCCGCAGCGCGCCCAGGGCATCCGGACACTGGCTCTTCGGCAGGCCGGACAGGCCGTGTTTTCCCGCCTCCAGATGCACCATGATGAACACGGTGAAGAAATAGAGGAAGGCCGGGATCACCGCCGCGGTGGCAATGGAAGCGTAAGGCACGTCGATGGTCTCGGCCATGATGAAGGCCACGGCGCCCATCACCGGCGGCATGATCTGCCCGCCCATGGAGGCGGTGGCCTCCACCGCGCCGGCGAAAGCCGGCCTGTAGCCGAAACTCTTCATCAGGGGGATGGTGAAGGCGCCGGTGGTGACCACGTTGGCGACGCCCGAGCCGTTGATGGTGCCCATGAGCGCCGAGGAGATCACCGACACCTTGGCCGGTCCGCCCTTGGCATGGCCCACCGTGCCCATGGCGAGGTCGTTGAATAGCTGGATCATCCCCGCACGCTCGAGAAACGCGCCGAACAGGATGAACAGGAAGATGAAGGAGGAGGACACATAGGTCGGGGTGCCGTAAATGCCCTCGGTGCCGAGGAACATCTGGTCCACCACCTGCACATAGTCGAAAGGGCGGTGGTCCAGCGGCGCCGGCAGGTATTCGCCGAACAGGCCGTAGAGGATGAACATCCCGCACATGATCGGCAGCGCTGCGCCCATCAGCCGGCGCGAGCCCTCGAACACCAGCGCGACCGCCAGCGTGCCCACCACGATGTCGAGGGTGGAGGGATCGCCCGCGCGCTGGATCAGGTCCGCATAGAACACCCAGTGATAGAGGCCCACCACGAAGGACAGGATGCCGAGCCCCCACAAGGCGAGCCGTTCGCCGCCGCCCTTGTGGTTGCCGGCGATGGCGAACACCACGAGCAGCAGGAAGCCCACATGCACCGAGCGCACGATCTGGCTCGGCAGCGGACTCCAGGCGGCGGTAACGATCTGGAACGAGGAGAACGCCACCGCGATCCAGAACACCGCGCGGCCCCACAGGCCGGCGCCCCAGGTGAGGTCGAGCAGGGCATCGTCCACCACCACCGGCGCGCCGTGGCCGGGCGTGGCGATGTCGTGGCTCACCGGCGGAACGGTGTCGGGGGTATGCAGCGACGATGTCATGGAACCCGGCCTCCAACCGATCCCGGAGGAAATGCGCCGCGTCGAGAGGGCCGGACCGCATCCGGCGCTCCTCAAGGCGTGGGGCGGCGCTCCAAGCAAGGACGCCTTGACCCGCCGGATCGCGATGCGATCCGGCGGAAGCGGCTCAGGGCGTCACGCCCTTTTCCTTGAAGTACTTTTCGGCGCCGGGGTGGAACGGCACGGGCGCGCCCTTCATGGCGTTTTCGAGCTTGATGCTCTTGGCGGCGGAATGGGCCGCCGCCAGCTCCGGCAGGTTCTCGTAGATCGCCTTGGTGATGGCGTAGACGTCGTCATCCTTCATGCTGGCGCGGGTGACGAGGAAGTTGGGCACCGCGGCGGTGGCGACGTCGGCGGTCTGGCCCTCATAGGTGTTGGCCGGGATGGTGGCCTTGAGGTAGGGCGCGCCGATCTTGTCGATCACCGCGGCCGGCACCTCCACCACCACGATGGCGACCGAATTGGCGAGGTCCTTGATGGAGGCGACGCCGAGGCCGGACGACTGCAGGGTGGCGTCGAGCTGGCGGTTCTTCATCAGTTCCACGGACTCGGCGAAGGGCAGGTATTCCACCTTGCCCAGGTCGTCGTATTTCAGGCCCGCCGCGCCGAGGATGGCGCGGGCATTCAGCTCGGTGCCCGAGCGCGGCGCGCCCACCGAAAGGCGCCGCCCCTTGAGGTCGGCGATGGTGCGGATGCCCGAATCCTTCGAGGCGACGATCTGGATGTAGTTGGGATAGATGCCGCCCAGCGCCCGCACCTTGGTGAGCGGGGCCTTGAAGCCCGCCTCCTCCTTGCCGGCAGCGCCGTCGGCGAGGCTGTCGGCGAGGGTGAACGCCACCTCGCCCTTGCCCTGCTCGATGAGGTTCAGGTTCTCCACCGACGCCTTGGTGGCCTGCACCGAAGGCCGCGTGCCGGGCACCTTCTCGCCCACCTGCTTCGAGAGGGCGACCCCGAGCGGATAATAGACGCCCGACGTGCCGCCGGTGAGGATGTTGACGAATTCCGCTTTGGCCGCCGCCGGCGCGAACGCCAGCGCGGATGCGATGGCAATGGCGCCGAGGCGCGTGACTTTGAAGGCGCGGGTGGTCGCGATGGTCCGCTTCACAGGCGTACTCCCTTGCATTTTTTAATCGTTGCAGGGGAGGCTAGCGGTTCCTTCCGTCAAGGCCAGAGCCTTTTCCATCATATTAGACTAACGTCTATACCATCAACATGGCAGCGGAGGCGGGATACGGCCTGTATCCGAAGGCGGACTCAGGCGATCGCCCCTTCATTGCGGCAGCGCGGCGGAGATGCGCTGGGCGGCGTCGAGCAGCACCGGCAGGAAGCGCGTCTTCATGGCCTCGATGGAGGTGCGCCCCTCGTGGGTGCTGACATTGAGCGCGGCCAGCACCTCCGCGCGGCGGTTCCTCACCGGCACGGCGATGGAGCGCAGGCCCATTTCCAGTTCCTGGTCCACCAGGGTCCAGCCCTGCCGGCGCGAGGCCTCGATGGCGTCTTTCAGGGCCACCATGTTGGCCACGGTGCGCTCGGTGCGCCGCTCGACCTTCACCCGGTCGTAATAGGCCGCCAGTTCCGCCGGCGGCAGGCCGGCGAGCAGGGTGCGGCCCATGGAGCTGCAATAGGCCGGCAGGCGCGAGCCGATGGACAGCCCGATGGTCATCACCCGCTCGGTGGGCACCCGCGCCACATAGACGATGTCGAGGCCGTCCAGCACCGCCAGCGAGCAGGATTCCTGCAAGGCGTTCACCACGTCGCGCATGACGGGCTGGGCCACCTCCCACATGGGCAGGGAGGAAAGATAGGCAAAGCCCAGGTCCAGAACCTTGGGGCGCAGCGCGAAATACTTGCCGTCGGTCTCGGCATATTCCTCCCGCACCAAAGTGAGCAGGAAGCGGCGCGCGGCGGCGCGGGTCATGCCGGTCTGCTGGGCCACCTCGGTCAGGGTCATGCGCGGCTTGTAGCGGCTGAAGGTGCGGATCACCTCCAGCCCGCGCACCAGGGACTGCACATAGTCCTTGTCCTCGCTCGCCTGCACCTTGGTCATCCGCCCTCCCCCGATGCGGCGCGCCATTCCGCAGGTGCCGCCGGGACGCATGTAGCATTTGTTCGTATTACGCACAAGATAATTACCATTCCAGCTCCTTTGCGGGCTTGGGATCGTCCGTCCGATCGTCTGCCAACGTCCTCCGCGCTCGCGATGCAGAACATTGGATAGCGGGCAATCATTGGAGTATCAGGCAAATTACCCTTGACGTCCCCACCGCCCGCCCGTATCAATTTCTCGAACTTAAGTTCGTATAACGCACAACATGCGGGGAGACGATGACCGACGCCTTCATCTGTGACGCGGTGCGCACTCCCATCGGGCGCTATGCCGGCGCGCTCTCCTCGGTGCGGCCGGACGATCTGGCGGCCCACGTGATCCGCACCCTCGCCGCGCGCAGCCCCGGCCTCGACGCGACGCAGGTGGAGGACGTGATCTTCGGCTGCGCCAACCAGGCCGGCGAGGACAACCGCAACGTGGCCCGCATGGGCGCCCTGCTCTCCGGCCTGCCCATCGCGGTGCCCGGCTCCACCATCAACCGCCTGTGCGGCTCCGGCATGGATGCGGTGGGCACCGCCGCCCGCGCCATCAAGGCGGGCGAAGCGGATCTCATGATCGCCGGCGGCGTGGAGAGCATGAGCCGCGCCCCCTTCGTCATGGGCAAGGCCGACAGCGCCTTCTCCCGCGCCGCGAAGATCGAGGACACCACCATCGGCTGGCGCTTCGTCAACCCGGCCATGAAGGCGATGCACGGCGTGGATTCCATGCCCGAGACCGCCGAGAACGTGGCGGAGGATTTCCAGATCAGCCGCGCCCGGCAGGACGCCTTCGCGCTGGAAAGCCAGCGCCGCGCCGCCGAGGCCTGGGCCGCCGGGCGCTTCGCCGACGAGATCGTCGCGGTGAGCATCCCCCAGCGCAAGGGCGACCCCAGGCTGTTCGAGCGCGACGAGCACATGCGCCCCGACACCAGGCTTGAAGACCTCGCCCGCCTCAAGGGCGTGGTGAGGCCGGACGGCACGGTGACCGCCGGCAACGCCTCCGGCGTCAATGACGGCGCGGCCGCCCTGCTGCTCGCCTCCGGCGCCGGGGTGGACAAGCACGGCCTCACCCCGCGCGGGCGTGTCATCGCCATGGCTACCGCCGGCGTGCCGCCCCGCATCATGGGCATGGGCCCGGCCCCCGCCACCCGCAAGGTGCTGGAAAAGGCCGGGCTGAAGCTCTCGGACATGGACGTGATCGAGCTGAACGAGGCGTTCGCCGCTCAGGCCTGCGCCGTCCTCGCCGACCTCGGCCTGCCGGACGACGCCGCCCATGTGAACCCCAATGGCGGCGCCATCGCGCTTGGCCATCCGCTCGGCATGTCGGGAGCGCGGCTCATCACCACCGCGCTCTACCAGCTCCACCGCACCGGCGGGCGTTACGCCCTTTGCACCATGTGCATCGGCGTCGGCCAGGGCATCGCCACCATCATCGAGCGGGTGTGAGCCTCGCCCCTACCCCATCAACAAAGGCGCACCGCCATGCTGTTCCATGTCGAGATGACCGTGAAGATCCCCCACGATTTTCCGGCCGAGAAGGCCGACGCCATCAAGGCCGCGGAGAAGGCCTATGCCCAGGACCTGCAGCGGCAGGGCAAGTGGGTGCATCTGTGGCGCGTGGCCGGGCGCTATTCCAACGTCTCCATCTTCGACGTGGAGAGCGTGGACGAGCTGCACACCCTGCTCTCCTCCCTGCCGCTCTTCCCCTTCATGGACATCAATGTGACGGCGCTGGCGCGCCACCCGTCGGCGATCTGAGGAGCGCGCCCATGATCGACAAGACCAGGCCCGACACCCGAAGCTGCGTCGCCGACATCCCCGACGGGGCGACCCTGCTGGTCGGCGGCTTCGGCGGCGCCGGCATGCCCCATGAGCTGATCGAGGCGGTGATCGCCCGCGCGCCGAGGGACCTCACCATCATCTCCAACAATGCCGGCAACGGCACCACCGGGCTTGCCGCCTTGCTGGCGGCAGGGCTGGTGAGGAAGGTGGTGTGCTCCTTCCCGCGCCAGGCGGATTCCTTCGTGTTCGACCAGCTCTATCGCGAGGGCAAGCTGGAGCTGGAACTGGTGCCCCAGGGCAACCTCGTGGAGCGCATCCGCGCCGGCGGCGCCGGCATCGGCGCCTTCTTCACCCCCACCGGCTACGGCACCCCCATCGCCGCCGGCAAGGAGACGCGCCAGATCGACGGGCGCAACTATGTGCTGGAATATCCGCTGAAGGCCGACTTCGCCCTCATCAAGGCGCGCCGCGGCGACCGCTGGGGCAACCTCACCTACCGCAAGACGGCGCGCAATTTCGGGCCGGTCATGGCCACCGCCGCGAAGGTCACGGTGGCGCAGGTGGAGGACATCGTCCCCCTCGGCGCGCTCGATCCGGAAGACATCGTCACCCCCGGCGTGTTCGTGGACCGCCTGGTGGCCATCGGCACGGGAGCCGCCCAATGAGCGAGATCGCCACCGCCTTCAAGCCCTGGACGCGCGCCGAGATGGCGCAGCGCATCGCCGCCGACATCCCGGACGGCGCCATCGTCAATATCGGCATCGGCATGCCGGAGCTGGTGGCGGATTTCCTGCCGCAGGACAAGGAAATCCTCCTCCACAGCGAGAATGGCATCCTCGGCATGGGCCCCAAGCCCTCGCCCAACGAGGTGGACTACGACCTCATCAACGCCGGCAAGCAGCCGGTGACGCTGCTCGAAGGCGGCGCCTTCTTCGACCACAGCCTGTCGTTCGCCATGATGCGCGGCGGGCATCTGGACATCGCCATCCTCGGCGCCTTCCAGGTGGCGGTGAACGGCGACCTCGCCAACTGGGCCACCAACGACCCCAACGCCATCCCCGCCGTGGGCGGTGCCATGGACCTCGCCGTGGGCGCCCGCAACGTGTTCGTGATGATGGAACTGCTCACCAAGAAGGGCGAATCCAAGCTGGTGGAGCACTGCACCTACCCTCTCACCGGCCTCGGCTGCGTGTCCCGGGTCTATACCGATCACGGCGTCATCGACATCACCCCCGAGGGCTTCGTGGCGCGCCAGCTGCCGCCGGGGCTGGACCTCGACGCGCTGAACCAGCGCGCCGGCATCGCGATCCGCGCCAGCTGACTACGCCGGCCGGGGGCTTCCCGGCCGCCATTGCGTCGCACGGCCGCGCCCTTGCGCCGGGGCGGCCGGGCGGCTTTCCTCATCCCTGATCTGCCCCGCCGGAGCGGCGCGGCGCCCCTTCCAGCCGGAGACCGCCGGATGCCCTTCATCGCCGCCGGAGAGATCACCACCCACTACGCCATCGAAGGCCCCGAGGGCGCCCCGGTACTGCTGCTCGCCAATTCGCTGGGCACCAGCTTCCATGTGTGGGACCCGGTGATGGCCGACCTTGCGGCCGCCTTTCGCGTGCTGCGCTACGACATGCGCGGCCACGGCCTCACCGATGCGACGCCGCTGCCTGCGGACGGCAGCGGCTATTCCATCGCCCTGCTCGCGGCCGACGCGCTGGCGCTGCTGGATGCCCTCGGCATCGAGAAGGCCCATGTGTGCGGCCTCTCCATCGGCGGCATGGTGGCCCAGCACCTGGCGGCGACCACCCCAGCCCGCGTGGACCGGCTGGTGCTGTGCGATACCGCCGCCCTCATCGGCCCCGCCTCGGTGTGGGACGAGCGCATCGCCGGCATCCGCCGCGACGGCCTCGCCGCCATCGCGCCGGGGGTGATGGGCCGCTGGTTCACGGAACCCTTCCGGGAGAAGGCGCCGCAGCTCATGCGCGGCTATGCCAACATGGTGGCGCGCACCACCCTGGAGGGCTATCTCGGCTGCGCCATGGCAGTGCGCGACGCCGACCTGCGGGCGGCCGCTGCCACCATCGTCGCGCCCACCCTCGTCATCGTCGGCGATCAGGACCCGGCGACGCCCCCCGCATCCGCGCAGGCGCTGGCCTCAGCCATCCCCGGCGCCCGGCTGGAGGTGATCGCGGATGCCTCCCACATTCCCTGCGTGGAGCAGCCTGCCGCGCTCTCCCGCGTGCTGGTGCCGTTCCTGTCCGCCGCCTGACGGACCGACCGGGAGAGGATTGCGCCACATGTGCGTTGCGGCGTAATCCTAGCCGCCAGATCGGGGAAACCTCAGGAGCAACGCATGACCACGAGCACCGGCGCGACCACCGGGACCGGAACCGCCCGCGCGGCGGAGGGGAGCCAGCTGCGCTCCGACTGGACCGAGGCCGAAGCCCGGGCGCTCTACGACCTGCCCTTTCCCGAGCTGCTGTTCCGCGCCCAGAGCGTCCACCGCCGCCATTTCGACCCCGCCACCGTGGAGACCGCGACGCTGCTCTCCATCAAGACCGGCGGTTGCGCGGAGGATTGCGGCTACTGCTCCCAGAGCGCCCACCACGAGACCGGCCTGAAGGCCACCAAGCTCATGGGCGTGGAGGAGGTGCTGTCCCAGGCGCAGAAGGCCAAGGAGGGCGGCGCCACCCGCTTCTGCATGGGCGCCGCCTGGCGCAGCCCCAAGGATCGCGACCTCGACGCCGTCTGCGCCATGATCTCGGGCGTGAAGGCCATGGGCCTCGAGGCCTGCGTGACCCTGGGCATGCTGACCCCCGAGCAGGTGACCCGCCTCGGCGCCGCCGGCCTCGATTATTACAATCACAACATCGACACCTCGCCCGCCTTCTACCCCGAGATTGTCACCACCCGGACCATGGAGGACCGCCTCGACACCCTCGCCTCGGTGCGGGCGGGCGGCATCCGCCTGTGCACCGGCGGCATCGTCGGCATGGGCGAGAGCGTGGACGACCGCATCGCCATGCTGCTGGTGCTCGCCACCCTCGATCCCCATCCCGAGAGCGTGCCGCTGAACATGTGGAACGAGATCGAGGGCACCCCGGTGATGGACAAGGCCGACAAGCCGGACCCCATCGCCTTCGTGCGCCTCGTGGCGCTGGCGCGCCTGCTGATGCCGCGGAGCATCGTGCGCCTCTCCGCCGGCCGGCACGCCATGAGCGACGAAATGCAGGCCCTGTGCTTCCTTGCCGGCGCCAATTCCATCTTCACCGGCGACGTGCTGCTGACCACCGGCAATCCGGAGCGGGACAAGGATGCGGCGCTGTTCGCCCGTCTCGGCATCCGCGCCGCCGCCCCCGCCGCCGTGGAGATGCGCTCCGCCGCGGAGTGAGCGGCGGGCGCGTCAGACTTCGCCGGACCAGTAGTCCACCGCGCTGTCGGCGCGCACGGTGAGCGACAGGCGGCGTTTCGCCTTGTCGCCGCCGGGCGCGGCACCGGCGAAGACGGTGACCTTCCCGCTGTCGGGATATTCCATCACGTCCGGCTCGTTCATGGTGCTGACCGCGAGGTAGCGCAGCCCATCGGCGCCCGCTTCAAGCTGGTGGGCGGTTTCCGGCCCGCCGGCAGGGCACACCGCCACGTCGCCGGCCCTGACCGCGTGGCTTTCGCCGCCGAAACGCAGGGTGCCCGAGCCGCCCAGGATGACGAACATCTCGTCGTTGGCATGGTGGCAGTGCAACGGCCACGCCTTCTTGCCCGCGGGCAGTTCCACCAGGCGGGCCCCGAGCCGCCTGGCTCCGAGCGGCGCGGCCACCGAGGCAAAGTGGGCCTCGAAGGCGGCGCCGTGGCGCTCGGTGGCAAGGACGAGATCCCCCAGATGGACCACGGGCGAAACTGGATCGGAATTGGCGGGCTTCATCGGGAGCGTTTCCTGCTGGACGGTAAGGTGTGACGCGGCAGTCTACCCGCTCGCGGCGCGGAGAGATTTCAGCCGCTCGCGGCGCGGAGAGATTTCAGCCGCTCGCGGCGCGGAGAGATTTCAGCCGCTCGCGGCGCGGAGAGATTTCAGCCGCTCGCGGCGCGGGCCTGGGCCTCCGCCACCGGAGCACGCGCCGGCAGCCGGATGGTGAAGATGGCGCCCTCGGGCCCATTGCGCACCGAGAGGCTACCGCCATGATCGCGGACGATGCCGAAGCTCACCGACAGGCCAAGGCCGGTGCCCTTGCCCGGCGGCTTGGTGGTGAAGAACGGCTGGAAGATCCGCTCGGCCACCTTATCCGGAATGCCCCCGCCATTGTCGGCAACCTCGATCATCACCGCGTCCGGCGCGCCGGGCCCGTCCGCCTGCTCCACCCGTACCACGATGTGGCCCGCCACGTGCTCGCCGGTCCTGGCCCGGCGCTCGTTGATGGCGTCGCGGGCGTTCTGGAGCAGGTTGATGATGACCTGCTCCAGCTGGTCCTGGCGGCACAGCACCTCCGGCAGGTCGGCTTCAAACACCGTTTCCACCTCGATCTCGTCCAGGCGGAAATGCGCACCCACCACCTGCAGCGCGCCATCCACCGCATCGCTCGGCCGCGAGGGCTGGAACTGCTCCTCGCTCACCCGGCCGAAGATGCGCATGTGATCAATGATGCGGCTCATGCGCGCCGTCTGCTGCATGATGCGGTCGAGCTTGGAGGCCAGATGCCCCTCCGGCAGCCCCATCCGCATGCCCGTCAGCGCGTTGGCCGCAGCAAGCCTGATGACGCCGAGGGGCTGGTTGATCTCATGGGCGAGCCCCGTCGCCACCTCGCCGAGGGAGGCGAGCTTGGACATCTGGTAGAGCTTGTTCTCCTCCATCCGCCGCTGGGTCCGGTCCACGGCGAAGACCACCATGTCCGGCCCTTCGCCGGGGGGCGACTCCCGCGCGATGCGCTGGACCGGCGCCACCACCATCTCCACCTCCAGCTCGCTGGCGCCGTCGGACAGGTGCTCGTCGCGCAATTGCGGCTCCCTCAGCCCGCGGACAAGGGTGCGGAAGCGGTCGCCGGCGAGATAGCGGCGCAGCAGGGGGGACAGGGTGGGATCGGCGGCGGTGCCCACCTCGCTCGCGCCGGCGGCAGTCACATGCATGACCGCGACGCCGGGCACCCGGCTGATGGCGTCGAGCACGTTCGCCTCGCGCTGGCGCGCCAGGGCCTGCACCTCCTTGGCCTTCAGCTGCTTCTGGAGATTGAGGTACCTTCCGCCCAGCAGCACCACGATGAGCAGCGCCACGGAGAGGCCGAGCGCCGTGCTCCAGATGCCGGCGCGGAACTCGTTGGATTGTTGCTGCACATAGGCTGCCGAGTAGGCAACCGTCACCAGGATGGGGTATTTCCGGGAGGCGACGGTGTATCCCACCCGCGCAATGCCATCGACGATGCCCACGCCCTCATAGGTCGCCCCACCGTGCGCGAGGGCGGCCTGGAAGGCCGGGCTCCTGGACACGTCGTCGCCGAAGCTGGTGTCCTGGGCGGCCCGGGCCCGCACGATGCCATCGCGGCCGACAAGGGCGATCAGCATGCCGTCCTCGGTGCGAAGCTGCTTGTAGAAGTCGATGAAGTCACTGATGGCGTAGGATGCCACCGCCACGCCGGAAAATTGGCCCGAGGCGTCGACGAGAGACCGGGAGAGCGGGATCCCCCATTTCTTCGACAGCAGGCCCAGCACCGGCTTGCCGATCATGAGATCCGCATGGACGGGTCCCCCGCCGAGGTGGGGGCGCATATAGTCCCGCCCCGACAGGTCCTTCCGCTCCATGCCCGCCATCGGCAGGCTGCTGGCGATCAGCGCTCCCGCCTTGTCGGTGATGCTCACCTGGAGCACGGCCGGGGGCGGGTTCAGGCCCCGCAGCATCTCGTGGAGCTGCACCGGCGTGGCGGAGGCATCATAGGAGTTGGCGAGGCCCAGCAGCAGCGTGTCGATGGGCGCGATGGCCTGCTCGAAACTGCGCATCAGCAGCGTCGCGGTGCGCTGGGCGCTGGCCTCCGCCTTGTCGCGCTCGGCCCGGCTGTGCAGCTGGTACAGCACGAGCGCGGCCACAAAGGGGATGACGCCCACGAGGAAGACGAGGCTTCCCAGCATCACGTTGACGGGATCCAGAAGCCCCCGCAAGCCCTCGCTTCGCGAGTGAGGCCGCGTCATTCTATCCGCCGTTCAGTTCCGCCAGCACCTCGCACAGGTCATCGAAGGCCAGTGGCTTGGCAAAGCAACGCACCACGCCAGCCGCATGCGCCTGCGCGATGTCGGCATGGCCGGCATGGCCGGTCATCACCAGAAAATGGATCTTGCGCCCTGGAAAGGCATCCTGAACAGCCCTGATCAACGCCATGCCGTCCATATCCGGCATGCGCATGTCGGTGAGGATGGTCCCGATGGCGGGGTCGCGCCGGAGCACGTCGAGGGCGTCGCCACCCCGGCCGACCGAGACCGTGGCCAGGCCGCGGAAGCCGAGCGCCTCGACCAGCTCCTCGAGATATTCAGGCTCGTCATCGACCACAAGGACCCGGTCCATGCGCCACCTACCAAGGCTGTTCCGGCAGGTTTGAAAGATCTGGCGCCGGGTCGTGACCGCACTGCACAATGAGACGACCAGAGCGTCAAGCCGAACCCCTTCCAAATTGGACCGAGCGCGCGAAGAAATCTGCCCGAGGCTTGGCGACGTATAGCACAAAAGGCCCAAAGGCTGTGCAGAACTTGTCGCTCATCAATGACCGCGGGAGCGATCGTGCCAGACTTCCTGGCAAAATGCTCCGCTTGCCCGGTTGTCCGGGCTGTTGAAGACTGGCCCGAAGCAACCGGGCCTGGGGCCTGAGGGGTCGGAAGCCGGAGGAGAGGATGGACGGGCGGATTGAGCAATCCCCTCGCGTTTTGCTGGTGGATGACGATCCCGACGTGCTGATCGAGCTGCAGGAGGGGCTGGAGGGGCTGGGCATCGCCTCATTGACGGCCCGCACCGCCGTCGAGGCCCTTGATCTCGTGCAGCGCCACGACGATCTCAAGGTCATCGTGACCGACCTCCAGATGCCGCGCATCGACGGCATCGAGCTGTTGCAGAAGCTCTCGGCGCGGCGCCGCAAGCACCCCATGGCCGCCATCGTCATCACCGGCCACGCCTCGCTCGATCGCGCAGTGGGCGCGCTGCGGCTCCAGGCGGTGGACTTCCTGCAGAAGCCTCTCGCCGCCGAGGAGGTGGCCCACGCCATCACCCGCGCCTTTGCGCTGGTGAACGACGAGGCCGCCGCCGACCAGCCCCCCGCCGCGGGCGCCGCACCGGCGGGCCACATCCCGCGGCCCAATTACCTGCGCGCCCTGGTGGCCGCCCGGACCGACCGCGAAGCCATCTTCCAGTCGGGCCTGTTTTCAGATCCCGCCTGGGAGATGATGCTCGATCTCGCCATGGCCGAGGCGAGCCGGCGGCCCATCTCCGTCACCAGCCTGTGCATCGCGTCCGGCGCTCCGACAACCACCGCCCTGCGCCGCATCGACGACCTGGAGGCGGCCGGGCTCGTCACCCGCGTGCCGGATGTCGGCGACCGGCGGCGCATCCTGGTGCATCTGTCCGAGCTCGGGCGCGAGCGCATGGAAGCCTTCGTGCGCCGGCAGGCCGACCGCTTCGGCATCAGGCTGGACTGAACGCGCGCTCCCGCAGCACGCGCCCCGGCTCTCGAACCTCGCCTGCCGGAAACGGGAACGGGCCGGACGACGCCTTTGGGGGGCCTCCGCCCGACC
>NZ_JAIVFN010000083.1 GCF_030015065.1 Xanthobacter autotrophicus | reverse complement strand
TACACCTATTAAGTCGTCGGCAGCGTCAGGTGTGTATAAGAGACAGGGGGTGGTGTCGGGGGGCGGCGCTCACGGCGCCAGCGGCCCCATCAGTTCGCCGAATGCAGCGGTCATGAAATCTCGCAGGGGCTCCTGGCCTTCCGTGTTGGGCCCCAGGTCTTTAGAGGCGGCGAGCGCCCCCGCCAAGTGCTCGGACAGGAGCTTGCGCGCCCGCGGCGCGCCGAGGGAGGCGATGACGGTGGCCTTGTGGGCGTCCTTGCCCACGTCCTTGCCGAGGCTAGCGGAGGAGGCCGAGGCATCGAGGATGTCGTCGAGAATCTGGTAGGCGCGGCCCACATGGCCCGCCAGCGCCTTCAGGTGGCCGAGCTGGGCCTCGTCCGCCCCGGCCACGTGGCCGGCGATCTCCACCGCCGCCGAGAACAGCACGCCGGTCTTGCGGCGGTTCACGTCCTCGGTGGCGGCGAGGCTGCGTCCGGGATTGGGGCGCAGGTCGTCATACTGGCCGCCGCACAGGCCCAGCGAGCCCACCGCCATGGAGAGGATCGCCACCGCCTCGAGCCGCGCCCGCTCGCTCACCCCCTGTGCCGCCGCCGCGACCCCGAAGGCGCGCGACAGCAGGGCAATGGAGGCGAGCACCGCCACGTCCTCGCCGTACTGCACATGGGTGGTGGGCTGGGCGCGCCGCAGGGCGGCGTCGTCCATGCAGGGCAGGTCGTCCACGATCAGCGAGGAGGCGTGGATCATCTCCAGCGCGCAGCCGAAATCCAGCACCGCATGCTCGGAGGCGTTGAGCTGGATGGCCGCGGCGAGGGTGAGGAGGGGCCGCAGCCGCTTGCCCGGAGAGAGCAGGATGTGCCGCATGGCGGCGTGGAGCACCGCCGGGTGGGAGGCCGCAGGCGGCACCAGCAGGCCGAGACGGCGGTCGATCACCGCCCGCAGGAAGGACAGGTCGCGCGAGCGCGGGGGGAAGGCGGCAACGAGCGGCTCGTCCACGTCCGGCGCCCGGTTCGTCTCCGGCTCCGCAACGGCCAGCGCGAGGGTGGGGCCGCCCTGCGGTGCGCCCGGCCGCAGCGCGTCGTGCGGACCTTCCATCGAGGTCCGCCGGTCCCGTCCGCCCTTCCCCATCCACGCCCCTCATCTTCTGCTGTGCTGCGGGGGCGCGCCCCTGCTGGCAGATACGTTGCCAAAATACGTTGCCTTGAACGACTTTAGATCACCCCTTAAGGAATGATGCCAGAGCGCGCCACATGCCGCGCGGCAGATTCTGCCGGCGTGTGGCGTCCTCGCCGCGGCTTCCGGCAAAGCGCGTTCACTTGCGAAGGGGAGGCCCGGCGGGGTCGATGGACGATAGCGACGCGGGTCGGCGCAAGGAAGACCATATCGACATCGTTCTCGCGGGCGGGCGCGTGGCCTCGCGCGTGGATGCGGGCTTCGACCGGCTGCGCTTCGTCCATTGCGCCCTGCCCGAGCTCGATCTCGATGCGGTCGACCTGACCACGCGCGTCCTCGGCCGGACGCTGAAGGCGCCGTTCCTGATTTCCGCCATGACCGGCGGTCCGGCGCGGTCCGAGGCCATCAACGCCCATCTGGCGGAAGCGGCGCAGGCCTTGGGTATCGCCCTTGGCGTCGGCTCCCAGCGCATCGCCATCGAGAACGGTTCCGCCGGCGGCCTCGGCGCGGATCTGCGGCGGCGGGCGCCGGACATCCTTCTCCTCGCCAATCTCGGCGCGGCCCAGCTTCTGGCCAGGGATGGCGGGGATGTTGCCCGCCGCGCGGTGGAGATGATCGGGGCGGATGCCCTCGTCATCCATCTCAACCCCTTGCAGGAAGCCATCCAGGACGGCGGCGACCGGGACTGGCGGGGCGTTCTTGATCGCATCGCCGCGCTTTGCGCCGGCCTTTCCGCCCCGGTGGTGGTGAAGGAGGTGGGCTTCGGCCTCTCCGGCGCCGTGGCGCGGCAGCTGGCGGACTGCGGGGTCGCTGCGCTGGACGTGGCCGGGGCAGGGGGCACCAACTGGGCGCTGGTGGAAGGCGAGCGCGGCACCGGGCGCAGTCGCGCCGTGGCGGCGGCCTTCGCCGACTGGGGCATTCCCACCGCGGATTGCGTTGTGCAGGTGCGGGCGGCCTGTCCGGACCTGCTGCTCATTGCGTCCGGCGGCATCCGCCACGGGGTGGATGCCGCCAAGGCCCTGCGGCTGGGCGCCGATCTGGTGGGTCAGGCCGCCGGCACGCTGAAGGCCGCCGTCACCTCCACGGCGGCGGTGGTCGAGCATTTCGCGCAGATGACGGACCAGTTGCGCATCGCCTGCTTCGCCACCGGCGCGGCGGACCTTGCGGCTCTGCGCCGCGTGCCGCTCGTCAAGGCCGATTGACGAGCCTCAATTGGCCCAGTGGTCCATCCAGATCTTCTCGCCGATGGTGCAGGAGACCCGCGGCGCGGTGGTCGCTGCGCGCTGGACGAGGCCGGGTCCGGGGGGCGGCACCACGCCCGCCACCTCCATCACCAGCTTGGTCTTGATGGCCCGGGCGAACTCTTCCGGGCTCTGCACCGGGATGACGAAGGCACCGGGGCCGCCGATGACGCAATCCTCATAGTAAAAATCGAGCTCCGGCACGTCGAGGGCCGAGGAGGCGACGCGCTTCAGAAGCAGGGGCAGGCCGTTCACGGTGATGCCGCGCTGCACCACCGAGTCGCGGGCCAGCGCCACCGGCGGCCCCTGATTGTTCACGCCGTCGCCGGAAACGTCGATGACGCGCCGCAAGCCCTTGTAGCCGTTGAGGTCGAACTGGTCGGCACTGAACAGGAGGGCGCTGGAGATGGAGGTGCGGTACACCCGCCGCAGCGGCGCGCCCAGCACCTCGTCGGCAAAGGCCCTGGCGGTTTCCGGCCCGTCTATGATGCGCCAGTCCACCACCACCTTCTGCTCGCCTTCGCCCGCCCATTCCACATATTCCATGGCGATGCGTCCGCTGGGGCCGAGCCGCAGGGCGTCGAGAAATTCGCGGGATGTTACGGCCGAAGCATAGCCCTCGCGCTGGAGGGCCTGCTCGTCCGTATCCATGGAGTAGGAAACATCCACCGCGAGCACGAGCTCGAGATCCACGTCGATCCCGGCGGAGGCGGCACGGGCCGGCGGGGCGCCGGGAAGGCAAAGGAAGGCAAGACCGGCCAGGACCGGCAGGCACAACAGACGGGACCAGAAGCGGCGCGAAAACATGGTTTTCTCCCCCGATGGGATTGCGCGGCATCACGTCACACGGATGCTGACACCTTCCGTCGGGGTGGAGAAGAGCTTAGCCGCCTATTTTTGGCTCACGATTTCCGGCGGAAGCGTTGCATTTGCACGCATCCGCACCGAAGACGGAGGTGTCGCCATTCCGTCACAAAGGCTTAGTCGGCCCCGCGCTGCACAAAATTCGTGCAAGGGAGTGCGGTTCACGCGTCGAGGGATTCGGTGTCCACGATCTCGATGCCGAAGCCGGCGAGGCCCACATAGGTCCGCGCCTTGGAGGCCAGGAGGCGAATCGAGACGATGCCGAGGTCCCGCAGGATCTGGGCACCGAGGCCCACCTCGCGCCAGTGGCGATCCCGCTCGGCCTCGCTGGAGCTTTTCTCGCCGCCATGGCCCATGGCGATTGCAGGAACGCCAGCGGTGCCGTCGCGCAGGTAGATGAGCACCCCGCGGCCTTCCGCCTCGATGCGCCCCAGCGCGCGCTGGATGGTCTTGCCGCCGCCGAAGGCGTCGGCAATGGGATCGGCGCGATGGAGGCGCACCAGCACATTCTCGCCGTCGCCGATGCGGCCCTTGACCAAAGCAAGGTGGTTCACCGGGTCGAACGGCGTCACATAGGAAAAGCCCTGCAACTCGCCGACGCAGGTGGGCACGGGAAATTCGGCGGCGCGCGTCACCAGCTTCTCGCGCGCCTGCCGGTAGGCGATGAGGTCCGCCACCGAGATGCGGGTGAAGCCGTGCTTTTCGGCAAAGGCGGTGACCTGCGGACCACGCTGCACGGTGCCGTCGTCATTCACCAACTCGGCGATGACACCCACCGGGGGCACGCCGGCAAGGCGGCACAGATCCACCGCCGCCTCGGTGTGACCGGAGCGCATGAGCACGCCGCCTTCCTTGGCGATGAGCGGGAACACATGGCCGGGGCGCACGAAATCGGCCGCGCCCATGTTGGGATTGGCCAGCGCCCGCACGGTGTTGGTGCGCTCTTCCGCCGAGATGCCGGTGGTGGTGCCGTGCTTCACGTCGATGGAGATGGTGAAGGCGGTGCCCATGGGCGCGTCGTTGTTCGACACCATGGGGTCGAGCCGCAACCGCTTGGCTTCCGACGGGGGCAGGGGCGTGCAGACGATGCCCGACGTGTTGCGGATGATGAAGGCCATCTTCTCGGGCGTCGCCAGGGACGCCGCGAGGATGAGGTCGCCTTCATTCTCCCGATCGTCGTCGTCGGTGACGACCACGATCTCTCCCCGCGCGAACGCTTCGATGGCGGACTGGACGCGGGCCTGGGTGTTATCGGTCACGGGCAAACCTCGGATACGGGGCGCGGGAAGCCCGAGGAAATCGTTGGGTGTCACCTCGTGTCCGGTGGCCGCTGCGATCTTCTCGGCGGTCTCGCGGGAGATCCAGGCGCGGTCGTCGTTGCACAGGGCCGTGACGCTGGCAGGCGACATGCCCACCCGCTTCGCAAAGGCGCTGCGCTTCGTTCCGGTCGCCGAAAGCCATTCCGCGAGCTTCATGGCGCCAGCATAGCGCGGCGAATTTCAGTGACAATGAAAAGTTTCAGATATTCATGGGTGCTGAATGTGGAGGGCGGAAAGGCTGCCGGAGCCGCAGCCTTTCCCTTGCGTGACGGTAGCGGTTACATGGTGGTCCCGCCGAACGGCCACTTCACGCCCTCGCCCACCTGCCCGCGGTGCCGCAGCAGATGGTCGGCCAGCACGCACCACATCATGGCCTCGCCCACCGGCACCGCGCGGATGCCGACGCAGGGGTCGTGGCGGCCCTTGGTGAAGATCTCCGTCTCCTGCCCGGTGCGGTCCACGGTCCGCCGGGGCGTGAGGATGGAGGAGGTCGGCTTCAGCGCGAACCGCGCCACGATGGGCGCCCCGGTGGCGATGCCGCCGAGGATGCCGCCCGCATGGTTGGACAGGAATTGCGGATGCCCCTCATTGCCGAGCCGCATCTCGTCAGCATTCGCCTCGCCGGTGAGGCGGGCGGCGTTGAAGCCCTCGCCGATCTCCACCCCCTTGGCCGCATTGATGCCCAGCAGGGCGCTGGCGAGGTCGGCGTCGAGCTTGCCGTAGAGCGGGGCGCCGAGGCCTGGCGGAACGCCCTCCGCCACCAGCTCGACCACCGCGCCGATGGAGGAGCCGGCCTTGCGGATAGCATCCAGATACTCTTCCCAGAGCGGCACGGTCTTCGGGTCGGGGCAGAAGAAGGGGTTGTTCTGAACCTCGTCCCAGTCCCAGCGGCTGCGGTCGATCTCGATCTCGCCGATGCGCACCACGGCCCCGCGCACGCTCACGCCGGGCAGCACCTTGGCGGCGATGGCACCGGCGGCGACCCGCGTCGCCGTTTCCCGCGCCGAGGAGCGCCCGCCGCCGCGATGGTCGCGGATGCCGTACTTGACGTCGTAGGTGAAGTCCGCGTGCCCCGGCCGGTAGGCGCCGGCAATGTCGGCATAGTCCTTGGAACGCTGGTCCACATTCTCGATGAGGAGGGCGATGGGCGTGCCGGTGGTGACGAGGCCGCCCTCGGGATGCTCCAGCGTGCCGGAGAGCACCTTCACCTCGTCCGGCTCGCGCCTTTGGGTGGTGAAGCGCGACTGGCCGGGGCGGCGCCGGTCAAGGGCGGCCTGCACCTCCTCCACGGTGAAGCGCAGGTTGGGCGGGCAGCCGTCCACCACGCAGCCGATGGCTGCCCCGTGGCTCTCGCCGAAGGTGGTAACCCGAAACAGATGCCCGAACGTGTTGAACGACATGACGCGGCAAAATCCCTCACTCTTGCGCGCTCAATAGACGAGGATGGGAACCAAGGAAACGCTTGTCTCGCCCATTTGTCCCGCGCTACCCCGCGAAACGCGACACTGAATGTTGCCAGCCTGTCACACAGGAGGGCGCAGATGTGCTATGAGGAGCACCGACGGAGCTTTTCTACCCCGCCATGCCTTTACTCGAAATCCTGATCGTCCTTTTCCTGGTGTTGCTCAATGCCGTTCTCGCAGCTGCGGAATTGTCCATCGTCTCGTCCCGCCCGGCTCGTCTGAAGACGCTGGCCGATCGGGGGCGTCGGGGGGCGCTGGCCGCCTTGGCCCTGGGTGAGGAGCCTGGCCGCTTCCTCTCCACGGTGCAGATCGGCATCACCCTCATCGGCATTCTCGCCGGCGCCTTTTCCGGCGCCAGCCTGGGTGAGACGCTCAGCACCTTCCTCCGGGATTCCGGAATGCCGGACAGCTTCGCGCAGCCGGTGGGCTACACGGTGGTGGTGGCCGCCATCACCTATGTGTCGCTGGTGATCGGCGAGCTGATCCCGAAGCGGCTCGCCCTGCAGAATCCCGAGCCGCTCGCCTGTGTCCTCGCGCCGATGATGGTGACCCTCTCCAAGGTGTCGCTGCCGGCGGTGTGGCTGCTCGACGCCTCGACGCGCCTGGTGCTGCGGCTGCTCGGCGAGCGCGGGTCCAGCTCCAGCGCGGTCACCGACGAGGAGATCCGCGCCATCATCACCGAGGCCGAGACCGCCGGCGTCATCGATCCCGCCGAGCGGCGCATGATCGCGGGCGTGATGCGCCTCGCCGACCGGCCGGTGACCGCGATCATGACGCCGCGGCCCGACGTGGAATGGGTGGACATCTCCAAGGATGCGGAGGAGGTGCGCCAGGTGCTCCTCCACACGCCCCATTCGCGCCTCCCCGCCTGCGAGGGCTCGCCGGAGGAGACCATCGGCGTCATCCAGGCCAAGCGCGTGCTCGACGCTTATCTCAAGGGCGAACGGCCCGATCCGCGCCAGTTCGTGCAGCAGGTGCCCTTCATCGTGGAGAATGTGGGGGCGCTCGAGGCCATGCGCATCCTGCGCGGGGCCGAGGTGCCCATGGGCATCGTGGTGGACGAGTATGGCGACATGGCCGGCGTGGTCACCGGCTACGACCTGCTCCTCGCCATCACCGGTTCAGTCGATGCCGACGAGCACGATCAGGCCCGCAACGTGGTGGAGCGTCAGGACGGCAGCTATCTGGTGGCCGGCGAAACGCCCGTCGACGAACTCCGGGACCTGCTCGACGTCGCATTCCCAGTGGATGACGGCTACCACACGGTGGCGGGCTTCGCCCTGTCGCACATCAAGGAACTGCCGCAGGAGGGCGCCGTCTTCACCGCGCTGGGCTGGCGTTTCGAGATCGTGGACATGGACGGCCGGCGCATCGACAAGCTGCTCGTGTCCCGTCCCCACGTCCTCCACCGGCAGAAGGTTGCCGGGGAGGCCTGACGACCCTCACCCTCCATCTCTCTGAATAGACACGGATTGACCGCCCACATTGTAGCGCTTCGGCGATTCAGTGTGGGCGGATCCGTCTTGAGGACGAGGGTATGAAGGCAGGGGGGTCTCAGTCGCGCCGGGCGAGAGAGCGCAGGAAGCCCTCATATTCCTCGGTCAGCTCCATATCCACGCCGAACGCATTCTTCAGCAGGATGTTGGCGATGAAGGGCTGGTCGTTGCGCTTCTCCTCCAGGGTTTCGCGCAGCACCGGGACCGTGTCCTCGATATGCTTGAGGAAGGCGATGCCCTTCTCCAGGGTCTCGTTCCACTTGGCGCGATGCCAGATCGCCAGCGGGTACATGATCTCGTGCACGAAGTTGGACTTGCGCGCCTTCTCGAAGAAGCGCAGCCCCGCGCTCCAGTTCTCCTTGGCCCGGAGCGGTGGCGGCGGGATGTCGCCCAGCAGCATCTTTTTGCCGGCCTGGCCGACGAAATCCTCGAGCGTGACCGGCGCGTCGATCTGGGTGCGGAAGTGCCAGAGCGCGAAATTGCCGGGATATTCCTTGCCCATCATGTCGATGAGGGCGGCTTCCACCTTGTCCACCGCAGCCTTGTCGCCTTTCAGTGCCGCCGTCATGCAGAAGGCGAACACCGCATCGTTGCCCACATTGTGCACGCCGCCCAGGGCCAGCTGGGCGGGGGAGAGCGTGGGGGTCTTGCCGTCGGCGGGAACGGTGGCCTCGCCCGCGCGCAGGTCCGTGATGAACTTCGTGATTTCGAGCCAGCCCATATAGTTGGCGATGAAGGCGTCGGGGTCCACGTGCACGATGGCGAGATTGAGCGGCATCTTCCGCTTTTGCAGTTCGGCCATGTCGGTCATGAAAAAATCCCCCGGGGCTCGGGTCAAAAGGCATCAAGGAAGGCAGAGTCGTCGCGTTCACGACAAAGGTGCCGGGTGTACCGGTTTGACACAGCAAGAAAAATGCCAACGGGGAGGGGTCGGGGGAGGAGGATCAGGCGGCCTTAATCGGCCACCTCGAAGCCCCCGGGGGTCACCACATAAACGGCGCCCTGGCGCACGGGCAGGAGGGCGGCCTCGCCTTCCGGCATGCCCGCCTTCACGTGGAGCAGCGCCCGGATGACGCCGCCATGGGTGACGATGACCGCATCGTCTTCGAGCTCGGCGCAGGCGGCGTTCACCCGCTCGCACAGGTCACCGTAGCTTTCGCCGCCGGGCGGGGTGAAATTCCACGGATCAAGGTCGCGCTTGCGGACGCCGAGCTGGTCGCGGCGGCGCAACTCGGGCCAGGTCTGTCCTTCCCACTGGCCGAACGAGATCTCGGCGAGGCGTGGGTCGGTGGCGAATTCGCCGGCGGGCAGATCGAGGCTGGTGCGCAGGATGCGCATGGTTTCCACCGCCCGCGACAGGGGGCTGGAAACGTAGACGAGGGCCCTGGGATCACCCGCGAGCTGCGGCAGCACGCGGCCGACGCGCCCGGCCTGGATCCGGCCCAGCGCGTTGAGGGGCACGTCGCGCCGCCCCTGCAGGCGCCCGACCACGTTCCAGTCGGTCTCGCCGTGGCGTACCAGAAAAAAGCGTCGCGTGGTCGTCATGGCGCTCGTCATGGCACTCGCACCGGCGCGCGGCTGGACACCAGGGACCGAGGCGCCGCCGTGAGGATGATCACCGCGGGGGGACCGCAATGACGTGGTCATACCAGGCGCCGCGCGGCGGATAGGTCACCCTGAGGGCGATCTGCGATCCCGGCGCCGCCTTGCCCTTGAAGCTGACCACCAGCCCCTTGGCCTGCCGGCCGAGGCAGAGCGTGGTGGCGCCGCCGTCGATGGCCCGGGCAGTGAAGCTGCCATAGCGGATGAACACCTGCCCGCCGGGCGGCGCCGACAGCACCCTGATGGTGGGCACCTGGGTCTGCTGGCAGTTGAAGTCCGCCGTGCCGGCCGCGAACAGCGCGCCCCGCGTGCCCGACCCGCCGATGAGGAAGGCGGTGCCGTATTCGCTCGGCGTCACATAGTCCGGGAACACCGCGCCGCCGGGGCCGAAGATCCGGTCCCGCAGCGGGTATTCCTGGAGGGTCGGCGGGCTCTGCGCGAAGCCTTCTCCGGACGCAGCCAGAAGGCCGGCCGAAACCGCCAGGGCGGACAGGGCGGCGCGAAGGACGATCGCCGGCATGGAACTCTCCTGATGGCGCGCGATGGCGCGGCGCGTTTGCAGTCTCAGTCGCGGACGAGGGCGAGGTCGGGCGCGTCGGGATGCTTCATGCCGACAATATGATATCCGGCATCCACATGATGCACCTCGCCGGTCACACCGCGCGACAAATCGGACACGAGGTAGACGCTGGTGTCTCCCACCTCGTCGGTGGTGACGGTCCGGCGCAGCGGCGAGTTCAGCTCGTTCCATTTCAGGATGTAGCGGAAATCACCGATTCCCGAGGCCGCCAGCGTCTTGATGGGGCCGGCGGAGATGGCGTTGACGCGGATGGCCTTGGGGCCGAGGTCCGCCGCCAGATAGCGCACGCTCGCCTCCAGCGCCGCCTTGGCGACGCCCATGACGTTGTAGTGCGGCATCCACTTTTCCGCACCGTAATAGGTGAGGGTGAGCAGCGATCCGCCGTTGGTCATCAGCTTCTCCGCCCGCTTGGCCACGGCGGTGAAGGAGTAGCAGGAGATGAACATGGTCTTGGTGAAATTGTCGGCCGAGGTGTCCACATAGCGGCCGTCCAGCTCGTCCTTGTTGGAGAAGGCGATGCAGTGGACCACGAAATCCAGGGTGCCGAAGAGCTTCTCCGTCTCGGCGAAGACGGCGTCGAGGGTTTCCGGCTCGGTCACGTCGCAATGGCCGACCAGATGGCCACCCAGCTCGGCGGCCAGAGGCTCGACGCGCTTCTTGAGCGCTTCGCCCTGATAGGTCAGGGCGAGCTCCGCGCCATGGGCGCGCGCGGACTTGGCGATGCCGTAGGCGATGGAACGGTTGTTGGCGACACCGAGAATCAGCCCGCGCTTGCCCTTCAGAAGACCGCTCGCGAAACCGTCCGTCGCCATTGACCCAACTCCACATGCTCAAGCCATTGAAGCCCGTTGGCGCGGCGAAAGCACGAGCGACGGGGCGCGCTTCCTATGGCATGGGGCCATCCACCGTTCAAGCGAGGCCGCCACACTCTGCCTCTTGCATCGCGCAATAGGGGGCGCTATACGCAGCGCCTCTGGATCGGAGTGTAGCGCAGTCTGGTAGCGCACCACGTTCGGGACGTGGGGGTCGCAGGTTCAAATCCTGCCACTCCGACCAGCTGATCGACAGGCTCGGAATTGAGGTTCCGCCGTCCTTCGACCCACGTCATCCCCTGCTGCATAGAGATGCCGAAAGCCACGGGAGACCATTGTGTCCCGGCGTCGAGGCTTGCCCATCGCGCAGGGGCGTCATGCGACGTCGTCCGGCGGAAGGGGCGGGAATCACTCCTGCGGATCGAACACCACCAAAACCCTCCTGCCGGATCGCGGGGTTGTCCCCTTCTAAGGCCTGTTTGAAAATTCCCGCCGGGAAGCTTTTCGGCAGCTGGGCGCTCTACCCGGCTCGTCATGGCCGGGCTTGTCCCGGCCATGACGACGGCTCTTTTCCGGCGACATGCATAAGCCTGCCGGATTTTCCAAACAGTCCCTAAGCTCGCCCCCTCGGCCCGCCTGATGATGCGAATCGCCTTTGGCCCGCGCCCTCATCCCCGGTTTTCGATCGACTCGATGCAGCCGTACCGGGCTTTCGCCGCCGCACCGCGGCCAAGGGGCGCCCTCAGGTCGCGCCCTTCAGCCGCCAGGCGGCCAGTGCGAAGGCGGCGCAGACGAGGGTGGCGAAGATGGCAAGGCCGTGCATGTGAACCTGCATGGCAAAGCCGGCGCCGAGGGGGCCCACCAGCGCGCCCAGACCCCAGAACAGGCCCGACACCGCATAGATGCCCACCAGGTCGCCGCCCCTGAAGCGGCTGCCCACCAGCGTGATCATGATGGTGTAGATGCCCACGAACGCGCCGCCCCACACGAACAGCAGGGCATAGGTGGCGAGCGTGCTGCCGAGGGCGAGCGGCCACACCGCCGCCCCGACGGCGGAGAGCGTCGCCAGCGCGATGACGAGACGGCGCCGGTCCATCTTGTCGCCGAGCCAGCCGATGGGCATCTGGAGCGCGATCGCGCCGATCATCATCACCGACATCAGCCTCGTCGCATTTTCCTCGCCCCAGCCGAGGTTCACGGCATAGAGGGCGAGGAAGGAGAGGCCCGCGGTCTCGATGGCGGCATTGAGCAGGGTCGCGCTCAGGGCCAGCGGGGCGAGGCGCACGAAACGCACGGGATTGCCCACCGTCGGCTCGTCGAAATGGGGTGCGATGATGCGCGGTGACGCAACGAAGAGCGCGGCGAGGAGCGCGATGCCCGCGCCCGTCACGTAGGGCAGCGCGCCGTCGGTGCCCACCAGGGAGAGGATGATCGGCCCCAGCGCGAGCCCCACCGAGAGCGCGGCCGTATAGGCCGCCATGGAGCGGGCGCGTGTCTCCTCGGTGGAAAGGGCGTTGATCCAGGTCTCGGAGGTCACGAACAGCGCTTCCGCCGCCATGCCGAGGAACAGCCGCAGCACGAACCACGCGGCCAGCATCGGCAGCAGCGGAAAGGCGATGAGCGCCACGGCGGAAATGGCGATGGAGAGGAAGATGAGCTTTCGCGGCCCCAGCGTCGCGACCAGACGCGGCAGCACCACGGCGGTGACCAGCACGCCCACGGCATGCATGGCCGCATTGGCGCCGATCACGCCCTCGCTGAACCCGCGCGCGGCGAGGTCGAAGGCGATGAGCGGCGCCGTCAGCGAGTAGGTGAGCCCGAACACCATCGCGGTGGCGATGACCGCCCCACGGGCCAGCACGGAGCCCGGGCCTTGGGTGAGCCCGTTGCGCGCAACTTCCGGGGACGCTTCGGCTGCCTGCTCGGTCATGAGTCGCTCATGCTGGCCCGTGCGGCCGCGGCCGCGCCGGTCGGGGCGGGATGGGGGCGCCTGAAGCGCTTCAGGAAGTCCCGGAGCCGTGCCGCGAACGGCGGCGGGGCGGGCTCGATGATGCGCTTCAGGGTGTTGGCGTAGTCGAGCACGAGGCCCGGCGTCCAGCTCATGGCCTCGGCCCGCGAGCGGATATAGGCGGCCGCCCACACGTCCGGATTGGCCAGCAGCGTCGCCACCCTGAGCCACGGCATGCGCGAGGCGAGCACGCCTTCGAGGGCGGAATCGAGGGCCGCCGCCACCACCACGGAGCAGTTGCGGTTGGTGAGGTTATAGGTGTCGTCCTGCCGGTAGCCGGCCCAGAAGGCGCGCAGCCGCCGGGCGTCGAAGCGGGTGAATTCCACCAGCGCATCCGCCTCGCACCAGTTCGTCACCTCATGGATATAGGAGGGCTGGAAGCGGCCTTTCACGTCGTTCTCGGCGGTGGCGCGCAGGATGCGGGCGAACTCTTCCGGCGGGTGATCGATCTCGTCGGCCGGATAGTGGCTGATATAGAGGTCGGGCTCCAGTTCCAGCGCCGCATGACCGGTGGAGATGGCGCCGGTGCGGTCCACGGCCGCGATGTAGCGGTCGATGAGCGGGCGGTGCGCGGGCACGTCCGCCGAGCCCGCCGGGGTCCATACCCGCACCTTCATGGGCCCGTGGGAGGGCGGCAGCGGGCTGCTCTCGTCCACGATCACCGGCGCGTTGTCATACCAGTTGCGCCCGCCATAGAGAGGCAGGGCGAGGATCGCCACCTCGGAGAGGTGGGCGCGCAGCATCAGGCTCGCGCGCATGAGGATCCAGCCGGACATGAGCAGCAGGAGGCTGATGCACAGCGGAACCTTGATCTCGTGGGAGAACGGCCAGCGGCTGGCGATGATCGCCGCCAGCACGATCTCGACGATGCCGACCGCCACCGTCGCCCGCCACAGGCGGAAGCGCACCACCAGGGCTGTTGCGATGCGCGCCGCGCCGTCGATGAGGAAGGCGGCGCCGAACAGCAGCGACAGCGCCATGCCGTCGCGCGCCTGATAGTCGAGGATGAAGGTGCCCACGAAGACGAGGGCGAGGGCGCGGGCAAGCGCGAGGCTCCGGCTCTGGATCCCGCGCAGGGCGAAGATGCCGAGCACGCTGAGCAGCCCTTCCAGCACGAAGACCCCGCCGAACACCTGCGTCGCCACCGACATGGTGCCGTCCATAGCGTCGATGAGGATGAGGCAGGCGACGCCGATGAACGCGAGGGCGATGACGAGCAGCACCCACCAGCGGTCGCGCAGGGCACGGGCCCCCACCAGGATGAACGCGATCTGGACCATGAGCGGACGGGCTTCATCGTGGAGGCGGAACCGGCCGGGACGATGAAGCCCGGATCGGAACCGTCTTTCTTCGATCAAGATGTAGGGCAATCTGCTGCCGAAACGGAAGCGATTCCGCGTCCGCCTCTTCAGGCGGAAACGGACCCTGGCTGTCGCTGGCCGCGATCCCCCGATGGAGGGCGCGGCCGCACCGCCGTCTTCGCCCGGAACCGCGGCGGCGCCTTGAAGGTTGCCCTTCGGGATCCAACGCGGACGGAGGTTTCATATGACCAGAAACGACATGGCGCGCCTGAAGGCGGATGCATCAGGCAATACCGGCCTGAGCGCGGTTCTCGCGGAAGCGGTGGACGGCTTCTCCAGCACCGAGGATGCGGTGCGCTTCCTCGGCTCGCGGGGATTCGAGGTGACGGCGTCGGACCTCGCCGACGCGGCGGCGGATGCCGATGACGCATCCGCCGGAACGCAGGAGGGCGACGGCTACGGCGCGCTGATGTGCTTCCTGCGCCGCAATTGAGGCGGGCGCGGTGGCCCGCTACAGGATGGTGCCGTGCAGGAACAGCCACGCCACCGAGAAATAGATGACGATGCCGGTCACATCCACGAGGGTGGCGATGAAGGGCGCCGATGCCGAGGCGGGATCGAAGCCCAGCCGCTTCAGCGCGAACGGCAGCAGCGATCCGGCCATGGAGCCGAAGGTGACGATGCCCACCAGCGCGGCGCCGATGGTGATGGCCAGCAGCTTCCAGTGCTCGCCGTAATCGAAGATGCCGGCCTCCTGCCACACCACGATGCGCACGATGCCGATGACGCCGAGAATGGCGCCGAGCACCAGGCCCGTGGGGAACTCGCGCAGAGCGACGCGCCACCAGTCCCGCAGCCGCACCTCGTGCAGGGCCAGCGCGCGGATGATGAGGGAGGTGGCCTGGGAGCCCGAATTGCCGCCCGAGCTCATCACCAGCGGAATGAACAGGGCCAGCACGATGGCCTTCTCCAGCTCGTCCGCATAGACCTGCATGGCGCTGGTGGTGAGCATTTCGGAGAGGAACAGCACGCACAGCCAGCCGCCGCGCTTCTTGATCATCTCGAGGAAGGAGATGTCGAGATAGGGCTTGTCGATGGCCTCCATGCCGCCCATGCGCTGCACGTCCTCGGTCTGCTCCTCGATCATGGCGTCGATCACGTCGTCCACCGTCACGATGCCGAGCACGTGGCCCGTGGTGTCCACCACCGGCACGGCGAGGAAGTCGTATTTGGAGATGGTGCGCGCCACCTCCTCCTGTGGCATCTGGGGCGGGACGGTGATGGGCGCGTAGAGATGAGCCACCGACAGGATGGGCGCCTCGGGGTCGCCGGAGATGAGGCGGCGCAGGGAGACGGTGTTGACGAGGCGCTTCGTGGCCGGGTCCAGCACATAGATGGCGTAGACGGTTTCGCGGCTGTGCTCCACCTCGCGGATGTGGGCGAGGGTCTGCCCGACGGTCCAGTTCGAGGGCACGCTGACATATTCGGTGGTCATCAGCGCGCCGGCAGACCCGTCCGGGTAGGTCAGCAGATGGTCGATGGCGCCGCGCGTCTCCGGGGTCAGCGCCTCGCGCAGGCGGGTCTGAACCGGATCCTCGATCCAGCGCAGCACGTCGGAGGCCCGGTCGGCCGACATGCCTTCCAGAAGCGCCACCGCCTTGTCTTGCGGCAGGGCCTCGATCACCTCGCAGGCATCGTGGAACTGGGGCTGGTCGAGCACCTCCACGGCCCATGGCAGCGGCATGTGGGAGACAAGCTCGGTGGCTTCCCCGGCGGTTTTGCCGTTCAGGAATTCCACGATGTCCGCCACATGGTCGCGCCCGAGGCGCGCGGCAATGGTGGCCTTGTCCAGATCCTGTGTCGCGACGATGTTCATCGGCCCCCCCTTGCGCACCCTGCTGCGGTTCCTGTCGCCGCCCCTGACCCGGTGCCGGTCCGACCTAGCGAACCTGTCCTTCAACGGAATGACACGATGGCGGCGCGCGCCGGCCGGGGGGATGGCGGGTCAGACGGCCTTGAAGGTGCCGTCGTCGTCGAGCATCTCCAGCCGGCCGGTGGCAACGCCGAAATAGGCCCCGTGCAGCTTCAGGTCGCCGGCCGCGATTCGCTCCGCGACCCACGGGAAGCCGGCGAGGTTCGCCAGGGAGAGCTTGACGCAGCATTGCTCGCAGAAGCGCTGGCGCTCCTCGCGCGGAATGCTCGCGTCCTCGGCCATGAGCCGGGCCGGCTCGGCGATCTTCATCCAGCCCGCCACGAAGTCCTCGGCGCCGGGCGGGGCGCCCTCCAGCAAAGCGTGGACGCCGCCGCACTGGGCGTGGCCCATCACCACCACGTCCCGCACCTTCAGCACGCGGACCGCGAACTCGATGGCGGCCGATGTGCCGTGATAGTTGGCGTCGGGCTGGAAGGGGGGCACCAGATTGGCCACGTTGCGGACGACGAACATCTCGCCCGGGCCGGCGTCGAAGATCATCTGCGGGTCGACGCGACTGTCCGAGCAGGCGATGATGAGGGTCTCCGGCTTCTGGCCCCGCGCGGCAAGCCGCTCAAACAGCTGCTTGCGCTCGGGCCATGCAATTTCGCGGAATCTTCTGTAGCCCGAGATGAGGTCGTCCACGCGCCGTTCTCCTGTTCAGAGCCTGGGCACGGAAATCCAAGCACGACAGCCGAGTCAAGCCCGCCGAATTGCCTGCCTTGGCGGGCCGCCGCGCTGCAGGGGAGGGCGGCTTCGTTCGCGTCGAGGGGAGCCCGACGCGCCACTCGCACGTTGCTTGGTACACGCGCCGCTCTGCCTGCATCGCAAGCTGATCGGACAACGCGTTCTCTTTCTTGAGTTTAGAGCGCGGTTCACCGAGCAAATTGATTCCATTTTCTCGGATCTCGCTCTAGGCATGAAAGCGGATTTCAAACGCATGGAAAGATAATGCGCTGACTTTTGCTGTTGATCATGGGCACTCCTCTTTCCGTGAGCATCATATCCCACTTTTCAAATTCATATGATGTCGGGAATGCTTGCCGGGTGTTGAGAGTGAGGTGATGGGACCGGCGCATGTTGCCGGCCGCGTTCGTTTGCCCATAATTATGCACATAAATTATGCAATTCAGATCAATTGTGTGCCGTCAGCCTGTGGTCAAATCGGCGGCGGAGGTCGCTGGTCGGTTCTTCGACCCCTGCCGTTTCGGTGGCCGCGAAGAGGCTGCCTGTTATGTGGGCGAGAGTCGCGTCATCGCTCGCCTCTTTTTAGAGCATTCGGGGCCGGCATGCGGGTTTCGTTCGCGGTTACCCGCCTGCCCGGTCGGGCGCAGGCGGGTTGCCAAGCCTTGGCACGCGCCTTGCTGACATGCCCACGGGCCGGCCCGACGGGCCGTCGCAACAGGGGAGAGAGCGCATGCTCGGTTTGCTGGGACAGGCGACCAGGGGTTTTGGGGCGCTCGCCGCCGCCGCCGCCATCGCTGTCACGATGGGGATGGGCGTGGCCAAGGCGCAGGAGACCATCAAGGTCGGCATCCTGCATTCACTGTCGGGCACCATGGCCATCAGCGAGACGACGCTGAAGGACGCGATGCTCATGCTCATCGAGGAGCAAAACAAGAAGGGCGGCCTGCTGGGCAAGAAGCTCGAGGCCGTGGTGGTGGACCCCGCCTCCAACTGGCCGCTGTTCGCCGAAAAGGCGCGCGAGCTCATCACCAAGGACAAGGTTGCGGCCGTGTTCGGCTGCTGGACCTCGGTCAGCCGCAAGTCGGTGCTGCCGGTGTTCAAGGAGCTCAACAATATCCTCTTCTACCCGGTGCAGTACGAGGGCGAGGAGAGTGAGCGCAACGTCTTCTACACCGGCGCCGCGCCGAACCAGCAGGCCATTCCCGCGGTGGACTACCTCGCCAACGAGGAAAAGGTGGAGCGCTGGGTGCTCGCGGGCACCGACTATGTCTATCCCCGCACCACCAACAAGATCCTGGAAGCCTACCTGAAGTCCCGCGGCGTGAAGGCCGAGGACATCATGATCAACTACACGCCGTTCGGACATTCCGACTGGCAGACCATCGTGTCCGACATCAAGAAGTTCGGCTCGGCGGGCAAGAAGACGGCGGTAGTCTCCACCATCAATGGCGATGCCAACGTGCCGTTCTACAAGGAGCTGGCCAACCAGGGCATCAAGGCCACCGACATTCCGGTCGTCGCCTTCTCGGTGGGCGAGGAAGAGCTGGCCGGCATCGACACCAAGCCGCTCGTCGGTCATCTGGCGGCATGGAACTACTTCATGTCCATCGACACGCCGGAGAACAAGGACTTCATCGCCAAGTGGCACGCCTTCACCAAGGATCCCAAGCGCGTCACCAACGATCCCATGGAAGCCCACTATATCGGCTTCAACATGTGGGTGAAGGCGGTGGAGAAGGCCGGCACGACCGACCAGGACAAGGTCATCGCCGCGCTTCCCGGCATCAAGCAGGCCAACCTCACCGGCGGCGTGTCCGAGATGCTCCCCAACCACCACATCACCAAGCCCGTCTTCATCGGCGAGATCGAGAGCAACGGCCAGTTCGACGTGGTGTGGAAGACAAAGGACCTCATCCCCGGCGAAGCCTGGTCGAAGTATCTCGAAGGTTCCAAGAACCTGGTCGCCGACTGGGTGAAGCTAAACTGCGGCAACTTCGACAGCGTCAAGAACGTCTGCCTCTCGGCTGCGAAGTGAGCGCACGCGCGTGACCTTCGCGTCCAAGCGGGCGTGGATTTTTTAAGGATTTCATCTCGAACCCTCTCGTACCGTCCCGTCAGGGGCGCCTCTCCCTCTCCCCGAAAAGGGGAGGGGGAGCCTCGCTCTTCCCGTCGCGAGCCGCCGGCACCACCGGCTGCGCTGGAGCGGATACCTTCATGATGCGCCTGCGCCTTCCCGTTCCGCCGGCCCTCGCGCGGCTCCTCGCGCTTCCCCTTCTCGCCCTTCTCCTTCTGGCTGTCCTTGTGCCCGTCGGCGCGGTGCGCGCCCAGGGCCAGGGCGACATTTCGGCCATCGTCGCGAAATTCGCGAATGACAGCTATTCGGACACGTCCGATGCGCTCGCCCAGCTCGCCGCCACCGGCAGCGCGCAGGCCGCCGCGGTGGTGGACGCCCTCAATGCCGGGCAGCTTGTCTTCGACCCGGCCACCAAAAGCGTGTTCATCCGCACCCCGGCAGGCGTGCTCGACGCGAGCACCGGCGCCGCCGTCGCCAACCCGCCGGCGAACCTGTCCGTCGTGCGCGCCAACAACCGCGTGCGCCGCGCCATCGACGCGGCCGCCGGGGCGCTCTCATTGCTCCATCCCGACCCCGCCCGCCGCGCCGATGCGGCGGCCGCCGTCTTCAAGTCGCGCGATGCCGCTGCGCTGGGGACGGTGGAAGCCGCCATCGCCAAGGAGACGGTGCCCGCCGTCAAGGAAGCCCTGGAGCAGGCCCGCGCCGCCATCCTCGTGGGCAAGGCGGAGGTTTCGGAAGCCGAGCGGCGCCTTGCCGTCCAGAAGATCACCGCCCGTGGCGACCAGGAGGCCATCAGTCTCTTGCGCAGCCTCCCGGCGGACGCGCCCGCCAGCCTGAAGGCGGCGGCCGAGGCCGGCATCGCCAAGGTGGAACAGAACCTCAGGTTCTGGGCGGTGGCGCAGAATGTCTGGTACGGCCTGTCGCTGGGCTCCGTGCTGCTGCTGGCGGCCATCGGCCTTGCCATCACCTTCGGCGTCATGGGGGTCATCAACATGGCCCATGGCGAGATGGTGATGCTCGGCGCCTATACCACCTTCGTGGTGCAGGACGTCATCCGCAATTCGGCGCCCCAACTGTTCGACTGGTCCCTCGCCATCGCCCTGCCGCTCGCCTTCCTGTTCACGGCGCTGGTGGGCATCCTCATCGAGCGCACGGTCATCCGTTTCCTCTACGGCCGGCCGCTGGAGACCCTGCTCGCAACCTGGGGTGTCTCGCTGATCCTCCAGCAGGCGGTGCGCTCCGTGTTCGGCCCCACCAACCAGGAGGTGGGGGCGCCCTCCTGGATGTCCGGGGCATTCCAGGTGGGGCAATTGTCCATCACCTACAACCGCCTGTGGATCATCGTCTTCGCGCTGCTGGTGTTCTTCGCGCTGCTGCTGGTGTTGAAGCGCACGCCGCTCGGCCTCTACGTCCGCGCCGTGACGCAGAACCGGCGCATGGCGGCGGCCATGGGCATCCGCACCGGGCGCATCGACGCGCTCACCTTCGGCCTCGGCTCCGGCATCGCCGGCATCGCGGGCGTGGCGCTCTCGCAGATCGACAATGTGAGCCCCAACCTCGGGCAGGGCTACATCATCGACAGCTTCATGGTGGTGGTGTTCGGCGGGGTGGGGAACCTCTGGGGCACCCTGGTGGGCGCCTTCACCCTCGGCATCGCCAACAAGCTGCTTGAGCCCTTCGCCGGCGCGGTGCTGGGCAAGATCCTTCTGCTCGTCTTCATCATCCTGTTCATCCAGAAGCGCCCGCGCGGCCTGTTCGCGCTCAAGGGCCGGGCGGTGGAATCGTGAAACAGTCCGGCATCATCGACCGCACCGGCGGCATCTTCCTTTTCGTCATGCTGGCGGTGGCGGTGCTGGTGCCCGCCTCCAACCTGCTGCTGCCCCCCGGCCATCCGCTGCATGTGCCGGACTACATGATCCCGCTGCTCGGCAAGTACCTCACCTATGCGCTGCTCGCCGTGGCTGTGGATCTGGTGTGGGGCTATTGCGGCGTGCTCTCGCTGGGCCACGGCGCCTTCTTCGCGCTGGGCGGCTATGCCATGGGCATGTACCTCATGCGCCAGATCGGCCCGCGCGGCGTCTACGGCAATCCGGTGCTGCCCGATTTCATGGTGTTCCTCAACTACAAGGAACTGCCGTGGTTCTGGCACGGCTTCGACATGTTCCCCTTTGCCATGCTGATGGTGGTGCTGGTGCCCGGGGCGCTGGCCTTCGTGTTCGGCTGGTTCGCCTTCCGCTCGCGGGTGACGGGCGTGTACCTCTCCATCATCACCCAGGCCATGACGTTCGCGCTCATGCTCGCTTTCTTCCGCAACGACATGGGCTTCGGCGGCAATAACGGCCTCACCGATTTCAAGGACATCCTGGGCTTTCCCATCTCGGCGCCGGGCACGCGGCTCACCTTGTTCGTGGCGTCGGCGGTGGCGCTGGCGGCCGGCTATCTCATCTGCCGGGCGCTGGTGACCTCCAAATACGGCAAGGTGCTGGTGGCCGTGCGCGACGCGGAGAGCCGCACCCGCTTCCTCGGCTACCGGGTGCAGAACTACAAGCTGGTGGCCTGGGTGCTCTCCGCCATGCTGGCGGGCGTCGCCGGCGCGCTTTACGTGCCGCAGGTGGGCATCATCAACCCGTCCGAGTTCGCCCCGGCCCAGTCCATCGAGATGGTGATCTGGGTGGCGGTGGGCGGGCGCGGCACGCTGGTGG
>NZ_JAIVFN010000082.1 GCF_030015065.1 Xanthobacter autotrophicus | reverse complement strand
GCGGCGGCACGTAGATCACCGAGGCGTCGGCCCCGGTCGCCTCCCTGGCCTCGATCACGGTGTCGAACACCGGCAGGCCGAGATGGGTGGAGCCGCCCTTGCCCGGCGAGGTGCCGCCGACCATCTTCGTGCCGTACATGATGGCCTGCTCGGCATGGAAAGTGCCGTTCTTGCCGGTAAAACCCTGGGTGATGACCTTCGTGTTGGCGTCGATGAGCACGGACATCACGCAGCTTCCTTCTTCACGGCGGCGACGATCTTCTGCGCCGCGTCATCGAGATCGTCCGCCGGGATCACGTTCAGCCCCGACTCGCGGATGATCTTCTTGCCCTCGTCCACGTTGGTGCCGGCGAGCCGGACCACGAGGGGCACGTTCAGCCCCACCTGCCGCACCGCGGCGATGACGCCTTCCGCGATCACGTCGCAGCGCATGATGCCGCCGAAGATGTTCACCAATATTCCCTCGACATTGGGATCGGCGGTGATGATCTTGAAGGCGGCCGTCACCTTCTCCTTGGTGGCGCCGCCGCCCACGTCGAGGAAGTTCGCCGGCTCGCGGCCGTAGAGCTTGATGATGTCCATGGTGGCCATGGCGAGACCCGCGCCATTGACCATACAGCCGATGGTGCCATCAAGGGCGATATAGGAAAGGTCATGGCGCGAGGCCTCGATCTCCTTGGGATCCTCCTCGCTCTCGTCGCGCAGCTGCGCCACGTCCGGATGGCGGAACAGGGCGTTGGAATCAAAGCCCACCTTGGCGTCGAGGCAGACGAGGCGATCGTCGCGCGTCAGCACCAGCGGGTTGATCTCCAGAAGGCTCATGTCCTTTTCGGTGAAGGCGCGGTAGAGTTTTGCCGTCAGCGCCACCGCCTGCCTGGCGAGATCGCCGGAAAGCCCCAGCGCCTGCGCCACCTTGCGGCCATGCAGGGGCTGCACGCCGGTGGCCGGGTCCACCGAGAAGGTGACGATGCGCTCGGGGGTGGAATGGGCCACCTCCTCGATGTCCATGCCGCCCTCGGTGGAGACCACGAAGGCGACGCGCGACGTGGCGCGGTCCACCAGCATGGACAAATAGAGTTCCTTGTCGATGGAGGCGCCCTCCTCCACGTACAGGCGGTTCACCTGCTTGCCCTCCGGACCGGTCTGGAGGGTGACGAGGGTATTGCCCAGCATCTCGGCGGCGCTCGCCTTCACGTCGGCGGGGGTCTTCACCACCCGCACGCCGCCCTTGGCCTCCTCGGGCAATTCCTTGAACCTGCCCTTGCCGCGCCCGCCGGCATGGATCTGCGCCTTCACCACGAAGGCGATGCCGCCCAGCTTCGCGGCCGCCGCCTCCGCTTCCTCGGGGGTGAAGGCGGCAATGCCGCGCGGCACCGGGACGCCGAAATCCTTGAGAATGGCCTTCGCCTGGTACTCGTGAATGTTCATGGGGTTCCTCCCTCGTCGAGGGCCGCGCATGCAGCGACCTCGGGCGCGGCTCTTCCGGCTGCGTCCTGCGACCAAAGTCGTAGTCTGCACGCAATCCGGTCCGCGCACCAATGCGACACGGCGCCAGTTCACGACGCCGATCGGGGCCGCAGGCGTGACGCTCTCGGCGGGGTTCCAGACTGATTGGGCCAGCCCCTCAGGGGCGGCGCGGGACCGGCAAGGGGCGCTCAGCGCCGCGGGGTCCGGATGGGGCGGAACCGAAGTCCCGATTCTCACGTCAAAGGCAGACGGAGGGACGAATCCAGGTCATGCCCGGCCGTGTGCCGAGCATCCCCGTTTCGCCGCCGTCAGCACGTGGCGGCCCGTTCCCGGCCCGCCCGCGCGGATCGCCGGAACCCGCATGTTTGCGGGTTCCGTTGTGCAGACGTGGCGATCAGACCACGCGGCCTTCGTGCATGGACTTGATCTGGTCCGCCGAATAGCCGAGTTCGGACAAGACCTCATCGGTGTGCTCGCCCAGCAGCGGCGAGCCGGTGACCTCCACCGACATGTCGGAGAACTTGATGGGGCTGCCGACGGTGAGGTACTTGCCGCGCTGCTTGTGATCCACCTCGACGATGGTGCCGCTCTTCCTGAGCGACTCGTCCTCGGCGATCTCCTTCATGGTGAGCACCGGCGCGCAGGGGATGTCGAACTTGCGCAGGATGTCCACCGCCTCGAACTTGGTCTTGTCGGCCAGCCACGCCTCGATGGTGGCGAAGATGTCGAAGATCTTGTCCTGGCGGGCGCGGGCGGTGCTGTAGGCCGGGTCGTTGATCCATTCCGGCTTGCCGATGGCCTCGGCCACCTTGCCCCAGGCCTGCTCCTGCACGGTGAAGTAGATGTAGGCGTTGGGATCGGTCTCCCAGCCCTTGCACTTCAGCACCCAGCCCGGCTGGCCGCCGCCGCCCGCATTGCCGCCGCGCGGCACCACGTCGGAGAAGGTGCCGTGGGGGTACTGCGGGTATTCTTCCAGGTAGCCCACGCGGTCGAGGCGCTGCTGGTCGCGCAGCTTCACGCGGCACAGGTTGATGACGGCGTCCTGCATGGACACGGCCACCTTCTGGCCCTTGCCGGTCTTGTTGCGGGCGTGCAGCGCGGTGAGGATGCCGATGGCGAGGTGCATGCCGGTGTTGGAGTCCCCCAGCGCCGCCGCGGAGACGGTGGGCGGGCCATCCCAGAAGCCGGTGGTGGAGGCCGCGCCGCCGGCGCACTGGGCGACGTTCTCGTACACCTTCAGGTCTTCATAATGGTGTCCGTCGGAGAAGCCCTTCACCGAGGCGACGATCATGCCCGGGTTCAGCTCGTTGATGCGCTCCCAGGTGAAGCCCATGCGGTCCAGCGCGCCGGGAGCGAAATTCTCCACCAGCACGTCGCTTTCCTTGATGAGCTTCTCCAGCACTTCCTTGCCCTGCTGGGTCTTGGTGTCGAGGGTCAGGGAGCGCTTGTTGGAGTTCAGCATGGTGAAGTAGAGCGCGTCGGCATTGGAGATGTCGCGCAGCTGGTTGCGCGTCACGTCGCCCGAGCCGGGGCGCTCCACCTTGATCACGTCCGCGCCGAACCAGGCGAGAAGCTGCGTGCAGGCGGGGCCGGCCTGAACGTGCGTGAAGTCGATGATCTTGATGCCTTCCAATGGCTTCGTCATGGTCGCGTTCCCTTGTCAGCGTTGCCTTTAAGATCAAGGTGAGAAGGGGCCTTCCGCCCGTCTCCTCTCGAAAACCCGGCCGGGACGGCGCAGGCCGCCCGCCCGACTGCTGCCGGTTGCCCCGGCTATTGTGCTTGTGAACTCTCCTTCAGCTTCGCCTCGAGCTCGGCGACGCGCTTCAGAAGGCTGCGCTCCTCCTTCCACCGCTCCGTCTCGTCGCGGATGACCGCAGCGATATGCGTCGGCTTGCCGTCGGCCGAGAGGACGAGGGCGACGGTGAAGGCGATGGACAGGGCGTGCCCGTCCCTGTGGACGGCCGGCACGCGCAGGAGGCTCGTCCCGTAGCGGGTGACGCCGGTGCGCATGGTCACGTCGTAGCCGTCCCAGTGCCGCTTGCGCTGGCGCTCCGGGATGATGATGTCCAGGGACTGGCCCAGGGCCTCCGCAGGCGAGAAGCCGAACATGCGCTCGGCACCCGTGTTCCAGAGCGTGATGGCGCCGGCCTGGTCGCAGACGACGATGGCGTCTCCGACGGCGTCTAGCAGCTGAGCAAGATCTAGGGCCGCAGTCATGAACCTGTTCCTCTTCAACTATTCCGCCTCCCGCCGGGCCGGTGCCGGCGGCAGGGGCGGCCCCTCAGGGCACCGCCCGGAGGCCGTCTCCTATTCCGCCGCCATCCTGCGCGGCGTGCCGAGCGCGCCGGACTGGCGCAGGGTGTCGATGCGGTCGGGGGTGAGGCCCAGCACCTGGGAGAGCACCTCGTCCGTGTGCTCCCCGAGGAGCGGCGAGCGCTCCACCTCCACCTGGTTGTCGGAGAGCTTGATGGGGTTGCCCACGGTCAGGTAGGTGCCGCGCACCGGGTGCTCCACCTCCACCAGCGTGCCGGTGGCATAGAGCGAGGTGTCCTCGGCGATCTCCTTCATGGAGAGGATCGGCCCGCAGGGGATGTCGTATTGGTTGAGGATCTCCATGGCCTCGAACTTGGTGTGGGCCATGGTCCACGCCTCGATGCGGGTGAAGATCTCGTTGAGATGCGGCAGGCGGGCAGCCGGGCTGGCATAGTCCGGCTTGGTCTTCCAGTCCGGCTCGCCGATGACGTCGCAGATCTTCGCCCACACCGGACCCTGGGTGATGAAGTAGATGTAGGCGTTGGGATCCTGCTCCCAGCCCTTGCAACGCAGGATGCGGCCGGGCTGGCCGCCGCCGGAATCGTTGCCGGCGCGGGGCACCGTATCGCCGAAGGGAACGCCCTCGCCGTACTGGCTGTATTCCATGAGCGGGCCGTGGCCGAGGCGCTGCTGGTCGCGCAGCTTCACCCGGCACAGGTTCAGCACCGCATCCTGCATGGCGCACAGCACCTTCTGCCCGCGCCCGGTATGCTCGCGCTGGAACAGCGCCGTGACGATGCCGAGCGCGAGATGCAGGCCGGTGCCCGAGTCGCCGATCTGGGCCGCGCTGACCACCGGCGGGCCGTCGCGGAAGCCGGTGGTGGAGGCGGCGCCGCCGGCGCACTGGGCCACATTCTCATAGACCTTGCAGTCCTCGAACGGGCCGGGGCCGAAGCCCTTCACCGAGGCGAGGATGAGGCGCGGATTGATGGAGGACAGGCGCTCCCAGGTCAGCCCCATGCGATCGAGGGCGCCGGGGGCGAAATTCTCCACCAGCACGTCGCACCGCTTCACCAGATCCTCCAGCACGGCCTTGCCGTCCGCGGTCTTGGTGTCGAGCGTGATGGAGCGCTTGTTGGAGTTGAGCATGGTGAAATAGAGGCTGTCCGCGTCCGCGAGATCGCGCAGCTGGCCGCGCGTCACGTCGCCTTCGCCCGGCCGCTCCACCTTGATCACGTCCGCGCCGAACCACGCGAGCAGCTGGGTGCAGCTCGGTCCGGATTGAACGTGGGTGAAGTCCAGGATGCGGACCCCCTCTAGTGCCTTGCCCATCTTGTCCTCGCTTCGGCTGGTCTTGCGACGCTGCGCCGTTCTGTTTCTCGTTCCCGGTTTACTGTTGTTGTTTTTTGGTCTTCGGGGCGGCGGGCGGAATGTCTCCCGCCCGCCGGAACTGCGGTCAGGCCGCGATCACTTCTTCTTTTTCACGACGCTCTGCGGATTGAGCGAGCCGATATTGCCGCTCTCCGAGCCGGCCGCCGGATCAATCACCGCGTTGATCAAAGTGGGCTTGCCGCTGTCCATGGCGGCACTCACGGCGCGATAGAGCTCGTCGGGGGAGGTGACATGCACGCCCACGCCGCCGAAGGCTTCCATCATCTTGTCGTAGCGGGCGCCGGGCACAAACACCGTGGTGCCGGGATCGCGCCCGGTGGGGTCGGTATCGGTGCCGCGATAGATGCCGTTGTTGTTGAAGATGACGATGGTGACCGGCAGGCCGTAGCGGCAGATGGTCTCCACCTCCATGCCGGAGAAGCCGAACGCGCTGTCGCCTTCCACCGCCAGCACCGGCTTGCCGGTTTCCACGGCCGCGCCCACCGCGAAGCCCATGCCGATGCCCATGACGCCCCAGGTGCCCACGTCCAGGCGCTTGCGCGGCTGGTGCATGTCGATGATGCCGCGGGCGAGGTCGAGCGTGTTGGCACCCTCGTTGACGAGGATGGCGTCGGGCCGCTCCTTGATGACGTTCTTCAGCGCGCCGAGCGCCGAATGGAAGTCCATGGGCACCGAATTCTTGAGCAGCTTCGGCGCCATCTTGGCGATGTTGGCTTCCTTCTTGGAGCGGATGGTCTCCACCCACTCGGCGGGCGGGGCCTGCCAGCTGCCGTCGATGCGGGCGTTCAGCGCCGCGATGACGGAGCCGATGTCGCCCACCAGCGGCGCCGCGATCTCCACGTTCGAGTCCATCTCGCGGGGCTCGATGTCCGCCTGGATGAACTTCTTGGGCGCGTCGCCCCAGGTCTTGCCCTTGCCGTGCGACAATAGCCAGTTGAGCCGGGCGCCGACGAGCAGCACCACGTCGGCATCCTTGAGCGCGGTGGAGCGCGCGGCGCCGGCGGACTGGGGATGGGTGTCGGGCAGGAGGCCCTTGGCCATGCTCATGGGCAGGAAGGGGATGCCGCTGTTCTCGACGAACGCGCGGATCTCCTCATCCGCCTGGGCATAGGCCGCGCCCTTGCCGAGGATGACGAGGGGCTTCCTGGCGCCCTTCAGGAGCTCGATGGCGCGGTCCACGGCGGCGGGCGAGGGAAGCTGCGCCGGCGCCGGATCAATCACCTTCACCAGCGATTTCGCGCCGGCTTCGGCATCCATCGCCTGCGAGAACAGCTTGGCCGGCAGGTCGAGATAAACACCGCCGGGACGGCCCGACACCGCCGCGCGGATGGCGCGCGCCACGCCGATGCCGATGTCCGCCGCATGCAGCACGCGGAAGGCCGCCTTGCACAGGGGCTTGGCGATGGCGAGCTGGTCCATCTCCTCATAGTCGCCCTGCTGGAGATCCACGATCTCGCGCTCGGACGAGCCGGAGATGAGGATCATCGGGAAGCAGTTGGTGGTGGCGTTGGCCAGCGCCGTGAGGCCGTTGAGGAAGCCCGGCGCGGAGACGGTGAGGCACACGCCCGGCTTCTTGGTGAGGAAGCCGGCGATGGCCGCCGCGTTGCCGGCATTCTGCTCATGACGGAAAGAGATGACGCGGATCCCCTCCTCCTGGGCCATGCGGCCGAGGTCGGTGATCGGGATGCCGGGGACGCCGTAGATGGTCTCGATGCCGTTCAGCTTCAGGGCATCAATGACGAGGTGGAAGCCGTCGGTGAGCTCCTGCTCGGGCGCGGTGTCGAGGTGCACCACATTGTCTTCGATCTTGGTCTTTTCCGCCGTTGCCATGAGGCGTCTCCTTGCTGTGTCGTCCCGGTTCGGCTCGTTCTCGGCCTATTCGGGAAAGACACCGTGCCGCTCCACATGGGCCGCAAGGCCCATGGTGTGTTCCCGCACCAGGCGCTCGGCGAGATCTGGGTCCCGTTGCTCGAGCGCGTCGATGATCGCCATGTGTTCCCGCATGGAGATTTCAAACCGGTTCTCCTGCCGCACCGACACCGCGCGGATGGCGCGCATGTGCAGGAACAGGTTGCCGGTCATATCCACGATCAGGCGGCAGCCTCCCATGCGGATCACCGCCTGGTGGAAGGCGATGTTCGCCTCGGAATATTCATGCATCGGGCCAGCCGGCGGCGCGGCCTCGAATTCGTTGAACAGGCGCCTGAGGCCGGCGATCTCCTCGTCCGAGGCGCTCGTCGCCGCGAGGCGCGCGGCCATGCTCTCCAGCGCCGCCCACACCACGATGAGGTCGAGAATCTCGCGCTTGGTCTTGCGCACCACGAAGATGCCCCGGCGCGGCACGGAGCGCACGAAGCCCTCCTGCTCCAGCACCGTCATCGCCTCGCGGATGGGCGTGCGGGACACGCCGAGCGTCTCCGACAGCTGGCGCTCGTCGAGGCGAAATTCGGCGGCGCTGCCATAGATGTCCATCTGGGTGATGGCGCGCTTGAGCGCGTCATAGGCCAGCATGCGCAGGCTGGAGGCGGCCTCCAGCGGCTCGACGTTGAGCTTCGGAGGGTCCGTGAGCTGCACGGGGGTCTGATGCACGGGCAATTGATGCACGACCTTTGGTTCCTCTCCCTGGAACGGCCACCTTCTGGCGAGGCGGTCCAACTCCGTGAAATACTGTATACGGTCTTCATAACGCCAACGCAATCCCACGGCCCCGAGATTCGATTGCGCACCGCAGCATTGCTGGGCTTGCACGGGTCGAAGACCGGCCGACGCGGGTCGGCCCGGGATCGTCGGCAGACCGGGCGGAGGGCTCCGCCCGGTCTGTAATGGAGGTGGGGTGTGCCTTCAGTCGCCCCGCCGTCTTTGGCTTCAGGTCCCGCTCACTCGGCGGCGGCGGGCTTGGAGCCGTGCGCCTTGAACCGGGCGAGAACCATCGACACCAGCGGCCAGATCAGCATGACGAGGGCGAGGGTGACGATGGAGCCCACCAGCGGGTTGGACCAGAAGATGGACAGGTGGCCCTGGGAGACCAGCATGGCCTGCCGGAAGGAGCTTTCCGCCATGTCGCCCAGCACCAGGGCCAGCACCAGCGGCGCCAGCGGATATTGCAGCTTCTTGAACAGGTAGCCGATGACGCCGAACACCAGCATCACGGCGATGTCCAGTCCCGCATTGTGCACCGTGTAGGCCCCCACCGCGCAGATCACGAGGATGATGGGCGCGATGACGCTGAACGGAATGCGCAGGATGGCCGCGAAGATCGGCACCGTGGTCAGCACCACGATCAGCCCGGCGATGTTGCCGAGATAGATCGAGGCGATGAGGCCCCACACGAAGTCCTTCTGCTCCACGAACAGCAGCGGTCCGGGCTGGAGGCCCCAGATCAGCAGGCCGCCGAGCAGCACCGCCGCCGTGGGCGAGCCGGGGATGCCGAGCGTCAGCATGGGCAGCAGCGCCGAGGTGCCGGCGGCATGCGCCGCCACTTCCGGCATCACCACGCCTTCCAGCTCGCCCTTGCCGAAGTTGCGTCCGTTCTTGGAGAACTTCTTGGCGAGGCCGTAGCTCATGAAGGAGGCCGGCGTGGCGCCGCCGGGGGTCACGCCCATCCAGCAGCCGACGATGGCCGAGCGCAGGCAGCCGACCCAGTATTTCGGCAGCTGCTTCCAGGTATTGACCACCACCTTGAGGTTGATGGCCGCACTCTTGCCCTTGAAGGCCAGCCCCTCTTCCATGGTGAGCAGGATCTCGCCCACGCCGAACAGGCCGATGACCGCCACCAGGAAGTCGAAGCCGCGCAGCAACTCCACCGAGCCGAAGGTCATGCGCAGTTGGCCGGTCACCGTGTCGATGCCCACGGCCGCAAGCGCGAAGCCCAGCATCATGGCAGCGATGACCTTTGCCGCCGGCTCCCGCCCCATGCCCACGAAGGCGCAGAAGGTGAGGAGATAGACCGCGAAGAACTCCGCCGGGCCGAACTGCAGCGCGAACTTGGCGATGACCGGGGCGAGGAAGGTGATCAGCAGCACCGCGAAGAAGGCGCCGATGAAGGAGCCGGTGAAGGCCCCCGTCAATGCCTCGCCCGCTTTTCCCTTCTGGGCCATGGGGTGCCCGTCGAAGGTGGTGGCCACGCTCCACGGCTCGCCGGGAATGTTGAACAGGATCGAGGTGATGGCGCCGCCGAACAGGGCCCCCCAATAGATGGAGGAGAGCATGATGATGGCGGAGACCGGCGTCATGGAGAAGGTGAGCGGCAGCAGGATGGCGACGCCGTTCGCGCCCCCGAGGCCCGGCAGCACGCCAATGAGCACGCCGAGCGTGATGCCGACGAACATGTAGACGATGTTCATGGGGTCGGCGAGGACACCGAACCCTCCGATGAGTGAGGTGAGCGCTTCCACGGGGTCCTCCGTTGCGCCGCCTCAGGCCGCGTCTGGCGGCGACCTTGAGGGGCGGGCGCGTTGTCTTTTCAGGGGTGGCCGGTTTCAGGCATCGCGGCTGAGCCGGCGCGCCGGGCTGCTGTTTCGCGGAGCGTCCGCCGACCCCGTCCGCAGACGGGGGGATGCGGATGCGGCGCTCGGTGCGCGGAGCTGTCCTCGCGCACGGGTCTTTCCGATGCTTCCCGCCTTGGCGGGAAAGGCCCACGGGCCTTCCGGCTCAGTAGCCGAGCGCGGTTTCCAGCGGTCCCTTGGGCAGGGGCACGAGGAACCAGATCTCGAACATCACGAAGAGGGCGAGCGGCACGCCCACCGCCACCGGGATGATGCGCGCCGGCGAATACTTGCCCAGCCACCACATGAAGAAGGCGATGAAGACGGCGGAGGCGAGATAGATCCCCAGAATGAAGATCAGCCCCACATAGGCCACCGTCGGCACCAGAACCTGCATCACCGAGACAAGCTGGGTGCGATCGACGAAATTGCCGAGGTCGGGATGGCGCGTGACGAAGTTCTGCACCAGCGTGACGGCGCTGGCGATGAACATGATCAGGCCCACATAGAAGGGGAAGTAGCCCGCCTGCGGGCCGTCCGCCGCCCAGCTGGCGCCGACGCGCCAGCTGTCGCTCATCACGAGCGCCGAGACGCCCATGAAGATCAGCGCCACCACCACGTCCATGGTGCGGTTGGTGACAGTCTTCTCGTTCTGGCCGGAATGGCCGGTTTCGCTGTTCATGACCCGATCTCCCGTTGACGAAGACATGCCTGCCGCGTCGGGAACGGCTCCGCCGGACCCGGCGGAGCCGTTCCCGTTACTTCGCGACGAAGCCGGCCTTCTCCATCAGGTCCTTGTGGGTCCCCTCGGCCTTGGCGAGCCAGGCGGCGTATTCCGGACCGGTCAAAGCGGTGGTGTTGAAGGCGCCCTTCTGCATGAACTCCTGCCACTCGGGGGTCGCGCGCACCCGCTTGAACAGGTCCACGAAATAGTCGGTCTGGTCCTTCGAGGCCCCCGGCGGCATGAAGATGCCGCGCAGCATCAGGTATTCGATGTCGAGCCCGGCTTCCTTGCAGGTGGGGATATCGGCCCACGACTTGCCGCTGGCGATGGGCTCCTTGTAGGGCAGGCGCTGGTTATCGAACACGCACAGCGGCTTCAGCTCGCCGGCGCGCCATTGGGAAACGGCCTCGATGGGATTGTTCACCGACGAGGTGACATGCCCGCCGACCAGCTGCGCCGCCACGTCGCCGCCGCCCTTGTAGGGCACGTAGATGAACTTGGCGCCGGTCTTCTGCTCGATGGCGGCGGTGATGATCTGGTCTTCCTGCTTGGAGCCGGTGCCGCCCATCTTGAACACCTGGTCTCCGGACGCCGCCTTCAGCGCCGCCAGATAGCCCTTCACGTCGTCGTAGGGCGCCTTCGCGTTCACCCACAGGACGAATTCGTCGAGGGCGAGCATGGAGACCGGCGTCATGTCCTTCCAGGAGAAGGGCACGCCGGTGGCGAGCGGCGTGGTGAAGAGATTGGACAGGGAAATGATGATCTTGTGAGGGTTCCGGTTGGATCCCTTCACGTCGAGGAAGCCTTCGGCGCCCGCGCCGCCGGACTTGTTGATGACGACGAGGGGCTGAGTCATCAGGTTGTTCTTCTGAACAATGCCCTGAATCATGCGCGCCATCTGGTCGGCGCCGCCGCCCGTGCCCGCCGGCACGATGAATTCAACGGTCTTCGTGGGCTCCCAGGCGTGCGCCGCCAGAGGAGAAAAAGCCGCGGCCACGGCGAGTGCAGCCGCACCTCGCCTGATTGTTCTGGCGATTGCCGAATGCATTTTGATCTTCCTCCCGGATCGTCCGCTTTGTTGTTGTGCGGATCGAGACTTGTGCCGATCGAGATGGAGCCCGCAGGATTTGGCGACCCGCGCGCAGGATCCGTCCCTCGATTTCAGGGGAGAGACCATTTTACCGGCGAGATGGCGATGAGATCTGGCCGGAACGGGCTCTCACGTCTTTTCTATTTGGCGTTCTTTTTGGCGTTTCCACCGCTTACGTTAGGGCGGCCCGGGAAGAGTATAATGCATGTCAGGCGTGTCAATTGGAATTTTCAATTCAGCATTCGGTGCGCCGTATTATGTGATCTAAAATAATGTATTCCAGATCCGGCAGTAGACCTTACCGATAGACCGCATAGTCCTGCGGCAGGGTTTCATCCACGCCCGAATAGAGCCGGGTCATCTGCTCGGCGGCGGCGGCAACGCGCCGACCAAGACGCAGGATGCGATCTTCGCTCATCCGCACGGCGGGAGCCGAAACGGAAACGGCGCCAATGGGATCGCGCCATTCATTGAGGATGGCCGCGGCCACGGCCCGCATGCCCGGCGCATGTTCTTCCCGGTCCACGGCAAAGCCACGCTCAAGGATCTGCGCCACGTCGTCCATCAGCGCCCGCTCCTCCCGATGGGTGGCGGTGGTGAAGGGCTCGTAGCGGATCTGGGCGAGGCAGGCGCCACGGAAGGCCGGCGTGGCAGCGGCGATGACCGCCTTGCCCGCAGCCGTGGCATGCAATGGCAGCCGCGCCCCCAATCGGAAAAAGGCCCGGACCGGCGCATGGGCCTCGGCCTGGGCCACCACCACCAGTTCCATGGCGTCGAACATGGCGAGGTTCACCGTCTCGTCGGTCTCGTGCAGCAGCCGGCGAATCACCGGGCGGCCGATGTCCGGCAGCTTGCGGATGCGCAGATAGGCCGAGCCGATGCGGAACAGGCCGAGCCCCACGGTCCACAGCCCGGTGGACAGATCGTGGTTCACCAGCTGGCGTTTCTCCAGCGTGGTCAGCAGGCGATGCACGGTGGAGACGGGCAATTCGGCCCGGCGGGCGATCTCGGCCAGCGCCATGCCGTCCTGGTCCGCCACCACACGCAGGAGGGCGATGGCCCGGTCGAGGGACTGGACCTCGGCCCCGCCCTCTGCCGCCGCCCCCGAGGCGGGGCGACCTCTGCGGCGTGGTGCGACCTCGGTCTCCGGCATTCCTGGCTCCTTGCGGCTCGCGTTCCGGCGTCTGTAGTGGCCCCCAACCTAGCCCGACAGGAGCCGGCGTCCACCCTGTGACAAATTTTCCATCTTTCGGAATTAATTTCCACTGCTATCGTGGAAGGACGGTTGCCAAGGGCGAAATGCGCGCCCTAATCTGGCATACATAATACGTAATGGGACAACAGGAGGGATCGGCCATGAAGGTGTGCATCTATGGAGCCGGAGCCATCGGCGGCTATCTCGGCGCCCAGCTCGCTGGCGCCGGGGCCGAGGTGAGCCTCGTGGCCCGCGGCGCCCATCTTGAAGCCATGCAGACCAACGGCCTGAAGCTGCTGATCAATGGCGAGGAGCGGGTGAGCCGCGTCCGCGCCACCGACGACCCCCGCGAGCTGGGCCCGCAGGATTACGTCATCATCGCCCTCAAGGGCCATTCGGTGCCGGGCGTGGTGGAGAAGATGCGCCCGCTCATCGGCAGCGATACCTCCATCGTCACCGCCGTGAACGGCGTGCCCTACTGGTATTTCTACAAGCACGGCGGCGCGCTGGAGAACCGGACGCTGGCCACCATCGACCCCGGTGCCCGGCAGTGGGAGGTGCTCAAGCCCGAGCGGGCGCTGGGCTGCATCGTCTATCCCGCCACCGAGGTGGTGGCGCCGGGCGTGGTCCAGCACATCTACGGCGACAAGTTCCCCCTCGGCGAGCCGTCGGGCGAGATCACCCCGCGCGTCACCGCCCTGAGCCAGATGATGGAGAAAGGCGGCCTGCGCGCGCCGGTGATGACCAACATCCGCGACGAGCTGTGGCTGAAGCTGTGGGGCAACCTCTGCTTCAATCCCGTCAGCGCCCTGACCCATGCCACCCTCGACATCATCGCCGCCGATCCTGGCACCCGCGCCGTGGCCAAGGCCATGATGCTGGAGGCCCAGGCCATCGCCGAGAAGCTGGGCATCACGTTCCGCGTGGACGTGGAGCGGCGCATCAACGGAGCCGGCGCGGTGGGCGCCCACAAGACCTCCATGCTGCAGGACCTCGAGCGCGACCGGCCCATGGAGATCGACCCGCTGGTGAGCGTGGTCCAGGAAATGGGCCGGATGCTGGAACTGCCCACGCCCACGCTCGACGTGGTGCTGGCGCTGGTGCGCCAGCGCGCGGCCATGGCCGGCCTCGGCGACATCCTCGCCGTGCCGCCGGTCACCGCGGCCGATCTCGCGCCTGCGAAGAAGGCGGCCGCGCACTGAGCGCGACGCGGTCCCGATCCGGCGCAAGCCGGGTCCCGCAAGGTAAAAGAAAAGGCCGGGACATGCGCCCGGCCGTTTTCGTTCCAGCGGCTTGAAACCGCAGACCGGCGTGACCCGGTCCGGCGCGCCGGCGCGAGGCCGGCGCAGCCCGTGGGATCACTCGCTCTCCGTCACCGGCGCCGCCAGCGGCGTGCCCGGGTTCGGCTGGCTGGCGTTCAGCGCCATGCCGGTCAGGACGTAACCGAGCACAAGAACGGTAAACACGGCGATTCGCTTGAACATCCTCATCCCTCAACTTGCGTCGCGGCCAGACCGAGCCGAATTGCACGTTGCTCCCAAGGCAGCACCGTTCCAGACGCCGCGCGGCCCAGGCTCTTCCAACCTGAACCACCCGGCCTCCTCCTTGCGGAAGGGAGCGTTTGCCCGATCCGGTTGCGCTGCAACCTGACCGGCGCATGCTCTACGCCCCTTGCGCCCCACCAGGGCTGAACGTGTAATTCATCAGCGGTTCAAAAAGGCTGAACGGAAGAGTTCCGCCGGCGTTCCGGGACCCTCTCCCGGACAGCGACACCCATTCCGCTCGGCACCAGATCCGGGGCTCGCCCCGCGCGACTCAGGTTCCGGCGCCTGTGGTCTTACACCGCACGGAACGCCCTGTCTGTGTCCAGCCGGACACAGCCGGCCGTGGCGTGGAGATCAAGGTAAAGCAAGGGTTTACCGTTGGCGTCCCCGCCCTGGGGCGGTGTGGCGGGGGCCTTGGCGCATCCTCCCGGCGCTTTACTCCCAAGGTCGGACGCTCTAAGCGGAGGAACCCTTTATACCGCACTGCACAAGGCGGCCCATGCTCCGCAAGCTCTACGACTGGATCATCGCCTATTCCGCGAAGCCGTCGGCGCCCTGGGCGCTGGCGCTGGTGGCCTTTGCGGAAAGCTCCGTCTTCCCGGTGCCCCCGGACGTGCTGCAGGTGCCCATGACCCTGGCGCGCCCGGACCGCGCCTGGCGCTATGCCCTCATCGCCACCATCGCCTCGGTGCTGGGCGGCCTCGTGGGCTATGCCATCGGCGCGCTTCTGTATGACAGCGTCGGCAAGTTCCTCATCGACCTGTATGGCTACGGCACCAAGGTGGACCAGTTCCGCGCCGCCTATGCCCATTACGGCCACTGGGTGATCCTGCTGAAGGGCCTCACCCCGATTCCCTTCAAGCTCGTCACCATCACGTCGGGCTTCGCCGACTACAACCTGTTCTGGTTCGTGCTGCTGTCGATCATCACCCGCGGGGCGCGCTTCTTCCTGCTGGCGGCGCTGCTGCACCATTTCGGGCAGTCGGCGCGGGAATTCATCGAGAAGCGGCTCGGCCTCGTCACCCTCAGCTTTCTCGCCGTGCTGGTGATCGGCCTCGTGGCGGCCGCCTACTTCGCCTGACCGCGCCCGGCCCCTGGAGGCCGCGAGCGTCCCGATCACAAGGCCCGGAACAGGCGCATCCGAAACCCGCGGCCGATGAGCTGGACTCATCGGCCGTTTTCGTTGGCAGCAGCGCTATTGCGCCTTGGGCCGCGAGAGCACGGAGGCGGAACCGGCGGCGGCGTTGTCGGTGGTGGCGGTGCCCGCCCCCGCCTTCCGCCGCTGGGACGCGGACGCCGATTGCGGCGCGGCGGAGCGTCCCGCATCCGGCTTGGAAGCGGTCGCGGCGGCGCTGGCAGGCGCCGTTGGCGCCGGGGTCGACTGAGCCGGCGCGGATTGGGTGGGCGCGGATTGAGGCGCCGCGCCCTTGGCGGCCTCGGGACCGGGAACCGCAGGCGCGCTCGAAGGCGCCGGCTGGGTCACGGCCGGACCGGGCGTCACGGCGGCGACAGCCCCCTCCGATGGGCGCGACGGCGGCAGCGGGGCGGCAGGTGCGGCAGCAACGGGCGGCGACACCGGAGCCGGCGCGCGCGGCGGCGCCGACGGCGACGGGGCGCGGCGAGGACCGGCCCCCGGACCGGGAGGCGTCGGCACGGCGATGGTGGGACCGCCATAGACACTGCGCGCGCTCACCACCCGGCCGGTGAAGGCATCGAGCCGCAGCACCGCCGGCCCATCCTCATCCACCCCCGTCACCACATAGGTGCGCCCTGCGAGACGGGGCCGCGACACCTGCCGGTAGCCCATGCCGACGACGATGTCCCGCACTTCTCCCGGCGGCAGCATGGAATAGCCGCGGGGCGGCGCTGGCGGCACCGGATAGGCCCGGGGCGGCGGACCATAGGGCCGCGCATAACCGTAGGGCCCCTCATAGAGGAGCACCTGTGCCGTGGCAGGAGCCAAAGGCATGAGCCCGGCGCCCAAAATAAAGGCAGCGACGCCGAAGCGAACGGGGCGGGCGAGGGGTCGCGGCACGGCGTTCCTCTCCATCTTCCTGCACCTCACGTGTCCCGTCGCGCCGATGGGCGCGCAGGCTTGAAACTTGAGCCCTGCCGCCGAAGCGACCGGGAGAATGATTCCCGCGCGACTTAATGCGCCCAATACGGCAGCCGTGGGACGCGCTGGCGACCGACGTGCGACCGACGTGCGACCGGCGTGCAACCGCGGCGCGCGACCCGCCGCCCCTCCTTCCGAAACTCCGTTGCGTCGCGGCGCGGTGCGCCGTACCGTTCTTTCGTCCTGGTGGTATCAAGCGCAACTTTTCTTCAATCCGGCTGATTTTGCGCCAATGAGGCGCTTGTGGGCGCGCCGCTTTTCTGGCATCTTCCCCGAGATAGGGAAACCATACTTCCCTATTTCCCGTGTCGATGGCTCAAGACGGCTCAAGCTCGCGTTCGTCCGAACGTGGGCCCTTCTGCGCGGCGCGGCAGTGGTGCAGAAGTTGCAACGCAGGGCGCTGCATGTCATCGGGCAGGCCCGGCCCGATGGGGGAACGCCGGCCGAAACCACCGTGCACCGGGAACCGGGCACCAGGGATCGGCGGCGCACGGGCGAGATGGGTAAGGACGGCAGGGCGCATCCGCCCGGCCGCCAGAAAAGAAGGAACGACGAGATGGCAGCGACGGATCGCGAGGATGGCTTGAACGGAAGCGTGGCTCGGACGGCCGCCGCCGTGAAAGACACGGCGATCGTCGGCCGCCCGGAACCCTTCGGCCTGTTCGACCCGGCCCAGGAGCGGGATGCGTGCGGCGTCGGCTTCGTCGCCGACATCAAGGGCCGCAAGTCGCACCGCATCATCCAGGACGGCATCAACATCCTGCTCAACCTGGAGCATCGCGGCGCGGTGGGCGCCGACCCGCGCGCCGGCGACGGCGCGGGCATGCTGGTGCAGATCCCCCACAAGTTCTTCGTGAAGGAAGCGGCCCGGCTCGGCTTCACCCTTCCCGAGCCCGGCCGCTATGCGGTCGGCCACATCTTCCTGCCCCGCGATGCGGAGGGTGAGGAGATCGTGCGCGCGGCCTACGGGCGCGCCGTGGCCGAGGAAGGCCTCGAGCTGATCGGCTGGCGCGACGTGCCCACCGACAATTCCTCCCTTGGCTGGAGCGTGCTGCCCACCGAGCCGAAGCACGTGCAGGTGTTCCTCGGCCGTGGCGAGTTCGCCGGCGACGAGGACGGCTTCGAGCGGCGCCTGTTCGTGCTGCGCAAGGTGATCTCCAACGCCGTCTACGGCGCCGGCGACCCGCGCACGGCCGGCTATTATCCGGTGTCGCTCTCCTGCCGCACGCTGGTCTACAAGGGCATGTTCCTGGCCGACCAGCTGGGGGCCTACTATCCGGACCTGCACGATCCGGACTTCGAGAGCGCGCTGGCGCTGGTGCACCAGCGCTTCTCCACCAACACCTTCCCGGCCTGGCCGCTGGCCCACCCCTACCGGATGGTGGCGCACAACGGCGAGATCAACACCCTGCGCGGCAACGTCAACTGGATGGCGGCGCGGCAGGCCTCGGTGGATTCGGAGCTGTTCGGCGCCGACATCTCCAAGCTCTGGCCCATCTCCTATGAGGGCCAGTCGGACACCGCCTGCTTCGACAATGCGCTCGAATTCCTGACCCAGGGCGGCTATTCCCTGCCCCACGCGGCCATGATGCTGGTTCCCGAGGCCTGGGCGGGCAATCCGCTCATGGACGAGGAGCGCCGCGCCTTCTACGAATACCACGCCGCCCTCATGGAGCCTTGGGACGGGCCCGCTGCCATTGTCGCCACCGACGGCCGCCAGATCGTCGCGACCCTCGACCGCAACGGCCTGCGCCCCGCCCGCTACATGGTGACGAGCGACGACACCATCGTGCTCGCCTCCGAGATGGGCGTGCTGACGCTGCCCGAGGAGAAGATCGTCACCAAGTGGCGCCTGCAGCCCGGCAAGATGCTGCTGGTGGACCTCGTGGAAGGCCGCCTCGTTCCCGACGAGGAGATCAAGACCTCCCTCGCCCGCGCCAACCCCTACAAGGAGTGGCTCAAGCACACCCAGCTGGTGCTGGAGGACCTGCGGCCCGTGGAGGCGCGCGAGGTGCGCACCGACGTGGCCCTGCTCGATCGCCAGCAGGCGTTCGGCTACACCCAGGAGGACCTCAAGCTCCTCATGGCGCCCATGGCCATCACCGGCCAGGAGGCGGTGGGCTCCATGGGCACCGACACGCCCATCTCGGTGCTCTCCAACAGGTCGAAGCTGCTCTATACCTACTTCCAGCAGAACTTCGCCCAGGTGACGAACCCGCCCATCGACCCGATCCGCGAGGAACTGGTGATGAGCCTCGTCTCCTTCATCGGGCCGCGGCCGAACATCTTCGACCTGGAGGGCAATGCCCGCCGCAAGCGGCTCGAGGTGCGCCAGCCCATCCTCACCAACGAGGACCTGGAGAAGATCCGCTCCATCGGCTTCATGGAGGAGCGGTTCGACACCCGCACCCTCGACATCACCTATCCGGCCGACAAGGGCGCGGCGGGGATGGAGGATGCCCTGGAGCGCCTGTGCGAGCGCGCGGAAACCGCGGTCCACGGCGGCTACAACATCATCATCCTGTCCGACCGCATGACCGGTCCGGACCGCATCCCGATCCCCGCGCTGCTGGCGACCGCCGCCGTGCACCATCACCTGATCCGCAAGGGCCTGCGCACCTCGGTGGGCCTCGTGGTGGAGACGGGCGAGGCGCGCGAGGTGCACCATTTCGCCTGCCTCGCCGGCTACGGCGCCGAGGCCATCAACCCCTATCTCGCCTTCGAGACCCTGCTCTGCATGAAGGACGAGATTCCGGAAGAGGTGGACGACAAGGAGATCGTCAAGCGCTTCATCAAGTCCATCGACAAGGGGCTGCTGAAGGTGATGTCCAAGATGGGCATCTCCACCTACCAGTCCTATTGCGGCGCCCAGATCTTCGACGCGGTGGGCCTCTCCTCGGAGCTGGTGAACAAGTATTTCTTCGGCACCGCCACCACCATCGAGGGTGTGGGCCTTGCCCAGATCGCCGAGGAGACGGTGCGCCGCCACACCCTCGCCTTCTCGGACGCCCCCATCTTCCGCATGGCGCTCGACGTGGGCGGCGAATATGCCTACCGCATGCGCGGCGAGGATCATGCCTGGTCGCCGGAATCGGTGGCCATGCTCCAGCATGCCGTGCGCGGCAACGCCCAGGAGAAGTACCGGGCCTTCGCCGCCATGATCAACGACGAGGAAAAGCGCCTGCTCACCGTGCGCTCGCTGTTCCGCATCAAGGACGCGGGCGAGATCGGCCAGGCGAGCGTGGACATCTCGGAAGTCGAGCCGGCGGCCGACATCGTGAAGCGCTTCGTCACCGGCGCCATGTCGTTCGGCTCCATCTCGCGCGAGGCGCACACCACGCTGGCCATCGCCATGAACCGGATCGGCGGCAAGTCGAACACCGGCGAGGGCGGCGAGGAGCCCGAGCGCTTCAAGCCCCTGCCCAACGGCGATTCCATGCGCTCCGCCATCAAGCAGGTGGCCTCCGGCCGCTTCGGCGTGACGGCGGAATATCTCGTCAATTCCGACGTGATGCAGATCAAGGTCGCGCAGGGCGCCAAGCCCGGCGAGGGCGGGCAATTGCCCGGCCACAAGGTGGACGCGGTGATCGCCAAGGTGCGCCACTCCACCCCCGGCGTCGGCCTCATCTCGCCGCCGCCGCACCACGACATCTATTCCATCGAGGACCTGGCCCAGCTCATCTATGACCTGAAGAACGTGAATCCCGACGCGGACGTGTCGGTGAAGCTCGTGTCCGAGGTGGGCGTGGGCACGGTGGCGGCCGGCGTCGCCAAGGCGCGCGCCGACCACATCACCATTTCCGGCTTCGAGGGCGGCACGGGCGCGTCCCCGCTCACCTCCATCAAGCATGCCGGCTCGCCGTGGGAGATGGGCCTCGCCGAGACCCAGCAGACCCTGGTGGCGAACCGCCTGCGCTCGCGCGTCGCCCTGCAGGTGGATGGCGGCCTGCGCACCGGCCGCGACGTGGTCATCGGCGCCCTGCTCGGGGCCGACGAGTTCGCCTTCTCCACCGCGCCGCTCATCGCGGCGGGCTGCATCATGATGCGCAAGTGCCACCTGAACACCTGCCCGGTGGGCGTGGCGACCCAGGACCCGGTGCTGCGCAAGCGCTTCAAGGGCACGCCCGAGCACGTGATCAACTACTTCTTCTTCATCGCCGAGGACGTGCGGGAGATCATGGCCTCCCTCGGCTTCCGCAGGATGGACGAGATGGTGGGCCGGGCCGACGTGCTCGACCAGAAGGCGGCCATCGACCACTGGAAGGCGAAGGGGCTCGATTTCTCGAAGCTGTTCGCCCAGGCACAGGTGCCGGCCGACGTGGGCATCCGCCACACCGAGCGCCAGCACCACCCCATCGAGAAGGTGCTCGACCGCACCCTCATCGCCAAGGCCGCGCCGGCCCTGGAAAAGGGCGAGCGCGTGGAGATCAGGACCCCGATCCGCTCGGTGGACCGCTCCGCCGGCGCCATGCTCTCCGGCGCGGTGGCCAAGGCCTATGGCGGCCAGGGCCTGCCGGACGACACCATCCACGTGGAGCTGACCGGAACCGCCGGCCAGGCCTTCGGCGCCTTCCTTGCGGCCGGCGTCACCTTCGACCTGATCGGCGAGGCCAACGACTATGTGGGCAAGGGCCTGTCGGGAGGGCGCATCATCGTCCGCCCGCCGGCGCACTCCGCCATCGTGCCGGAGCATTCCATCATCGTCGGCAACACGGTGATGTACGGCGCCACCGAGGGCGAATGCTTCTTCCGCGGTGTCGCGGGCGAGCGCTTCGCCGTGCGCAATTCCGGTGCAATCGCCGTCGTTGAGGGCACCGGCGACCACGGCTGCGAGTACATGACCGGCGGCGTCGTGGTGGTGATCGGCCCGACCGGCCGCAACTTCGCGGCCGGCATGTCCGGCGGCGTCGCCTATGTGCTGGACGAGGACAAGAGCTTCGCCAAGCGCTGCAACCTCTCCATGGTGCACCTCGAGCCGGTGGAGGAGGAGGAGGACCTCCTCGAGCGCCTCCACCACCACGGCGGCGACCTGGAATTCAAGGGCCGCATCGACGTGCAGGGCGACATGTCCCGCCACGACGAGGAGCGCCTGCACCAGCTCATTGCCAAGCACCTGCACTTCACGGGCTCGGCGCGGGCGCAGGCGATCCTCGACAACTGGGCCGAGTATCGCTCCAAGTTCGTCAAGGTGATGCCGGTGGAATACCGCCGGGCCCTGCGCGAGATGGAGAAGCGCCGCGGCCTCGCGGCGGCGGAATAGCCCGGAGGGGCGCCCTCTTCCCGCCCGCTCCCGCTTGCGGAGGCGGGTCGGGGAGCGCCGCCGCGGCGGCTCACCATCGCCGGATGCCGGCGCTCAACGGAAAGGGCCAGCCCCCTCCCC
>NZ_JAIVFN010000081.1 GCF_030015065.1 Xanthobacter autotrophicus | reverse complement strand
GAAATCCTCGCGGTCGTCGCGCTCGTGGCGGGGGCCTCGGGCATCGTCGCGGAAACCGGAGCGGGCCGGGCCGCGCTCGGCAAAGCGCTCCTTGCCCTCGGCGGGGCCACGGCGGAACGGCCGGGCGCCGGCTTCGTCCCTGTCGCCCCTGCGGGGGCCGGGGCGGGCGCCGCGCGCCGGGGCGTCGGACTTCGGCGCCACCACGCGCTCCACCTTCACCGTGCGGCCCTTGCGGTCGGCCACCGAGCCGCGGCTCTCCACGGCATTTTCGTCGCTCATGCGCCGGCGCGTGCGGGGGCCGGCGGGGCGGATGACATCCTCCACCGGCGCGTCGAAATCCTCCTGCCGACGGGCGCTGCGGCGCGCCGGCACCTTCAGGCCGCCAGCCTTGTCGGCGGCGGCCTGCCGCTTGCCGGCCGGGCGCAGCGCCACGCGGGGCGGGGCCTCTTCCAGTTCGCGCTCCATCAGCGGGCCGGCGAAATCCGCTCCCGCGGCGGCGGCGAGGTCCGCGCCGATCTGGTCGCGCAGCACGCGGGTGCGCACCTCCTCGATGCCGCCTTCCGGGACATCGCCCAGCTGGAACGGGCCGTAGGAGACGCGGATGAGACGGTTCACCTGCAGGCCCAGGGCGCCGAGCACATTGCGGATTTCCCGGTTCTTGCCCTCGCGCAGGGATACGGTGATCCAGGCATTGGCGCCCTGCACCCGGTCGAGCTCGGCCTCGATGGGACCATATTCAACCCCGTCAACGGTGATGCCCTTGAGCAGGGTGTCGAGCCGGGCCTGGTCGATCTCGCCATTGGCGCGCACGCGGTAGCGGCGCAGCCAGCCAGTCTCGGGCAGTTCCAGCACGCGGGCAAGGCCGCCGTCATTGGTGAGCAGCAGCAGCCCTTCCGAGTTCAGGTCCAGCCGCCCCACGCTCACCAGCCGCGGCAGGCCGTTGGGCAGGATCTCGAACAGGGTGGTGCGGCCTTCCGGATCGCGGTTGGTGGTCACCACGCCCCTGGGCTTGTGGTAAAGGAAGAGGCGGGTGCGCTCGCGCTCGGGCAGGGGCGCGCCATCCACGGTGATGGTGTCCTCGGCCGTGACGGTGACGGCGGGGCTGGTGAGAACCTCGCCGTTGACGGCGACGCGGCCGGCCTCGATCCATTCCTCGATCTCGCGGCGCGAGCCGAGGCCGGCGCGGGCCACGACCTTGGCGACCCGCTCGGCCTCCTTGGGCGCGGCGGGGGTGAGTTCGCGCTTGATGCGCGGAACGCGGTTCTTGTCCTTGCGGGGCGGTGATGTGCGCGGCATGAGGGGCATCTAAAGCGTTTTCGAGCGAAGTGGATGCCGGTTCGCGTGAAGAAAACGCGTCAACTCATCGATCCGGAGCGTTTTCCCATTTCAGCGAAACGGGAAAACGCTCTAGCACAGGCGAGGCGGCGCGGCGAGCGCGGCGATGACAGAGGCACCATGTCCGGAACCTACATGCAGATGGCGCTGAACGAGGCGCGGGCGGCCGCAGAGCGCGGCGAGGTGCCGGTGGGTGCCGTGCTGGTGCGTGGCGCCGAGGTGATCGCCCGCGACGGCAACCGCACCCGGGAGCTCAATGATCCCACCGCCCACGCGGAGGTTCTGGTGCTGCGCACGGCCGGCGCGCGGCTGAAATCCGAGCGGCTGCTCAACTGCGATCTCTACGTGACGCTGGAGCCCTGCGCCATGTGCGCGGCGGCCCTCTCCTTCGCGCGCATCCGCCGGCTGTATTACGGCGCGTCCGATCCCAAGGGCGGCGGCGTGGAGCACGGGCCGCGCTTCTTCTCGCAACCCACCTGCCACCATATGCCCGAAGTCTATGGCGGCATCGCCGAGCGCCAGGCCGCCGAGGTGCTGCGGGCCTTCTTCCAGGACCGCCGGTAGCCGTCGCGCCCAGGCAGCCGGAGCCTTCAGCTTGACGCCTTCAGGTCGATGAAGTCCTGATTGTTGCGCTCATACCTGAAATTGTAGGGCTTGCCTTCCTCGCAGGTCTCACCGGAGGCCGCCCGGCGTTCCAGCTTGTATTCGGTCCAGAAGGTCTTCCCGCGCAGGTCGGAGTCGAACCTGATGTAGATCGGGGGAGACTGGTTTTCATTCTGCTTGTCGTATTTATGCGAAAAGCTCCGGTTCCAGCCGGGCTGGAGGCGGTAGCTGGTCCAGCTCCCGTCTTTCCCGACCTTGATGTCGAAATTGATCGCGTGCTGCGTGCGGTTGTGGATGCAGGCGACGCCGTAGCGCGTGGCGGCCTGGGCCTCGCTGGTCGTGAAGGTGGCGAGGGTGGCCAGGGTCGCGGCGCACGTCGCCAGCGGCAGGAAAGACGGTGTCATCGGCTTTCTCCATGCTGTCGTGCGTCCAGGGCCTGCCCTGGCGCATGCGATGACGTGTTGTCATTGCGTTAAGCATAGAAAACCGATGCACAGGCACATCCACTGTTTGAGGGATGGACGAATTCGTGGCCCCGTGGGGCCACACAATCTCTTCCCGCAGCCGCTGACCGATGCCGCAGGTGATCTCAGGTGTCGCGCGGGTCGCCGCTGTCAGTCCCCCGCGAGGAACGGCAGCACCGCTGCGAGAACCGCCCCCGGCACCTCCTCGGCGACGAAGTGGCCGGCCTCCACCGCCACGCCATCGAGCTTGGGTGCCAGCACCTTCCAGGCCTCCAGCGGGCTTGCGCCCCGGCTCGGGATGCCCGCCGCGCCCCACAAAGCGAAGGTCGGGCAGGAGAGGGTGCGGCCGGCGGCAAGGTCGGCCTCGTCGTGGGCGAGGTCGATGGTGGCGCCGGCCCGGTAGTCCTCGCACATGGCGTGGAGCCGGTCGGGCGAGCCGATGGCGGCGCGGTACTGGGCTATGGCGCGCGGGTCGAAGGCGGAAAGGTCCTTGTTCGCGGTCCAGCTGGCCATGGTCCAGTCGAGGAACCAGGACGGGTGCGCGCCCACGAGCTTCTCCGGCAGGGGCCTGGGCTGGGCCAGCATGGACCAGTGATAGACCTGCAGCGCTCGCGCCCGGTCCATCTTGTGCCACATGACGTAGGTGGGGACGATGTCGAGCACCACCAGGCGGTCGAGGCGGCCAGGATGGTCGAGGCCGAGCCGGTAGCCGGCCCGCGCGCCGCGGTCGTGGCCCATCAGCGCGAAATGGGCGAAGCCCAGATGTTCCATCACCTCCACCATGGCCGCCGCCATGGCGCGCTTGGAATAGGGGGCGTGGTCGGTGCCCCCTTCCGGCGCGGCGCTCCAGCCGTAGCCGGGCAAATCGGGGATGATCAGGGTGTGCTGCTCGGCAAGCTTCGGTGCCATCTTGTGCCACATGACGTGGCTCTGCGGGAAGCCGTGGAGGAGGAGGAGCGGCGATCCCGTGCCGCCCTGCCGCAGGAAGATGCGGCCGGCTTTGGTGTCCACATAGTGGGAATCGAAGCCGGGGAAGAGGTCGGTGAGATCGGTCATGGCGTCCTCCGTTGTCGTTGCTTCCCCGCGCCGGTATCGCTTGTGCGGGCGGGACGGCTCACCGGGCGCCCAGCACCGCCGCGCAGGCCTCGGGCAGGTCCGCCAGGGTTAGAGGCGGCTTGGGCTTTGCCGGTTCCTTCTCGGGCTTGGGATGCAGCACCGCGTCGGTGAACCACCAGTCCAGCTCCGATCCGCAGCCCTCGCCCGTGGGCGGGGCTTCCTGCGGGCGGCATTCGGGGTTGCCGGGCGGGCAGGTCAGGCGGACGTGCATGTGATAGTCGTGGCCCCAATAGGGGCGCACCTTGGCGAGGAAGGAGCGGTCTCCGCCCGCATCCCGGCACAGCGCCTTCTTGATGGCGGCGTTCACGAAGATGCGTTCCACGCGCGGGTCGAGCGCGGCGGCGCGGACCACCTTCCAGTGGTCGGGCCGCCAGTTGGCGGGGTCGATGTCGCGGCGGTCGGCGCGCACCATCATGGTGGCGGAGAGCTTCTCGCGCTCCTCCCGGCTCAGTTCCCGGCCGGGGCTGGGGGTCAGCCAGATGTCGGCGTCGAGGCCGATCTGGTGGGAGGCGTGCCCGGTGAGCATGGGGCCGCCGCGCGGCTGGGCCATGTCGCCCACCAGGATGCCCTGCCAGGAGGACACTTTCGGCACCTGCGCGGCGAAGCGTTCCAGAAAGGCGACGAGGTCGGGATGCCCCCAGTTGCGGTTGCGGGACAGGCGCATGACCTGCCAGCTCGGTCCATTCACGGGCAGCGCCTCGGCGCCCGCAAGGCAGCCCCTCGAATAAAAGCCGATGGACCGGGCGGCGAGGGGGGCAGGGCCCTCCACCCGGCCGAACAGTTCCTTGGCCGGGACCGGCCCTGCCGCGGCGGGTCGGGCCGCCGGCTTGCCGGGGAGGGACGCGGGCGGCGCAACCTGCTGCGCCAGCGCCGGCGTGCCCGCGAGCAGCAGGCCGAGAAGGGCGGCGGCGCGGGCCATCAGCTCTCCGCCTTGTGGGTGATCACCACGAAGCCGCCGTCGTTGCGGGTGCCGGGATGGGCCGGGAGGTCGGTGACGAACAGGGTCGCCCCCGGCGTCGCCAGGGCGGCCACCTGCCTGTTGATGGAGGGATCCACCGTGATGCGCGCCAGCGCCTGCTGCGCCGCGCCCGGCGGCCGGCTGCCGCCCTCGTAGGAAATGGCGCTCCAGCGCGGCGCGCCCCCGTCCGGCCGCTGGAGCACATAGACCACGTTGCCCAGCGGCTTTGCCGGATCGCGGATGGTGACGGAGCCCGTCACCGCCGTCTGCGCGCCGCGCAGCACGGTGATGGTCCTGTCCGCCCCGCTGACCACCATGGAGACGGGCTCCGGAGGCGCCGGAGCGATGGGGACCGCCGAGCCGGCGGCCGCCGCCACCTGCGCCGTGTCCTCCGGCGGCGCGCCCTGTCCGGTGGCCGAGACGGCGAGCTGCTGCTCCAGCCCTTCGCTCATGAGCAGGCCAGGATGAAGCACGTCCTGCGGCGCGGAATGGGTGTCGGCGATGATCACCGGCGTGCCGAGATGGGTGATGCCGAAGACCAGCTTCGAGAAGGCGAGCGGCAGGTGCACGCAGCCGTGGGAGGAGGGATAGCCAGGCAGCCCGCCCGCATGCAGCGCCACCCCGGACCAGGTCAGGCGCTCGGTGTAGGGCATGGAGGCGTTGTTGTAGATGGAGGAGTGGTGGTCCACATCCTTGCCGAGGATGGTGAAGACGCCGGTGGGCGTCTCGTGCCCGTCCTTGCCGGTGGAAACGGTGGACACCCCGATGCGCACGCTGTTGCGGTAGACGAAGCAGAGCTGGTCGGTGAGGTTCACCACGATGGCGACCAAGCCTTCTGGCGCGCGCTCGGGGTACCAGACCCATTGTCCCGCCTTGAGCGACTTGATGGCCGTGACGTCCGGATCGTTCTCGGCCCGGACCGGCATCAGGGCATCGACGACAAGCGCGCCGGCGAGGGTCGCGCCCAGCCTGAGCGCGCCGCGCCGGGAGAGGTGAAGGGTGAACGGCATGCCTGGCCCCCCAAGGTGCGAATCGCGTTTCTTCTATGTGTGGCGCGCCGCACCGGGCCTGTCCATGCGCAGGGCGTGCCTCACCCCGTCATGGGGATGATGTCGGCCACCTCGATACCTTCGGGATTGATCTGGCAGACGAGGCCGATGGCCTCCACGCCGCGTGCCCGCGCCCGGTCGAAGGCGCGGCCATAGGCGGGATCGAGGTCGCGGGCGAGGCCGATGGTGCGGGCCGAGCCGATCTGGCTCAGATAGACCATGACGGCGCGGTTGCCCTTGTCCGCCTCCGCGCCCAGCTCGTCGAGATGCTTGGCGCCGCGCGCGGTCACGCAGTCGGGGAACTCGGCGTAGCTTGGGGTCCGCATGAGGTGCACGTTCTTCACCTCCACGAGGCAGAGCGGCCTCGCCTCGTCCTCCAGCTGGATGTCGATGCGGCTGGAGAGCCCGTATTTCACCTCGCGCCGCAGGCGGCCATAGCCGGCCAGCGCCGGCACCGCCCCGGCGGCGATGGCCTCCGCCACCAGCAGGTTGGGGTGCATGGTGTTGACCCCCACCAGCTCGGGACCTGAGCCGAAATCGGCCTCCACCAGTTCCCAGCTGAGCGGCAGCTTGCGCGCCAGATTGGTGGCGCGCGACAGCCACACCCGGCTGCCGGGCGCATCGAGCCCCAGCATGGCGCCCGAATTGGCCACATGGACGGTGGTCTCGCTGCCGTCCTCCAGCACCACATCGGCGAGGAAGCGCTTGTAGCGCCGGACGAGACGGCCCGGAATGAGCGGTGTGGCGAAGCGCATCAGCCCTCGGCGCGCGCGTCGCTTTTGCCGTTAAGGCAGATGAGGGTCTGGGTCGCCGTGGCGCAATGGGTGCGGGCCTCCCCGGCCTGCGCATAGACATCCACCCGCACGATGGTGAGGGTGCGGCCGGAACGGGTCACCTCGCCCACCGCGATCAGGCGCTCGCCCTTTCCCGGAGCCATGATGTTGATCTTGTACTCGACGGTGAGCACGGTGGAGTTGGGCGGGAACAGGGTGAAGGCGGCATATCCCCCCGCCGAGTCGGCAATGGCGCCGATGGCGCCGCCGTGGAAGAAGCCATGCTGCTGGGTCACGCCTTCGCCGTAGGGCAACACCACTTCGACCCGCCCCGGCACCACCGCGCCGAGCACGGCGCCCAGGGTCGCCATGAAGGGCTGGCGCGCGAAGCTCTCGCGGACCTTGGCCTCGAACGCGGGATCCGGTGGGGTGAAGGCGAGGGTGGGATGTGCTGGCATGGGGCGTGGGTCATGGTGGGCGGGGGGATGAAATTGGAAATGCGTATGTAATTGAATGTGCAGTACAAAATTACCTATCGTGATAGGCTAGGACGAATCTGGATACCGTAAGAAGCATGATTGATCTCACGAATATCTCCGTTTCCGCGCTGCTGGAACTGCATGGCGATGTCATCGCCGAATTATATCGGCGCGAGATAGTCCGCAGCGCCAACAATCCGACGGGCGACTACGCCGAACTGCTGTTCTCTCGCTCCTTCGGATGGCGGCTCAATGGGAATTCCTCGGCCGACGCGGACGCCACCGACGCAGAGGGTTTACGCTATCAGATCAAGTGCCGAAAGCTGGCGAAGCCGAACGGCTCGCGACAATTGGGCTTTCTTCGCCGCCTGCCGGACCGGCCGTTCGACCGGCTCGCTGCGGTTCTGCTCGATGGCAAATTCCGCGTCCTCCGCGGGGCTATTATTCCTTATGAAGTTGTGCAGACGCTAGCCACATACGTGGATAGCGTCAAAGCTTGGAGGTTCATGCTACGCGACAGCGTCTGGGATTTGCCAACTGTAGTTGATGTGACCGAGGAGTTGCGAAGGACGGAACTCGAAATCTGACGCGGTATTGTGAGGCGTTGGAAGCCTGCGACGAAGTCGCATTCCGCGAAACCCATAACCGATCGGTCGTCCCCTGCACGGCCTTTTCCAATCCGCCGGCGAGCGCGAGCGCCGCATTGACAGGACCGCCCGAGGCCGCCTCTTCTCCGGGAGCGGCGTACCGGCCGTGCCGGAACCATGCGCCCATGAGCTATCTTTATCTCATCATCGCCATCGTCGCCGAGGTCATCGCCACCTCCGCCCTCAAGGCCACGGAGAGCTTCACCCGGCCCGGTCCTTCTGTGCTGGTGATCGTGGGCTATGCGGTGGCCTTCTTCTGCCTGTCGCTGACGCTGAAGACGATGCCGGTGGGCATCGCCTACGCCATCTGGTCGGGGGTGGGGATCGTGCTGGTCACTGCCATCGCCTGGCTGTGGTACGGCCAGAGGCTCGATCTGCCGGCCCTGATCGGCCTTGGCCTGATCATCGCCGGGGTGATGGTGATCAACCTATTGTCGAAGAGCGTCGCCCATTGAAAAAGGCGGCGCCGGTTAGGCGCCGCCTTCTTCGTCCTGTCGGGGCAGACGGGTTCTCGTCAGCTCGGTTCCAGCTCGGGCTCGACCGGGGCCGCTTCCGGCATCAGCCAGTCGAACAACCGTCCGGTGGCCATGCGCTGGGCCTGCAGCACGGCGCCGGCCATGCCCTGGGCGTCCGCCGCCGCTTCCTGCGCCAGGGACAGCGCGGTGGGGAAGGGGGCGGTGAGCTCGGCGACCACTTCGTCGGTGTCGAAACTCAATTCGGCGTCGAACTTGCGCGCGATCTGCTGCATCCGCCGGTTGTGGGCGAGGCAGTTCATGCACAAGGTCCGGATCCCGCGGTTGCGGGCGCTGAGAATCACGCGCTCCAGCAGCTGGCTGCCGAGGCCGTGATTCTGAAACTCCTGCTCCACGCTGAAGGCGGCTTCCGCCTCTCCGGGCAGAACGTCTCCCATGGGATAAAGCTCGGCTGCCGCGCGCAGTTCGCCGTCTACGAAGCAGCCATGCACGATCGCACCCGTGCGGAACACCCGCGACGCGTAGCGCTCGATGAATTCGGCAGACACCGCAGAGCCGAACCTGGACCGGCGGCTCTCAGTATCGAGCCGAAGGAGATGGTCGCGGAATATTCCGGCCTCTCCGGTCCACAGCTTGCGGATGATCCCCGGTGTGACCTCAACGGTCATTGTGGTCTCCAGACTTGGCGTCTTGGAAAGCCCCCCGGTTCCTCCGCAGCGGAATTTAGGTGCGGCGCAGCAAAGGTCAATAGGATTGACATTACCAATAGGTTAAGGCGCTCCCGGAACTGGAGTTCGAATCAAGCAACATATTGATTTATAATATAAATATCCCGTCATGCGCAGGGCGCAGCGCGGGCGTGCCGCAGGGTCGGGTCTCGGCCATGGCCTTGCCGCAATGAATCCGGCGCGACCTCTATCGCACCAGGATGGCCCTGAAATCATTGACGTTCGTCAAGGTCGGGCCGGTGACGACCAGCCGGTCGAGCGCGGAGAAGAAGCTGTAGCCGTCATTGTTGGCGAGGAAGTCCGCCGGCTTCAGACCGCGTGTCGCCGCCTCCTCCAGGATCCTTGAGTCGAACCAGGCGCCCGCATTGTCCTCGGAGCCATCCACGCCATCGGTATCGCAGGAGACGGCGGAGATGCCGGGCCGGCCCTTCAGCGCGATGGCGAGGGCGAGCAGGAATTCCACGCTGCGCCCACCCCGGCCCTTGCCGCGCACGGTCACGGTGGTTTCGCCGCCGGAGAGCAGCACGCACGGCGCCGCCGCCGGCAGGCCATGGGACGCCGCACACGTGGCGATGCCGGCGAAGACGATGGCCGCCTCGCGCGCCTCGCCCTCGATGGCGTCGCCGAGGATGAGGGGGGTGATGCCCAGTTCGCGCGCCTTCGCCTCCGCCGCCTTCAGGGCCATGAGCGGGGTGGCGATCATGTGCACCTCCTGCCCGGGGATGGCATCGCCGGGGACGATGTTGGAGCGAATGACCCGTTCGAGCTTGTCCGTCACCTCGATCCCCCACTTGCGCATCAGGCCCAGCACCTGCTCGGGGTCGGAGGCCTCGGGAATGGTGGGGCCGGAGCCGATGGCGGCCGGATCGTCACCCGGCACGTCGGAGATGAGGTAGGTGACCGCCCGCGCCGGCGCGATGGCGGCGGCCAGCCGCCCGCCCTTGATGCCGGAGAGCGACTTGCGCACCTGGTTCATCACGCCGATGGGGGCGCCGGATTTCAGCAGCGCGGTGTTGAGCGCCTGCTTGTCGGCCAATGTCAGCCCGTCTGCCGGCATGGTCAGCAGCGACGAGGCCCCCCCGGACATGAGGCAGACCACGAGGTCGTCCGGCCCGGCGCCTTTCGCCAGTTCCATGATGCGGCGGGCGGCGTCGAGCCCGGCCTGGTCCGGCACCGGGTGGGATGCCTCCACGATCTCGATGTGGCGGGTGTCGCAGCCATGGCCGTAGCGGGTGACGATGAGCCCTTCGCAGGGGCGGCCCCACTCCGCCTCGAAGGCGCGGGCCATGCGGGCCGAGGCCTTGCCGGCGCCGATGACAATGGTGCGGCCCTTGGGCGGGGCCGGCAGGCGATCCTTGAACTTGCCTTCCGGCAGCGCTGCCGCGAGCCCGGCATCGAACAAAGCGAGGAGGATGTCCCGGTCGGACAGGGGAGCAGAGGTCATGGCGTTCTCCCGCGGCCCGCCGTCGGGGAGGGCCCTTTCATTCGTTTCAGGCCCGGCTGTAGCGGGCCCCCGGCAAGGGATCAATAAGCGGGAAGCGAAAGGCAGCTTTAATCAGGACGGCAAGGTTCGAGGTGCCCCAGGCTCCGCCGCGCGCAGGGGATGCTCGCATCGCTGCGCGCGAAGCCCTATATGCCGGCCATGAACCACGCCACCGGCGACGCCACGCGCGACGCGCCCCATCTCGTCTTCGACCGGCCCCTGCTGCGCCGCCGCCTCGAACGGGCGGCCCGCCTCGGTCCCGAGCCCTTCCTGCTGGAGCGGGCGGCGGAGGACATGGCGGATCGCCTCGCGGCGGTGAAGCGGCATTTCGGGACGGCGGTGGATCTCGGAACGCCCACCGATGCCCTCGCCCGGGCGCTCGATGGCCACGCGACGGTAGAACGCCTGTTCCGGGCCGCGCCGCTCGCGGCAGGCCTTTCCGCGCCCGGCGTGGTGGCGGACGAGGAGGCCCTGCCGTTCGCCGCCGGATCGCTTGATCTCGTGGTGTCCGCCCTGTCGCTCCAGAGCGTGAACGACCTGCCGGGCGTTCTCGCCCAGATCCGGCGGGCGCTGAAGCCGGATGGGCTGTTCATGGCCGCGCTTTTGGGCGGCGGCAGCCTTTCCGAGCTGCGGCAGGCCTTCGCCATCGCCGAGAGCGAGACCACCGGCGGCCTGTCTCCTCGCGTCGCGCCGTTCGCGGATGTGCGGGACCTCGGCGCCCTGCTCCAGCGCGCGGGCTTTGCCCTGCCGGTCACCGACGTGGACCGCGTGGTGGTGCGCTATGGCTCGCCTTTCTCCCTGTTCGCGGACCTGCGGCGGATGGGCGGGGCCAACGCGCTGGTGGAGCGTCGTCGCGTGCCGATGCGCCGCGCGACCCTGCTGCGCGCCGCGGAAGTCTATGCCGAGCGATTCGCCGACCCGGACGGGCGCGTGCGCGCGACCTTCGAAATCGTCTTCCTGTCCGGCTGGGCGCCGCACGAAAGCCAGCAGAAGCCGCTGCGTCCCGGCTCCGCCCGGATGCGCCTCGCCGACGCCCTCGGCGCGCGCGAAGTGCCTTTGCCGCCTGCGGGTACGGACGAGGGCTGAGCGAAGGGTCGGTCCCGGAGCATGGCCGACGCTGCGGGGATGATGCATTCCGGTCCGGATGCACGCTAGAAAGGCTGGCCGCAGGGGCGGCTTGAGCACGGGGGAGCGGATGAGCGGACAGGCGGGCCAAGGCGGCGGGCGGGAAGAGCCGGTTCTCATCGGCGGATTCCCCCATGTGCTGCCCATCACCACGCGCTGGGCGGACGTGGACGTCTACGGCCACGTGAACAACGTGGTCTATTATTCCTATTTCGACACGGTGGTGAACGAGCAGCTGGTCTCGGCCGGGCTGCTGGACCCGCAGACGAGCCCGATCATCGGCCTGGTGGTGGAGACGCGCTGCACCTACTTCCGCAGCCTCACCTATCCGGCCCCGGTCAAGGCGGGGATGCGGGTGACCAAGCTCGGCTCCTCGTCGGTGCGCTACGAGATCGCCCTGTTTCAGGGCGAGGACCCGCGGGCGGCGGCGCAGGGGCATTTCGTCCACGTCTATGTGGACCGCGCCAGCCAGAAGCCGGTGCCCATACCCGATCCTGTTCGCGCGCTGCTCAAAACCCTGGTGGTGTGAAAGGCGGCGAGGGCTTCCTGGAGCCCCTGAAGACGCTCAAGTCCGGAAAACGCACATGCCCCGGACGAGCCGGGGCATGGCGGAATGGCAGGGGATTCGAGCCGGCGTCGGGCTCAGGTGATGTACTGGGCGCCGTTGACCGTCATGGTCGAGCCGGTGATGAAGCCGGCATCGTCGGAGGCGAGGAAGACCACGGCGCGGGCGATGTCCTCCGGCTCGCCGAGACGGCCCACCGGGATGGTCGCCACGATCTTGGCCAGGGCTTCGGCGGGCACGGCCTTCACCATCTCGGTGGCGATATAGCCGGGGGCGATGGCGTTCACCGTGATGCCGGAGCGGGCGCTCTCCTGGGCGAGGGCCTTCACGAAGCCGATTTCGCCGGCCTTGGCGGCGGAATAATTGGTCTGGCCGAACTGGCCCTTCTGCCCGTTGATGGACGAGATGCAGATGATGCGGCCGAACTTGCGCTCGCGCATGCCCTCGATGACCGGACGGGTCATGTTGAAGGCGGAGTTGAGGTTGGTGTTGATCACCGCGCTCCACTGCTCCAGCGACATCTTGTGGAACTGGCCGTCACGGGTGATGCCCGCATTGTTCACCAGCACATCGACCGGACCGACCTCGGCCTCCACCTTGGCGATGCCCGCCTTGCAGGATTCGAAATCGGACACGTCCCACTTGAAGGCGGGAATGCCGGTCTTTTCGGTGAACGCCTTGGCGGCTTCGTCGTTACCGGCATAGTTCGCGGCGACCTTGTAGCCGGCGGCTTTCAGCGCCACCGAGATCGCTTCGCCGATTCCACGCGTGCCGCCCGTGACCAACGCGACGCGTCCCATGGTTCCCTCCTCACTCTATTGGCTCGACCTGACGACACTTCACCCGTGCCCCGGGGCGGGTCGAGCCACGCCCGGACGGTTTAGCAAGTCTGTATTTCCGTTTGGAAACAGCGGGCCGCGATGGAAGGTCGCGGCCCGGTTGCGTACCCGCAAAGGTTGTGCGCCTTGCTGCCCGGTGGCCGGGCAGCAAGGCGCACGCAGGTCGCTGGCTCAGTCGCGCGCGAGGCACATGGCGATGCCCATGCCGCCGCCGATGCACAGGGTGGCGAGGCCCTTCTTCGCGTCACGCTTCTGCATCTCGTGCAGCAGGGTCACGAGGATGCGGGTGCCCGAGGCGCCGATGGGATGGCCGATGGCGATGGCGCCGCCGTTCACGTTCACCTTGCTGGTGTCCCAGCCGAGGTCCTTGTTCACGGCGATGGCCTGGGCGGCGAAGGCCTCGTTGGCTTCCACCAGGTCGAGGTCGGAGGTGCTCCAGCCGGCCTTCTCCAGCGCCAGGCGGGAGGCGGGGATGGGGCCCGTGCCCATGACGGACGGATCGACGCCGGCCTGCGCCCAGGAGACGATGCGGGCCAGCGGGGTGCGACCCTCGGCCTTGGCCTTGGCGGCGCTCATGAGCACCACGGCGGCGGCGCCGTCATTGATGCCGGACGCGTTGCCGGCGGTCACCGTACCGTCCTTGGCGAAGGCGGGCTTCAGCTTCGCCATGGCGTCGATGCTGGCGCCGTGGCGGATATATTCGTCCTGGTCCACCACCACGTCGCCCTTGCGGGTGGAGATGGTGACGGGGACGATCTCATCCTTGAACTTGCCGCCCTTCTGGGCTGCTTCCGCTTTGTTCTGGGAGGCGACGGCGAACTCGTCCTGCTCCTGGCGGGTGATCTGGAACTGGCGCGCCACGTTCTCGGCGGTGTTGCCCATGTGGTAGCCGTTGAAGGCATCCCACAGGCCGTCCTTGATCATGGTGTCCACGAACTCGAGGCCGCCCATGCGGGTGCCGTTGCGCACGTGGGCCGCGTGGGTGGACTGACTCATGGATTCCTGGCCGCCGGCCACGACGATCTCACTGTCGCCATTGACGATGGCCTGGGCGCCCAGCGCCACGGAGCGCAGGCCGGAGCCGCACACCATCTGCACTTCCCAGGCCGGGACCTCGATGGGAAGACCGGCCTTCAGGGAGGCCTGGCGGGCGGGGTTCTGGCCCTGGGCGGCGGTGAGCACCTGGCCCAGAATCACTTCGCTGACGGTGTCGGCGGGAAGGCCGGCGCGCTCCAGCGCCGCCTTGATCGCGATCGCGCCGAGTTCATGGGCGGGCAACGGCGCGAGCGCGCCATTGAACGACCCGACCGGGGTGCGCGCTGCGCTGACGATGACGACCTCGTCCTTCATGGGTGTGTCTCCTGGGGGAAGATCAGGCGGGCGGCTTTGCGCCTCGTTGACTGTGTGGGAATGCCAGTGCCGTGTGGAAGCTCGCCTCTATCGTGGCCGGGGGCGACCATGTGTCAATGACCCATCTCATGGCAAGGGAGCGCCAGCCGCAGAATATTGAACCTTCGTCTGGGCGACGTCCCGATGACGCTGGCGCGCAGTGCGAAAGGCCGGTGCGCGGCGCACATAAAGTGGTAGCTCTACACTTGGAAACGCCTTAACCTGCGGCAGCGCCCAAGGAAAACGGATGACCGGACAATGGCAAAATCGCAAGAGCCAGTCACCATTAAGAAATACGCCAACCGCCGCCTCTACAACACGGGGACGAGCACCTATGTGACCCTCGAAGACCTCGCCAACATGGTTAAGGAGGGCGAGGATTTCGTGGTGTACGACGCCAAGAACGGCGAGGACATCACGCATTCGGTGCTGACGCAGATCATCTTCGAGCAGGAAAACAAGGGCCAGAACCTTCTGCCCATCGCTTTCCTGCGCCAGATTATCCGCTTCTACGGTGACAGCATGCAGATGCTGGTTCCACGATACCTTGAAGCGTCCATCGACAGCTTCACCAAGGATCAGGAAAAGTTCCGTGAGCACGTCGCCAAGACGCTGACGGGTGGTGGATTCGTCGGCGGCCTCGACGATCACGTGCGTCGCAACATGGAGATGTTCGAGCGCGCGTTCCACATATTCCTGCCCTTCCCGAAGGGCGAGGAGCCTGCGGGAACGGCTCCGGCGGCTTCGACGCAGACCCCTGCGGCCCCGGCGGCGGAGCGCAGCGACGATCTCGACGCGCTCAAGCGCCAGATGGCCGACATGCAAGCCAAGCTGGAGCAACTGGTGCCCAAGAGCGACCAGAAGCCGGAAGGCGGCAGCGGTAACTGATTCTGCAGACCGGTGCAGGCGGTTCCGCCGGCCGGTCTGCTGGACTCCACCCCTCGCGCGGAAATCGCTGGCGCGATCCGATCAGTGTGAATCACTCAGATTGGATCGTCCTTGGCGTCCCAGCTGTTCCAGCTCAGGAGCGCCGAGCGCCACGACTGGTCCCCTTTGGGGTGCGCCAATCAATATTACCGGGACGGCCCATGCTGCGGAACTTGTCGCGTGGGTTGATTTGCCGCGCGACAAGCCGGTTTTCGCAGTTTGTCTGTTTTTGGGGCGTGCCTGTTCTTGCGGCGCGACTATTCGCGCGGCTCGATGGCGAAATCGCGCTGGGCTACGCGGACCGAGACAGAGAAGCCGGCGACCACGTCCAGCAGCATGATGCACAAGAGGATGGCGAACACCGAATTGCCGGCCTGCCGCACCAGCAGAAATTCCACCATGGCGATCACGAACACCAGCATGGACAGCATGTGGTCGATGATCGAGCGGTGGGTGATCCGCGTCGCCTTGAGAATCTCGAAGAACAGGAAGAGCAGGCTGAGCGCGATGAACGTCTCCGCCATGCTGATGGTCCATTCCGCACCCGACAGCATGGAGACGGTGGTCAGCACGGTGGACCACGCGATGCCGGGCATCAGGAAGGTGATGATGTTGTAGATCGCGAGGGGAACGATCAGCAACGGGACGGGCGTCAGCATATGTGCTCCTCGGACCGCGGTGCCGCGGGCGCGCGACTCTGAGAGCTTCGCGCCGAACGCTGCGGATGGGTGACACATCGGGGACGAAAAGTCACGGTCCCGCGCTGCGGCGTTGTGTGCCCCGGCCGGATTCCGGACTCGCGGAAATAGGGCCTCGCGGAAACGGGGCATCGCGGACAATGGGGCGTTGCGGACAATGGGGCGTGGGTGCCCGAAAGGCGCGCCCCGAAAGCCCCGGCCGGCTCGGCCTGGGGCATCGGCCGCACGGGATGCGCCGGCCGTCCGCTTTCAGCGGCGCCGGAGAATCGGCGCCGCGCAGCAGCCTCAGGCTTCGGCCTTGGGCTTCAGGATCTGGCGGCCGCGATACATGCCGGTCTTCAGGTCGAGGTGATGCGGACGGCGCAGCTCGCCCGAATCCTTGTCTTCCACATAGGTGGGCTGCTTCAGCGCGTCGGCCGAGCGGCGCATGCCACGGCGGGACGGCGAGGTCTTTCTCTTCGGGACAGCCATTGTCCAAACTCCTGAACGGCGTAACGGGGCAAGCGCGGCGTGATCGCTCGAACAAAGCGCGCTGCCGACTTGGCGAACTTGTGATCGTGAAACGCGCCGCAGGTTGAGCCGAGACACGAGCCGCCCTGGAGCCGCTCGCCCGGGGCCCGCTGAACGGCCAGCATTCCCGATTGAAGGCGCGCCTTATACAGGCTCGCGCGGGGGAACGAAAGCCCCCGGCGCGATTTCCAGTCGCGTCATGCCGCAACAATGCCCTCTTGTCAGGTGAGGAGAGCTAAGCGAGGTTGCGCCCGCTTCGGCCAGCCCGAGGCCATTCCGAGGAAACCGGACCCATGATGCGCTCCGCCAAGACCCGTCTTTTCGCCGCCGTGCTTGCCGCGACGGTTTCCGCAGCGACCGTCTCGGCGGTGCTGGCGCAGGGGGCTGCCCCGGCCGCCGTTCCCGCCGCCGCGACACAGGCGGCGCCGGCCGCAGATCCCGTGGTCGCGACCGTCAATGGAACGCCCATCCGCCAGAGCGAACTCACCATCGCCCTCGATGATATCGGCTCCGGCCTGCCGCCCCAGCTCCAGGGCCCGCAGCGTGAGGAATATGTTCTCTCCTTCCTCACCGACATGACGCTTTTGGCCAAGGCCGCGGAGGCGCAGAAGCTGGACCAGACGCCGGACTTCCAGCAGCGCCTCGCTTATGCCCGCACCAAGGCCCTGATGGAAACCATCATGACCCAGGAGGCCAAGAAGTCGGTCTCCGAGGAGGCCAAGCGCAAGACCTACGAGGAATTTGTCAAGTCCGCGCCGGCTGAGACCGAGGTCCGCGCCCGTCATATCCTGGTGGATGACGAGGCCAAGGCCAAGGAGATCGCCAAGAAGGCCAAGGCCGGCGAGGACTTCGCCAAGCTCGCCAAGGACTATTCCAAGGACAGCGCCGAGGACGGCGGCGATCTCGGCTACTTCACCAAGGACCAGATGGTGCCCGAGTTCGCCGACGCCGCCTTCAAGTTGGAGAAGGGCCAGGTCTCCGACCCGGTGAAGAGCCAGTTCGGCTGGCACGTCATCAAGGTCGAGGACAAGCGGCAGAAGCCGGTTCCCACCTATGAGCAGGTGGAGGACCAAGTGGAGCAGTATCTGGTCCGCAAGGCGCAGGCGGATCTGGTCACAAAGCTGCGCGCCGACGCCAAGATCGAGAAGACCGCGGCCCCGGCTCCTGCTGCTCCCGTCCAGCCGGTCGCTCCGGCTCCCGCGGCTGATCCCGCCAAGAAGTGAGCAACGGCGCCCTCGGGGCGCCGGTTTGTCCGGAAGGGGCGCTTCGGCGCCCCTTTTTCGTGGCGGGGCTGGCGCCCGACGCCCTTGCGTGGATGGCCTTGGCCAGCCCGCGCGGCGCGTGAGCGAACCCGCGGGGCGTCGGCCGAAGAAAAAAGGTTGATGGAATCAGAGCTCTTCCAGCCCCGCCTTGGCGCGGGCATGGAGCTTGGCGGCGTCGAGAATCACGTCCTTGTCGGGGTCATGCACCACCGCGCCGAAACTGCCCGCGAGCGCAGCGCACACGCCCATGGCGCTCACCTGCTCGCGCACGTCACCGCTCCACTTGAAGTCGACGGCCACATCGCGCCCGCCGAGGGCCTCGGCCAGCGCGGCCGATTTGGTGCCGGTGTCCACGTCGCCGAAGCGGATGGTGAAGCCGGCATCCTCGCCGTCGAGGGTGCAGGGCAGGTAGCCGGACGATTCGAACGGGACATAGCCGTCGTCGAGCACCAGCTTGAGTTTGAGGGCGTCGATGGCCTTCTGAAGCGCTGCGCGGTCGGGAACATCGCTGCGGGACAGGAAAGCGGTCTGGGCGCGCGCCATGGCGGCTCCTCCAACGGGATCAATGAAAAGGGGCTGCCGACGGGGCCGGCAGCGGGCTCTGAAACGGGAAAAATCTTAAAGCCGATCACCGGCGCGCGGAAGATCCGCGCGCCGCGACTTGAAGCCCGCCGATCCCGCGGCCCCCTTCCGAGGGAGAAAGGGCTTCGGGGTCAGGGCGTGCCGCCGATGCAGGCGCGCGACGGCGTGGCCAGGGCGGCCCATACGGCCGTCACCGCATTGGCGTTGTTGCAGCGGTCGGCGGTGGGCTCAAGCTGCTCGTGCAGGTTCATCTGCACCGGCTTGGACAGCCACCAGCTCATGGACACGTCGCGGACCTTTTCCGGCGTGGCCTGTCCCACCGGGCAATGGCCGTCCTTCACCGCCTCGGGCCATACCCTGATCTGTACGAGATTGGCGCCGCACCGGGTGCCGAAGCGGGCATCGAGCCAGTGGGTGGCGGTCGCCACCGCGAGCCGTCCACGCCCGCTGCGCACCGCGCCGATCGCGCCGATGGGGCCGGTCGCCTCGGTCAAGGCGGCCTGGTCCGGGGCGTCGGGCACCACCACGCCGCTGCTGCTGCGGGCGGTGCGTTCCTCGGTCAGCACGCTCGCCGGATCATTGGAGATGACGAGGATGAACGGGGCGAGCCGCGGCTCCACTTCCACCATGGCCTCGGCGAGCTCGAGCGCGCTCTCGACGCCGAAATTCTCGAAGTAGCCGCCGTCCACGATGCGGTCCACCACGTCCGTGTCCACCTGGTAGATGGAGCCCGGCGGCGAGATCACCGGGAAGCGGGCGGAATTGGTGGCGGCGGTGGACAGGCGCACGTCGAGGTCGGACCGTACCAGGCCGTGGAAGTCGATGGCGTGCGTGAACAGCGCGCATTCGGCGTTGGGGCCGCCCGAGGGGCAGCGGCCGTTGGCGGCATAGGTGGGCAGAAGGTCGGTGGTGATGATGCGCTGGCCGGTCTCCACCGACGTTCCGTTGAGAATGAGGAAGGGCACCCAGCGCTCCGGATCGCGGGGCGTGCCGAGGAAGGGGGCGGCGAGCCGCTCCGCCGAATCGGGCGCCGCCTTTCCATCCGCCGCGCGCACATGGCGGGCGAAGTTCTGCTCCCAGGACTGCTCCAGCAGCGCCGCGCGATCCGAGAGGAAGAGCTGGACCTGATCATGGAAGGCGAGGCCGAAGAAGGTGGCGGTCAGGTAGTCGCCGGCCGTCATGGTCTCCAGGCAGTCGCGCCAGCCGGCCACCGTCCCGCCGAACCAGCCCTCCGGCGTCTTGTCGGGGCAGGGGGCGGCGGCGCCGGTGCGCGCCGCGAGCGCGGCTGCCACAACGGCGGCGCCGTAGGACCCGCCGGACACGCCGGAAATGGCGAAGATGCGCGTCGCCATGTCCTTGCCGTTCAGGGCCTGCTCGATTTGCGGGGTGAAGCGGCCATCGTCGCGGGCGGCGCGGTTGATCTTGGATCCGTCGGCGCGGGTGAAGGAGAAGGCGGTCTTGTGCTTCTCGAAGTCGAGGAAGTGGCCGATGACGCTGGCGGTGAAGAAGCCCGCCCGGCTCGCCCCGCCGGCGGCCGCGATGATGACCGGCCGCGGGCAGGAGGAGGGCTCCTCGGCGCAGCCGTTGGCGCGCATCCACAGCTTGACCGCAGGGAGCAGCGACGTGCGCCGGTGCGCCGGCTCCGTTGCCGTGAGCGTGCGCACCGCGTGGTTGTCGCCGAACAGATAGGTGCCGATGGCTCCGGCGAGGAAAATGCCGGTGAGGATGGGCACATGGAAGCGCCGTCCCACCGAAGACAGGTAGCTCAGGATGGGGACCCAGCCACCCAGAATGAGCGGCACCGCGAAGGCGAGGGGCAGGCGCTGGGCCAGCCAGTGGGGGCTCGCGGCGAGCACCACGATGACGAGGAGCGCATAGGCCAGCAGCACCAGCCGGCCCGTGGCGTGGAGTTCCGCTTCGGGGTCGTCGGGCCGCGGCGCGATGCCGAGCATGGCGAAGATGCCGGCCAGGCGTCGTCCCAGCGCCGCATCGAAGCCTTTCAGGGGGCCATGATCGGTGACCAGCCCGCGCAGCAATGTGTAGGCATAGAAGGCGGGCGCGCCTGCGAGCATGGTCCAGGACAGCAGAACGAGCTGGTCCCTGGCGGCTGCCATGGCCGGCCGGTCGGCAAGGGTCGGCAGGTTGTCCACCGCCTTCATGGCGCCGATGGCGAAGGCGACGAAGGTGAGCGCACCGAGCAGGCGCGGCACATGCCGCAGCATCTGGCAGAAGATGAAGTCGGTCTTGCGCCCGCCGGCGACGGCGGCGGCGCTGCGGCGGGCGAGGACGGCGGCGATCCCCTCGTCCGTCTCCAGCAGCAGGCGGGCGGCATAATGCACCGGCATCGCCCAGAGCAGGAAGACGGCGGCGAGGAGCGCGATCATGGCGCGGGACAGGCCCGCCGCCGCGCCCACGGGCGCGCCCGCCATGGCGACGTCGAGCGTGACGTCCTGGGCCGGGGTCACGGCGGCCATGAGCAGCAGGCCGAGCACCACGCTGGCGAGCGGCACCCGGACCACCCACAGGATCAATCCGAAATCGAGGATGCGACCCCAGATCCGTCCCAGCAGATAAGATGCGCCGGGCGTTACCAAGGTACGCTTGAGCCCGAATTCCGTGTTCACAGGCTCGATTTTCATGCGTGCCTCCAGTCCCCGCACGCATGTTTACACTACAACTTTCGGCCAACATAGACAACGGCCGGCCGCGATGAAGCGAAACCGGCCGTCGTCGGGCGTCAGATCTTGGGGGTCAGATCTTGGGCGCCGGTTCTTGGGCGTCAGGCCGCCGCGATCAGATCATCGCCATGCCGCCGTTCACGTGCAGGGTCTGCCCGGTCACGTAGGCGGCCTCGTCGGAGGCGAGGTAGACGCAGGCGGCGGCGATGTCCTCGGGGGTGCCGAGCTTTGCCGCCGGCACCGCCTTCAGGATGCTCTCGCGCTGCTTGTCGTTGAGGGCGTCGGTCATGGGGGTGGCGATGAAGCCGGGGGCGACGCAGTTCACCGTCACCCCGCGCGAGGCTACTTCCTGGGCCAGCGACTTGGACATGCCGATCATGCCGGCCTTCGCTGCGGCATAATTGCCCTGGCCCGCATTGCCGGTGACGCCGACGATGGAGGTGATGGAGATGATGCGGCCCGAGCGGCGGCGCATCATGGTGCGCACCGCCGCGCGCGACAGGCGGAAGGCGGCGGTGAGGTTCACCGCGATCACCTGGTCCCACGCCTCGTCGGAGAGGCGCATGAAGATGTTGTCGCGGGTGATGCCGGCATTGTTGACGAGGATGTCGATGTGCCCGCCCAGCGCCGCCTCGGCGGCCGGCACCAGCTTCTCCACCTCTTCCGTGCTGCCGAGATTGCAGGGCAGCACATGGATGCGCTCGCCGCCCAGTTCGCCGGCGAGGGCGTCCAGCGCCTCCTTGCGGGTGCCGGAGATGGCGACGATGGCGCCCTGGGCGTGCAGCGCCTTGGCGATCGCGCCACCGATGCCGCCGGTGGCGCCGGTGACGAGCGCGGTCTTGCCGGAAAGATCGAACATGTGTGCCCCCAGTCCTTTATCGGGTATCCGGCGTCAGGCCGGTATGTTTTTCGATGGGGCGGGAGCGCGTGCTGCGGCCACTCCCTCTCCCGCTTGCGGGGGAGGGCCGGGGACTGTCTCTTATACAC
>NZ_JAIVFN010000080.1 GCF_030015065.1 Xanthobacter autotrophicus | reverse complement strand
GATGAGGATCTTGTGACCCATCTGCGCAAGCGCAGCCAGGGTGTTCTGAGAGGTGGTGGACTTGCCGATACCACCCTTGCCGTAAAACGCGATCTGTCGCAGCGACATCTTGCTCTCCTTCGAACCTTGAGCCGAGATTCGGTTCTGCCCGGTCTCATCGGTGCGCGCCGGCTAGCGGTCACACCCCGGGACGTTGCACTCCGGCGAGGATGCGGACGTGGCCTTTGTAGGGGCCCACAAAGCCAGCAACCTGTCGCCCGCAATAGAAGCTAGCAACCAGCGTGCCAGCGTTGGGAACCCGAAAAATACGTTCAAAAACATATATTTAAAGAATGAGTGTCGGGACTTGCGGCCATGTTCAGAACCCGACACAGGGCTTTTCGGGCCGACACGCCAGTTTAGTGCTGTTTGAAACAGGACACTCCCGGGAGGGTGACGGAGCACGGCACGAACGCGACAATTGCCCACCCGAACCGGCTCTGTCGCAAGTTCGACGCGGCTTGCGACGCAGCTCGCAAGGTGGGTTCGCCGCCCAGTTCGCTCCTGCCGATTTTCAATGGAGATGAGAGCCGGAGGCTTCTGTGCAAGGGGGCGGCCCGCATGACAATCGAGATGCCCCGGCGCCGCATCGCATTGCGCCATAGCCCTGAGGAGGCGGGCCCGACATGCAGATCAAAGAAAAAGGGACCGGCCGGCAGATCCGCCCGGTCCGTGCCTGCCGGCCTCAGCCGATCAGCTCCTGCGCCTTCGAGAGCGCCGCGACGAAGCGGTCCACTTCCTCACGGGTGTTGTAGAGCCCGAAGGAAGCGCGGCAGGTGGCCGAGACCCCGAACCGCTCAAGCAGCGGCATGGCACAATGGGTTCCGGCGCGCACGGCGATGCCGTCATTGTCGATCAGCGTCGCGAAATCGTGGGCGTGCGCGCCCTTGATCTCGAACGAGATGATGGCGCCCTTGTCCTTGGCCGTGCCGATGATGCGCACGGAATTCAGTTCCCCGAGCCGCTCCTGCGCATAGCGGGTCAGATCCGCCTCGTGCGCCCGGATGCGGGCCTTGCCGATGGATTCGATATAATCCAGCGCGGCACCGAGACCCGCCGCCTGCACGATGGCCGGCGTGCCCGCCTCGAACCGGTGGGGCGGGTCACCATAGGTGACGGTGTCCTGCCGTACTTCGCGGATCATCTCGCCGCCGCCGTTGAAGGGCGGCATCGCCTCCAGGTGCTCATACTTGCCGTAGAGCGCGCCGATGCCGGTGGGCCCATAAAGCTTATGGCCGGTGATGATGTAGAAGTCGCAGTCGAGATCCTGCACGTCCACGTCGAGGTGCACCGCGCCCTGGGAGCCATCCACCAGCACCGGAATGCCGCGGGCATGGGCGATCTTCACCACCTCCTTCACCGGAACGGTGGTGCCAAGGACGTTAGACATCTGGGTGATGGCCACCATCTTGGTCCGCTCGGTGAGCAGGGCTTCGAACTCATCCATGAGGAAGTTGCCTTCCTCGTCCACCGGCGCCCACTTGATCACCGCGCCGAGGCTTTCCCGCAGGAAGTGCCAGGGCACGATGTTGGCGTGATGCTCCATGATGGAGAGCACGATCTCGTCGCCGGGCTTGATGCGACTCTTGCCGAAGGTGGCGGCGACGAGGTTGATCGCCTCCGTCGCGCTGCGGGTGAACACGATCTCCTCCGGCCGCGCGGCGTTGAGGAAGCGCTGCACCCGCGCCCGGCCACCCTCATAGGCCTCGGTGGCCGCATTGGCGAGGTAGTGCAGACCGCGATGCACGTTGGCATATTCGGAGGTATAGACCTGCTGGATCCGATCCAGCACCTGGCGCGGCTTCTGGGCCGAAGCTCCGTTGTCCAGATAGACCAGCGGCTTGCCATTCACCTTGAGGTCGAGAATGGGAAAGTCCTCGCGCACGCGCAGGACGTCGTAGCTGCCGTTGGAGACGGCGGGATGCGGAGCGGGAAGAGGAAGCATCATTCACTCCCGACCCAGTAGCCAGGCCTGGGTCGCATCCGCCAGCGCCGTCCGCACGCCCTCATTGCCGATGGCGTCGATCACCTCGCCCACGAAGGCCTGGATGAGCAGCGCTTCCGCCTCCTTCGCGGGGATGCCGCGCGACATGAGGTAGAACTTCAGCTGCTGGTCCAGCGTGCCGGTGGTGCAGCCATGGCCGCACTGCACGTCGTCGGCGAAGATCTCCAGCTCCGGCTTGGCGCAGGCCTCCGCCGTTTCGGTCAGCAGCAGTGCGCGGCTGAGCATGCGGGCGTCGGTCTTCTGCGCCGCCTGGCGCACGGCGATCTTGCCCTGGAAGATGTCCTGCGCGGCACCGTCGAGCACGGCCCGGAAGGATTCCCGGCTTTCGCCGGCCGGCGCCGCATGGTCCACGGACAGCAGGGTGTCCGCATGCTGCTTGCCGGACAAGAGGCTCACCCCGTTCATGCGGGCCTGGATGGCCTCGCCGGCGAGATGGGCCAGAAGCTGGTTGCGCACCACGAGACCGCCAGTGGTGAAGAAGGTGTTGGCGAAGGTGGCGGTCGCGTCGACGCGGGCGAGAACGGTTGCGAGATGGACCGCATCCGCGCCTTCCGCCGTGATCTTCACCCGCTCCACCTTGGCCCCGGCACCCACGACCAGCTCCAGTGCGGTGTTGACCTGGTAGGCGACGCCGGAGGGGCCCTCGTGGCTCTCGATGAGGGTGAGGGAAGCGCCCTCCTCCACCACCGCGAGAGAGCGGGTGAACATGGAGACCGGGGCCGCCTCGGTGGTCACGAAGACCAACTCGACCGGCCGTTCGATGGCCGTGCCGGCCGCGACATGCAGCACGACGCCATCGCCCATCAGCGCAGTGTTGAGGGCGAGGACTGCGTCCGACGACGCCACCGTCTGGCCGAGCCGGGCGGTGAGCGCATCGCCAGTCGCCAGCGCTTCCGCCATGGAGCGGATGGACAGGCCCGCCTCCAGGTCAGCAAGGTCCGAGAGTTCGGGCACAAAGGCGCCGTTGACCAGAACCAGGCGACGGAAGCCGAGGCCCGCCAGCATGGCGCCGGCCGCAGCCGCGCGGGCCTTGGCGTCGGCATCCGGCGGGGCGGCAAGGGGACGCGCCTCGCGCATCAGGGCGCGCAGGTCGGTATAGCGCCAGGCCTCCACGCGGCGGTGTGGCAGGCCCGCATCGGCGAAAGTGCCGAAGGCGGCGGCGCGCTGGGCGGCCACGTCCGGGCCACCCGGAAGGATGGCACGCGCGGCCGCGAAGGTTTCGGCGAGGGCCAGCTCCGCGCTGGTCTTCATGGGTCGGATCTGGGCAGAGATTGGGGCGGCCATGAGATCACGCCGCCTCGTTCTGGTACTGCGCGTAGCCGGTGGCTTCCAGCTCCAGCGCCAGTTCCTTGCCGCCGGTGTGCACGATGCGGCCGGCGGCGAAGACATGGACCACATCCGGAACGATATAGTCCAGCAGGCGCTGGTAGTGGGTGATCACCAGCATGGAGCGTTCGGGGGAGCGCAGGGCGTTCACACCGTTGGAGACCACCTTCAGCGCGTCGATGTCGAGGCCGGAATCCGCCTCGTCGAGCACACACAGATAGGGCTCCAGCAGCATCATCTGGAGCGTCTCGTTGCGCTTCTTCTCGCCGCCCGAGAAGCCCACGTTCACCGGGCGCTTCAGCATTTCGGCATTGATGCCGAGGGTCTGGCCCAGTTCGCGCACCTTGCGCACCAGCTCCGGCGAGGTCAGCTCGGTCTCGCCGCGCTTGCGGCGCTGGCTGTTCACCGCCGTGTGCAGGAAGGCCATGTTGGAGACGCCCGGGATTTCCAGCGGATATTGGAAGCACAGGAAAAGACCCTGCGCCGCGCGCTCGTCGGGGGACAGTTCCAGCAGGTTCACGCCACGGAAGATCACCTCGCCGCCGGTGATCTCATAACCCGGCTTGCCCGAGAGCACGTAGGACAAGGTGGACTTGCCGGCGCCATTCGGCCCCATGATGGCGTGAACCTCGCCCGGATTGATGCTGAGGTTCATGCCGTCGATGATCTTGCGCCCCCCCGAGATCTCGGCATGGAGGTCCTTGATTTCCAGAAGGGGAGCCATGGTGAAGATCCTTTAATGTGTGGGGCCCGGCGTCTTTTTGACGATCGAAGACTTGATATCAGCCGACACTGCCTTCGAGGCTGATGGAAATGAGCTTCTGTGCTTCCACCGCGAATTCCATGGGCAGCTGCTGGAGCACGTCGCGCACGAAGCCGTTCACCACGAGGGCGACGGCGTCCTCCTGGGTGAGACCGCGCTGCATGCAGTAGAACAGCATATCCTCGGAGATCTTCGAGGTGGTGGCCTCGTGCTCGAACTGGGCGGTGGGGTTCTTCGCCTCGATGTAGGGCACGGTGTGCGCGCCGCAATTGTCGCCGATGAGCAGCGAGTCGCAGTTGGTGAAGTTGCGCGCGCCGGCGGCCTTGCGGTGGGCGGAGACGAGGCCGCGATAGGTGTTGTTGGAGCGCCCCGCCGAGATGCCCTTGGAGATGATCCGGCTCGTGGTGTTCTTGCCGAGATGGATCATCTTGGTGCCCGAATCCACCTGCTGGCGGCCATTGGAAATGGCGATGGAGTAGAACTCGCCGGAGGAGCCTTCCCCGCGCAGCACGCAGCTGGGATACTTCCAGGTGATGGCCGAACCGGTCTCCACCTGGGTCCAGGAAATCTTGGAATTCTTGCCGCGGCAGTCGCCGCGCTTGGTGACGAAATTGTAGATGCCGCCCTTCCCCTCGGCATCGCCGGGGTACCAGTTCTGGACGGTGGAATACTTGATCTCGGCATCGTCGAGCACCACCAGTTCCACCACCGCGGCGTGCAGCTGGTTCTCGTCGCGCATGGGGGCGGTGCAGCCCTCGAGATACGAGACGTAGGAGCCCTTGTCGGCGATGATCAGCGTGCGCTCGAACTGGCCGGTATTCTTCTCGTTGATACGGAAGTAGGTGGACAGTTCCATGGGGCAGCGCACGCCCGGCGGAATGTAGACGAAGGAGCCATCGGAGAAGACCGCCTGGTTCAGCGTCGCGAAATAGTTGTCGGTCGCCGGCACCACGGAGCCGAGATACTGCTTCACGAGGTCGGGATGCTCGCGCAGCGCCTCGGAGATGGGCATGAAGATGACGCCCGCGGCCTTCAGCTCTTCCTTGAAGGTCGTGGCCACGGACACGCTGTCGAACACCGCATCCACCGCGATCTTCGGACGCTCGCCCTCGGGAATCTCCACGCCGGCCAGGATCTCCTGCTCGCGCAGCGGGATGCCCAGCTTCTCGTAGGTCTTCAGGATCTCGGGATCCACCTCGTCGAGGGACTTGGGCGCCTTGAACTGCTTCGGCTGCGAATAATAATAGAGGTCCTGATAGTCGATGGCCGGATAGTCGACCCGCGCCCACTCCGGCTCCTGCATGGTCAGCCAGCGGGCATAGGCATCAAGCCGCCACTGGAGCATCCATTCGGGCTCTTCCTTCTTGGCGGAGATGAAGCGGATCACCTCCTCCGAAAGGCCCTTCGGCGCCTTCTCGGATTCGATCTGCGTCTCGAACCCGTATTTGTACTGGTCGACGTCGATGGAGCGAACCTGTTCGACTGTGTCCTGTACGGCCGCCATATGTCCCTCCGTCCAACTTGCCAGCGGCGGCGCGCTCACGTTACCGGGCGCAGCACACCGCACATGAAGCCCGCCAGGGGCCCTGAGAAGACTTCGCCTGAAACACTTTCCGCCCGGAAACCGGTCAGCCCCACACCCTTGGGATGCACGGAGCTTCGCAACCCTGCGGGTGAGGATCTACGATCCGGCGCCCGCCACCTCTTTGCCGCCGGAGAGCATGCTTGCATGCCTCCCCGCGAACATGTTGCGCGGTGACCGGCCCGCAGACGCGCCATCAGGCGCCTTGCGGGCCACCCGCCGCTCAGGCCATCAGGCCGGGACGCAGGTGTTTTCCACCGGGCACACGACCGCGCACTGCGGGGTATCAAAGCTACCCTCGCACTCGGTGCACTTCTTGGGATTGATGACGTAGGTGTCGTTCTTCAGGCTGATCGCGGCGTTCGGGCACTCGAACTCGCAAGCGCCGCAGACGGTGCACTGAGACGTAATGATCTTGTAGGCCATGGGCTAGCTCCGCGCTGTGCAGATTGGCAGGCAAGGCTCTCTTTCAAGCACCGTGCCATCGTATAACCCATTGAGTTATTATAAATATTCTTTGGACTCAGAGAACGACACGCTGTCGCTCCCCCGACAACGTGTCGCAAGTGCGACAGCGCGCCTGTCGGCATCAGAAGCCTTGCAGGCCGGGACCAAGTCCCGCTCCGGAGCGCTCCGGCCGGACGTGGCAGCCCTGCCCAGCCCTTCGCATGGATCCGGCCTTCCGGAAGGGGGACGGAGCGGGCATCGAGCGCTCGGGCGCAGGGTGACCCTACTCACCAACGCCGGAGCCCGAAGCCGGCCATTGCCGACTTCGGGCTCAAGACCGGCACCACGAAAGTGCGGCCGGATCCGGACGATGTTCAGGGCAGCGTCAGAAGCGCTTGATCTCGATGTCGTGCTTCTTCAGCGCGTAGCCGATCTGCCGCGGCGTGAGGCCCAGCAGACGCGCGGCCTTGGCCTGGACCCAGCCGGCCCGCTCCATGGCATCCACCAGCCGTTCGCGCTCGGACAATTCCTCATCCAGAGCGCTCGGTCGGACCGGCGCCGCGGGCACCGCCGGCGAAAGGGGCACCGGGATCTTGGTGACCGTGTTGGAATTCGCCGGCTCGGCGCCGACCGGGGCCACGACGGACGGCATCACCGGCAGCGGGATTTCCATGGGCCGGCGCGTGGCGGCCTCGTTCGGGCTGCGCCACAGGAGCGCGGACAGGCACTCATTGTGGCGACAGGCGAAATCGTCGCTCACGATGGCGCCGCCCTGGGCCAGGGTGGCGGTACGCTGCACGCAGTTCTCAAGCTCGCGCACATTGCCGGGGAAGCCGCAGCCCATGAGGACTTCCATCGCGTCGTTGTTGAACGCGAGGTCCCGGCCGTTCTCACGGTTGAAGCGATCGAGGAATTCATTCGCGAGCAGCGGGATGTCGCCGCGGCGGTCGCGCAGGGAAGGCACGATCACCGGAATGACGCTGATGCGATAGTAAAGGTCGGCGCGGAACTCGTTTTTCGCCACCGCTTCCTCAAGGTTGCGGTTGGTGGCGGCGACGACACGCACATTCACCTTCAGCGTGTGGCTGCCGCCGACCCGCTCGAACTCCTGCTCCTGAAGCACGCGCAACAGCTTGGCCTGGAAGGAGGGGGAGATCTCGCCGATCTCGTCGAGGAAGAGCGTGCCCTTGTCGGCCAGTTCGAAGCGCCCCTTGCGGGCACCCACCGCGCCAGTGAAGGCGCCTTTCTCATGGCCGAACAATTCGGATTCGAGAACCGACTCCGGCAGCGCCGCGCAGTTGAGCTTGATGAAGGGCCCCTTGGCCCGGGGGGACAGCTCGTGGATCGCCTTGGCGATGAGTTCCTTGCCGGTGCCGCTCTCGCCGCGCAGCAGCACGGGCGAGTGGGACTTGGCGACGATCATGATCTTCTCGAGCAGCGCGCGGATCTCGCGGCTCTCGCCGATGATGCCGTCCACATAGACGCGCTTGCGCTCGCGGCCCGGCGTGGGCTTGAGCTCGGACAGTTCCTTCTGCAGGCGCCCGCTTTCGGCCATCAGGCGCTCGCGATCGCGGGAGACGACGCGATGGAGCTGCACGGTCTGGGCGATCAGGTTCGCCACCATGGTCAGGAAGCGCACGTCCGAATCGAGCCGGAAAACGGAGCGCCCGTCCCAGACCCGATCAATGGTCAGCGTGCCGATGACGCGCGAGGCCACCCGGATCGGAACGCCGATCCAGGACACGCGGGTCTCCTCGCTCGCGCCCAGCGCGGCGACGTCGGCCGCGCTGAAAGCGGGATGGGAGGCCACGTTCTCCGCGATCAGCGGCACGGCGGTGGCGATCACCTGGCCGATGGCCTTTTCGGGCAGGCGCGCGCGATACCGCGCGTCCGTGCCCTCGTTCCAGCCGGCGCCCACGGTGATGTCCGGAATTCCGTCGTCCTCAAGCAGCGAGATGACGCCGTGGCGCATCTGCATGAAGGACGAAAGCAGATTGACCACGCTCGACAACGTGGTTTCGAGTCGGTTCGGCGCCGTCAGGATCTTCGAGATTTCGTAGATGCCCGTGAGCGCCACATCGCTCAGGGATACGAGGGGAACATGAGCCCGGGGCTGCTCACGCTCGATTTGCAACGCTTCTTGATGAACCATAGTGCTGTCTCCGTCACCCCAGGCTCCCGTCCCAACTGTGTTTTTGTATGATTAGCGACACTTTGATTTAGTTTCATTCTCATGTCGTGCCCAAGGTAAAGGCAAAAGTTGCCACCTTCTTGGGCAGTTTTTGGCGAATGTCCGTTTTCACGCCATGTTCGGCCGCCAAGCCGCCCCATAAGGGTCGACAATTGTCAGAATCGAGACGGTTCGGCGCATGCATCGGCAAAAAGATTTCGCAGTGCGAAACGGCCATCGTGGCTTTTGCCGCAACTTTCCGCACCCTGCGACGCTGCAGCGCATCATCTGCGTCGGGCTTGCGTCCTGGAGGCGGGACGATGTCCCTCAGGTGGCTTCGAATGCCGCGAGGCGGGCGGCGGCGGCCTCCTCGCCTTCATTGCGCAGAAGCTCCGTCATCTCCGCCCCGTCGAGCGGGCGGAAGAAGAAGAAGCCCTGCGCCAGCTCGCAGCGCTTGTCCTTGAGAAAGCGCGCCTGCCCGGCGGTTTCCAGCCCCTCGGCCACCACCCGCATGCCGAGAGTGCAGCCAAGGTCGATCACCGCGCAGACGATGGCGGTGTCGAAGGCGTCGCGCTCGATATCCTTCACGAAGCTCTGGTCGATCTTGATGGTGTCGATGGGCAGCTGCTTCAGGTGGATGAGGCCCGCATAGCCGGTGCCGAAATCATCGAGGGCGATTCGCACGCCGGCCCGGTACAGCTCGTCGAGGATGGGCGCCACATGATCGGAGCTGCGGCCGAGGAATACGGTCTCGGTGATCTCCACGTCGAAATGGGTGGGCTCCACCCCCGCCGCATGGAACTGCCGCAGCAGGGTCGCCGCAAGGTCACGGCCGGCGAACTGGGCCGGTGACAGATTGATGGCGATGCGCCCGCACGGATGGCCCGCCTCGATCCAGCCGCGCACGTCGCTCGCCACCCGCCGCACCATGCGCTCGCCGATGAGCACGGCCAGCTCGGGATCCGTCAGCGCCGCCTCGAATGCGGAAGGCGACAGCACCACGTGCGGCGAGCGGCGCCAGCGCACCAGGGCCTCCAGCCCCTCGATACGCCCGGTCACGAGCGACACCTTGGGCTGATAGAAGGGGATGATCTCGTCCTCCGCGAGCGCGGCCCGCATGGCGCGGTTCAGCGCCACCCGCTCCAGCACCGCCTGCCGCATGGCGGGGGCGTAGACCACCGCGCGGTTGCGGCCCTGCTGCTTGGCGGCATAGAGGGCGAGGTCCGCATCCTTCATCAGCTCGCCATAGGTGCAGTCATGGTCCGGGCAGGCGGCGAGGCCGATGCTTGCCCGCGTGGCGAAGTGGCGGCCCGCATGCAGCACCGGGCGGCGCAGTTCGGCGAGGATGTTGTGGGCCAGCCGCTGGCCTGCCGCAACAGGGTCAGGCCCCTCCACCACGGCCACGAACTCATCCCCGCCCAGCCGGGCGAGCAGGCCGCCATGCTCCAGCAGGTCATCCAGGCGATGGGCCGTCTCCATGAGGGCGGCATCGCCGGCATCGTGGCCCAGCGTGTCGTTCACGTCCTTCAGGCCGTCGAGATCAATCAGGAGCAGGCAGATCCCCTGCCCGGGCCGGCGGGCCTCCAGCGCGGTGCCGAGCCGGGCCTGGAAGGCGGCGCGATTGGGCAGGCCGGTCAGGGCGTCATGGGTCGCGGCATAGAGGGCGTGCTCTTCGGCCGAGCGCCGCTCGGTCACGTCCACCAGGGCAGCCACCAGGTGCGGCGAGGTCTCCATGGGAATGGCCGCGGCCGCCAGCACGACGCGCCGTATTTCGCCGTCCGCCATTTTCACCGTGGTCTCGAAATTCGCCACGGCGCCCTCGGCTCTCAGGCACCCGAGCAAGTCGCCGACAGCCTCCGGCGGAATGCCGCCCTCGCGCAGGCCGCCGTCGGGGCCATCGAGCGAGACGCCATAGAAGCGCCGGGCCGCCTCGTTGGATTTGACGTGGCGACCATCATCGAGCCGCGCCACCATCAGGGGCAGGGGCACGGCCTGGAAGGTCTTCTCCAGCGTGTCCTCGCTGACGCGCAGCCGCTCGTTCGCCCTTTGAGCCGCCCCCACTGCAGACCAAAACTGCCGTTCCATGCGGTTGCCCCGCGACACCACGATCATCAGCGCAATGTTCAGCGACGCCACGGCAAGGGCGAGCCCCAATCCCACCTGCCAGCCGATGGAGGTGTCGGCGTAGCCGTAGAACAGCAGCAGGCTGCTGCCGACGCCGCCTGCCACCAGCCAGGAGAAGGAGATGGGAACCGCGAGATAGAAAATGGTGGGCAGCAGCAGGACCACCAGCAGCGCCAGCTGGCTTTGCGAGGTCACCAGCACCGCCACCGCCGTCGCCGTGCCCCATTGCCAGATCGCGTAGATCACGTCCGCCCGGCGGGGCGTGACCGCCAGATGGATCCCGCCGAGGCACAGCAGCGACAGGCCGATCACGACGAAGCGCGCGGACACCGCCACCGCGAAATGGGGGGTTCCGGCAAACCGCCAGTCGCTGAGGAGGAATAGCGCATTGAGGATGACCGAGGCGGCGAACAGCAGGCGGGCCTGCCGGCGCGCCTCGGCGAGACGGCTCTGGCGAAACGCGGCCTCCTGCGCGGGATCCACGAACTCGCCGCCGATGGCGGTCAGCTGCGGATCGTCCGCGCCCGGACCCGGATCGAAACGTCCGCGCTGGCGAGAAGTGCCCCTCATGGAACTGATCCTAAGGCCGGGGAAACGCTTTCGCCACAATCGTGCCTGCCCTTTATCCGGATAGGGGCGATGTCTGCGCGGCCAGGTTGCACACCGCCCTTCATCCGGATGCGGCGCCTCGCCTCGCGGGACGGCGCGGGCTATATGCGGAGATGACGATCCCTGGTGGGCCGCGGCGCGCTGCGCAACGGCCCGCGAAACGCCGCGCGGAAGCCGCCGATGCTCAACGACAAACGCATCCTCCTCCTCATCGGCGGCGGGATCGCCGCCTACAAGTGCCTTGATCTGGTCCGACGCCTCAAGGAGCGCGGCGCGCGGGTGCGGGCGGTCATGACCCGGGCCGCCGGCCAGTTCGTCACGCCCCTGTCCGTGGGCGCCATCACCGGCGAGCGCGTCTTCACCGACCTGTTCGACCTCACCGCCGAGCACGACATCGGCCACATCCGCCTGTCGCGCGAGGCCGATCTCGTCGTGGTCGCCCCCGCGACGGCGGACCTTCTGGCGAAGATGGCCCACGGCATCGCCGACGATCTCGCCACCACCGCGCTGCTCGCCACCGACAAGCCGGTCCTGGTGGCCCCCGCCATGAACCCGCGCATGTGGGCGCACCCCGCCACACGGCGCAACGTGGCGCAGCTTCGGGCCGACGGCATCGCCATGGTCGGCCCCAATGCGGGCGCCATGGCCGAGCGCGACGAGTTCGGCGAGGGCCGCATGGCCGAGCCCATGGAGATCCTCGCCGCCATCGAGGCCCATTTCGGGGCCGCGGACACCGCTTTGCTCAAGGGGCGCCGCATCCTCGTCACCTCCGGCCCCACCCATGAGCCCATCGACCCGGTGCGCTACATCGCCAACCGCTCCTCGGGCAAGCAGGGCCACGCCATCGCCGCGGCGGCGCGCGCCGCAGGAGCAGAGGTGATCCTGGTGTCGGGTCCCGCCGAAGCTGCCGATCCCAGGGGCGTGAAGGTGATCCATGTGGAAACCGCGCAAGAGATGATGGCCGCGGTGGAGGAGAGCCTGCCGGTGGATGCCGCCGTGTTCGCCGCCGCGGTGGCCGACTGGCGCGTGGCCGACGCCGCCGGCCAGAAGATCAAGAAGGGCGACGGCGGCGCGCCGCCCCTGACCCTGGTGGAGAATCCCGACATCCTCGCCGCCATCGCCCGGCACCGCACGCTCCGGCCGCGCCTCGTGGTGGGGTTCGCGGCGGAGACGCAGGATGTGGTGGCCCATGCCCGGGACAAGCGCCTGCGCAAGGGCTGCGACTGGATCGTCGCCAACGATGTGTCGCCGGAAACCGGCATCATGGGCGGGGATGCGAACACCGTGCATCTCGTCACCGCCGCCGGGGTGGAGGACTGGCCGTCCGCGTCCAAGGCGGAAGTCGCCCGCCACCTGGTGGCGCGCATGGCCGCCGACCTTGCGGGAGAAACCCGATGAGCCGCCCGATGGTCCGCATCCAGCGCCTGCCCCACGCCGAGGGACTGCCCCTGCCCGCCTACGCCACCGCAGGCGCCGCCGGGCTCGATCTCGCCTGCGCGCTGCCGGAGGAGACGCCGCTCATCCTGCTTCCCGGAGCATTCGCCGCCATTCCCACCGGCTTCGCCCTCGCCCTGCCGGAGGGCTACGAGGGCCAGGTGCGGCCGCGCTCGGGCCTTGCGCGCAAGAACGGGGTGACCGTGCTCAACACGCCGGGCACCATCGACTGGGATTATCGCGGCGAGGTGATGGTCCTGCTCATCAATCACGGGCCGGAGCCGTTCACCGTGGCGCGCGGCATGCGCATCGCACAGCTGGTGGTCGCTCCCGTCACCCAAATAATGCTGGAAGAAACCGGAGATCTGAGCGAAACTGCACGCGGCTCCGGTGGTTTTGGTTCGACAGGCCTGGGAGCCATGTTTTTGAAGAAGTAGCTACAGCCTGATGCCGCGTTTATCCGACAAGAGTCTCCTCGCCATTGCAGCCGTCGTGGATGTCGCCGTGCACGCGCGCGGCGCGCCGGTGGCGGCCAAGGCGCTCGCGGCCCGGCATGGCCTTCCCCCCCGCCGGCTGGAGCCGGTGCTCCAGGCGCTGGTGCATGCCGGCGTCCTGAAGGGGGTGCGCGGTCCCCGCGGCGGCTACGAGCTGGCGCGGGAGCGCCGGCGCGTCTCCGTCGCCGAGATCGTCCGGGTCGTCGAGGGCGCGGAGGAGGAAAAAGAAATCATCCTGCCGCCGCTGGTGACCGAGGTGGTTCAACCCGCTGTTGCTGCGGCCGAGGACACCTTCGACACCGCCCTCGACGGGGTGACGCTCGAGGACCTCTGCCGCAGCGCCGACGAGAAGGGGCACGGGTCGGAGCACGAGAGAATCGATTTCGCCATCTGAAAGGCCCGCCCCATGCGGGCCGGCGGCCAATATCCCAAGGAGATCGCCCATGGCAGAAGCTGCCGCCAAGATCGTGCCCGCCGCACTGCCCCGGCCGGGGCGCGGCCGCGTCTATGAGTCCATCACCGAGACCATCGGCAACACGCCGCTGGTGCGGCTGAAGCGCCTCGCCGAACTGCGCGGGGCGAAGGCCGAGATCCTCGCCAAGCTCGAATTCTTCAATCCCATCGCCAGCGTCAAGGACCGCATCGGCGTCGCCATGATCGAGGCGATGGAGGCGGCGGGCGTTCTGGACCAGGACACCGTTCTGGTGGAGCCCACCTCCGGCAATACCGGCATCGCCCTCGCCTTCGTGGCGGCGGCGCGCGGCTACCGGCTCATCCTGGTCATGCCCGAGAGCATGTCGGTGGAGCGCCGCAAGATGCTGGCCCTGCTGGGCGCCGAGCTGGTGCTCACCCCGGCGACCCTCGGCATGAAGGGCGCCGTCGCCCGCGCCGAGCAATTGGTCGCGGAGTTGCCCAAGGCGGCGATGCCGCAGCAGTTCAAGAACAAGGCCAACCCGGAAGTCCACCGCCGCACCACGGCGGAGGAGATCTGGAACGACACCGACGGCAAGGTGGATGCGGTGGTGGCCGGCGTCGGCACCGGCGGCACCATCACCGGCATCGGCCAGGTGCTGAAGCCGCGCAAGGCGTCGCTCAAGATGATCGCGGTGGAGCCGGAGGATTCCCCGGTGCTGTCCGGCGGCCCGCCCGGCCCCCACAAGATCCAGGGCATCGGCGCCGGCTTCGTGCCGGAGGTGCTCGACCGCTCCGTCATCGACGAAGTGGTGACGGTGGGCAACCAGACCGCCTTCGACACCGCCCGCGCCCTGGCGCGCTACGAGGGCATTCCCGGCGGCATCTCCTCGGGCGCGGCGGTGGCGGCGGCGCTTGAGATCGCGGTGCGCGACGACATGGCCGGCAAGTCCATCGTGGTCATCGTGCCCTCCTTCGCCGAGCGCTATCTCTCCACCGCCCTGTTCGAGGGCCTCTGAGCGAACGCGCTGCGCCCCGGCTTCGCGTCGGGGCGCAGCGTTCAGGATGCACCACCCTCCGGCGCCGCATCCCAGGGGCCTCCGGCTTCCGGATGGCCCCGGCCGGACCTCGTCCGCGCCAGCCGCAGCAACGCAGCGTGGCGCGCCGGGTCATAGCCCGCGCCGCCCCGGAACGCCGCCTTCCGAACCGACCGGAGCGCCCGTGCCAGCGCGGCCGAACCGCTGCAGACCACTGCGAGCCCGCTCATCTGGCGCCGGACCTGCGCCTCCGGATCCTCGCACCTGAAGGCGTAAACCCGCCCCGCGCCCATTCCCGATACCCGCATGCACCAGTCTCCCCTGTGGGGTGGAATGGTCGCCCGACTTGGTGGGAGGGGGAAAAATTCCTACCCCTGCGACGGCCGGCGACAGGCACATTTAGCGGGCAAGCACTTGATATGTTTGAGCTCCGGAATCGGCCTCTGCAAACCTGAGTTGCAGCATCTCTCCACATCCTCTTGAAATATAACAAGATCATTGTAGGAATTTTTTCCCTACAACGAGAGGGTGTAATGTCTCATTTCCCGGCCGAGCCCCGCGTCGTCTTCTCACGACCCTCTGCCCGCCCGACGGGCGCCGCCGGCGCCTCACATGCGCCGGCCATGTCGGTCCCCTGCCGGCTGGCGGCGGCCATCGTTGCGGCGCATGCGGGATGTGGGGTCGAGGCTCTGGTAGGCCTCCGCCGCTCCACCGCTCCCATCGCCACGGCACGGCAGCTCGCCATGTATCTCGCCCATGTGGGCCTCGGCCTGCCGCAGTCGGAAGTGGCGCAGGCCTTCGGGCGTGACCGCTCCACCGTCGCCTATGCCTGCCGACGCATCGAGGACCTGAGGGACGACCCCGCCTTCGACCGTCATGTGGCCCGGATGGAGGCCTGCCTGCGCTGGGCCACGGAGCGCTGACGATGGCGCCCCGCCAGAACGCCGCGCGCATGACGCGCGCCCCGAAAGCATCCGCGGGCCGGACGGCCCCCCGCCGCGCTTCCGGCACCGCCGGCATGCCGGAACCGCAGGTCAACCTTGCCGAAAGCCCCCTCGCGTGGCTGGCCCGGCGCGCCGGCAAGGACGGCCGCGCCCTGGTGGACCAGACCCAGCTTGCCGCCGGCGAGCGGCTGCGGGCCGATTTCACCCGGGCCCAGCTTACCCCCCGCGTCACCAGCCGCTGGAGCGAGGTGTCGGGCGCCGGCACGCCGGAAGCCTTCACCGACATGGTGCTGGCGGCGAAGCTGCGCGTCGCCCGCGCCATGACGGCGGTGGGTCCGGAACTGTCCGGGGTGCTGCTGGATGTGTGCTGCTTCCTGAAGGGGCTGGAGGCGGTGGAGCGCGAGCGGCTGTGGCCGGCGCGCACCGCCAAGGTGGTGCTGGGCCTCGCCCTCGACCGGCTGGCCGGCCATTATGGCCTCAGCGGATCGACGCAGGGCCGCGCCCGTGCGCCGGTGCGCAGCTGGCACGCCCCGCCGGAGCCGCCACAGGCGTGAGCCCCCTCAGGCCAAGGCGCGGGCGGTGTCGCGGATGATGTCGAAGGCGGCCGCCACGTCCGCCTCGGTGGTGTCCATGGCCCCCGCCTGGAAGCGGATGGCGAGGCGGCCGTCCACCCGCGTGGGGGTGAGATAAAGCTGCCCGCCATCATTGATGGCCTGGAGCAAAGCCAGCATGTGGGCATCGCCGTCGCGGCCGTCGCCGGGATCGTGGCGGAAGGAAAACAGGGAGAGCACGGGCGTCGAAGCCAGCGAGAAGCCCGGCTCCGCCGCGATCCGGCCCGCAAGCGCCTGCGACCAGGCCACATGGTTGCGGATCATCTGCCTCAGGCCTTCCAGCCCATGGGCGCGCAGCACGAACCACAGCTTCAGCGCGCGGAACCGGCGGCCGAGCTGGATGGTCCATTCGCTGAAATTGACGATGCCGGTGTCGCCCCCCTCATGGGCGTGGGTCCTCAGATATTCCGGCTGGATGGCCAGCGTCGCCAGATGGTCGTCGGCGCTCCTGAGGAAATGGGCGGAGCAGTCGAACTGCACGCCGAGCCATTTGTGCGGGTTCAGCACGATGGAGTCCGCCTGTTCCACCCCCGCCCACAGAGGCCGGAACTCCGGGCACACCATGGCCGCGCCGGCCCAGGCCGCGTCCACATGGACGAACAGGCCGTGCCGGTGCGCCACCTCCACCACCGCCTTGACGTCATCCATGGCGCCGGTGCTGGTGCCGCCCACGCAGGCGACGACGCCGGCCGGCACCAGACCTGCGGCCTTGTCGGCCTCGATGGCCGCCTCCAGCGCCTCGGGCACCATGCTCCGGAGCGGCCCCTGGGTGGGGATGCGCACCAGATTGTCGTCGCCGATGCCGCAGAACCACGCCGCCCGGTCGATGGAGGTGTGCACCTCGCTGGACGTGTAGACCCGCAATTGCGGGCGACCCGAAAGCCCGGTGCGGTTGCCGGTGAAGCCCAGCGCCCGCTCGCGCATGGTGAGGAAGGCGCAGAGCGTGGCCGAGGAAGCGGAATCCTGGATCACGCCGGAAAAGCCCTCGGGCAGGCCCACCGCCTGGCGCAGCCAGTCGAGGGCCACGATCTCCAGCTCCGTGGCGGCGGGGGAGGTCTGCCACAGCAGGCACTGGGCGCCCATGGCGGAGGACAGGAACTCGCCGATCACGCTGGCCGGGCTGGCATTGGCCGGGAAATAGGCGAAGAAGCGCGGGTGCTGCCAATGGGTCATGCCCGGCACCAGGATGCGCTCGAAATCCGCGAAGATGTCGGCCATGGGCTCGGCCTGTTCGGGCGCGGAGGTCGGAAGCCGGGCCGCGATCTCCCCCGGCTTCGTGCCGGCGCGCACCGGGCGATCCCGGAGCCCCGCCCGATAGTCCGCCGCCCAGTCGGCCGCCTCGTGGGCCCAGTGGCGGAACGCCTCCCCGTCCATGTGCTGTCCTTGCGTTCTGACGTCCGGCCGGGACATAGCCGACTTCAGCCCTGCTGGAAAACCGGCGCCGCGCCGCAGTCCGGTGCCCGCCCTCGTGATCACGGGCGCGCCCGAAGCCGTGATAGAGTGTCGCATCAAAGGCCTTTCACGCAGGCCCACATGGCTCTAAGACGGCCGGCAGCTTTGCGCGCCGGGCCGAGAGCCATCGCGCACCACAACACATAAGAGGCAAGAGAGGACATGCCCCAGTACCGCTCCCGCACCTCCACCCACGGTCGCAACATGGCCGGCGCCCGCGGCCTGTGGCGTGCCACCGGCATGAAGGACGGGGATTTCGGCAAGCCGATCATCGCCGTGGTGAATTCCTTCACCCAGTTCGTGCCGGGCCACGTGCACCTCAAGGACCTCGGCCAGCTGGTGGCCCGCGAGATCGAGAAGGCCGGCGGCGTCGCCAAGGAATTCAACACCATCGCGGTGGATGACGGCATCGCCATGGGCCATGACGGCATGCTCTATTCCCTGCCGTCCCGCGAGATCATCGCCGACAGCGTGGAGTACATGGTGAACGCGCACTGCGCCGACGCCATGGTGTGCATCTCCAACTGCGACAAGATCACCCCCGGCATGCTGATGGCCGCCATGCGCCTCAACATCCCGGCCGTGTTCGTCTCCGGCGGGCCCATGGAGGCCGGCAAGGTGCTGCTCTCCACCGGCGAGAAGAAGGTGGACCTCATCGACGCCATGATCGCGGCGGCCGATGACAAGGTCACCGACGCCGACGTGCAGGTCATGGAGCGCTCCGCCTGCCCCACCTGCGGCTCGTGCTCCGGCATGTTCACCGCCAATTCCATGAACTGCCTGACCGAGGCGCTGGGCCTCGCGCTGCCGGGCAACGGCTCGACGCTGGCCACCCATGCCGACCGCGAACGGCTGTTCGTGGAGGCCGGCCACCTCATCGTCGACCTCGCCCGCCGCTATTACGAGCAGGACGATGCGAGCGTGCTGCCGCGCTCGGTGGCCTCGTTCAAGGCGTTCGAGAACGCCATGACGCTGGACATCTCCATGGGCGGCTCCACCAACACGGTGCTGCACCTGCTCGCCGCCGCCAACGAGGGCGAGGTGCCCTTCACCATGGCCGACATCGACCGCCTGTCGCGCAAGGTGCCGGTGCTGTGCAAGGTGGCGCCCGCGGTGGCGAACATCCACATGGAGGACGTGCACCGCGCCGGCGGCATCATGGCCATCCTCGGCGAGCTGGACCGCGCCGGCCTGATCCACACCGAGCTGCCCACCGTGCACGCCGCCACCCTCGGCGATGCGCTGGACCGCTGGGACGTGAAGCGCACCCAGAGCGAGAGCGTGCGCACCTTCTTCCGCGCCGCGCCGGGCGGGGTGCCCACCCAGGTGGCGTTCAGCCAGACCCGCCGCTGGGACGACCTCGACCTCGACCGCGAGACCGGCGTCATCCGCGACGCCGCCCACGCTTATTCCAAGGATGGCGGCCTTGCGGTGCTCTACGGCAACATCGCCCTCGACGGCTGCATCGTGAAGACGGCGGGGGTGGACGCCTCCATCCTGAAATTCACCGGCAAGGCGCGCATCTTCGAGAGCCAGGACGCGGCGGTGGAGGCGATCCTGTCCACCGGGCGGATCCAGCCGGGCGACGTGGTGCTGATCCGCTATGAGGGTCCGCGCGGCGGGCCGGGCATGCAGGAGATGCTATACCCGACCTCGTATCTCAAGTCGAAGGGCCTCGGGAAGGCCTGCGCCCTGGTCACCGACGGGCGGTTCTCGGGCGGCTCCTCGGGCCTGTCCATCGGCCATGTCTCGCCGGAGGCGGCGGAAGGCGGGGCCATCGGGCTGGTGGAGGAAGGCGACACCATCGAGATCGACATCCCGAACCGCGTCATCCGCGTGGCGGTGTCCGACGAGGTGCTGGCCGAGCGGCGCGCGGTCATGGAGGCGAAGGGAGACAAGGCGTGGAAGCCGGAAAGCCGCAAGCGCGTGGTCTCGCAGGCGCTGCAGGCCTATGCGGCGCTCACCACCTCCGCCGCCCGCGGCGCGGTGCGCGACGTGAGCCGCCTGCGGCGCTGATCAAGCCGGGACCAGCCAAAAGGAAAGGGGCGCCAAGGCGCCCCTTTTTGTTCGGTACAGGCGGTTCGGTTCAACGCGGGCAAATCAACGCGTGCAGGTCAGCTGCCCGTTGAAGTTGGCAATGTCCCGCGCGCCCCAGCAATAGCGCATGTTCAGCGAAGAGTTCACGAACAGGTGGCCGCCCACGCGGCATTGCGCGCGCAGGACATTGTCCGGGCCCACGAAGGCGTTGCGGCAGGTGCGCTGATAGGAGCCGGGCGGCGCCGGCATGGGGCCGGGCGGCGGCATGGGCCGGCCGCGCACGCACCAGAGCTGGCCATCCTGGTTGGAAATGTCGCCCCGGCAGCTCGGGAAGTCGTTGAGCCGGGTCTGCACCCAGTTGCCGCGGCGGGTGGCGCAGAAGGCGGTAAGGTCGCGCCCGCGCCGCACCTGCACATTGTTGCAGCTGTTGAGGTAGCTGCCTCCCGGAACCGGCTGGGCCACGGCCTCGCCCCCCGGGACGAGCCAGCCCAGCGCCAGGAGCAGGCTGAACAGGCCCGCGACGACGACATTTCGCTTCATGATTCCCCCCTGTGGAAAGGCGCGCCCTTCTATCACGGCGAATCAGGAGCCGCACAGCCGTCCCCGCACGGCCATCGACAGCGGCGCGCCGCTTCGCTAGAAGCCGTGTCGATCCAGAAACATAAAGACGTCACCCATGACCATTCGCCTGCATCGCGGCGACCTGCCCGCGGACTTCGTCGCCGCGCCCGTGGTGGCGATCGACACCGAGACCATGGGGCTCAACCCCTTCCGCGACCGGCTGTGCCTGGTCCAGCTCTCCAATGGCGACGGCTCGGCCGACCTCGTGCAGATCCCGCAGGGCGCCGACGCGAAGAGCGCGCCGAACCTCGTGCGCCTGCTGGCCGACCCAGCCATCACCAAGCTGTTCCATTTCGGCCGCTTCGACATCGCGGTGCTCCAGCATACCTTCCACGTGATGCCGCAGCCGGTGTGGTGCACCAAGATCGCCTCGCGGCTGGTGCGCACCTACACCGACCGCCACGGGCTCAAGGACCTGCTGCGCGAGACCCTCAACGTGGACATCTCCAAGCAGCAGCAGAGCTCGGACTGGGGCGCGAGCGACCTCTCCGACGCCCAGCTCGCCTATGCCGCCTCCGACGTGCTGCACCTGCATGCCGTGAAGGCCAAGCTGGAGGAGATGCTGGCGCGGGAGAACCGCACCGGGCTCGCCGCCGCCTGCTTCGCCTTCCTGCCGGCGCGGGCCGCGCTCGACCTCTCCGGCTGGGCGGAAGAGGATATTTTCGCTCACTCCTGAGCCGGCTCCCCGATATAAAACCCAGTGTTGGCATGACCTTACGGCCGGCCCTTGCACGGGGGCGGCATTTCGGACAATTTGGCCCGACGCGTGGGGCGACGCGTCGGCCGGCCCTGTGGCTCAAGGCGAGCGAGAGCCCGTGCCGATCAGCTCGGGTTTCGACCTGATCGGCAGACCGGTCTCTTAGGAGAAAGCAAGAGGCGCACGCGGGATTGGCCCGCCGCCGGAACAGGGCCATGAACCGACACGTGTCGCCACACGAACTCGACCGGCAGGGAACCGTGCCAGCGGACGAGCCCCTGGGGCCTTCCGCGACCTTTCGCGACTTCGCGGAGGACGAGTCCGCCGTCTTCGTACAACGCAGCCCCGACTTTTCCAGCGCCCGGCGCCACAGCCGGCGCGTGCGCTGGGTCAAGCGCCTGCTGCCGCTTTCCATCGTGGTGGCGGTGGTGGCCATCGGCGCCGTGTCGGTCCTGTCTCGGCTGAAGCTCTCCATCGAGCTGCCGTTCGACATCGGCCACCTGACGCTGACCGGCTCGCGCCTCACCATGGAGCTGCCCAAGCTCTCCGGCTTCACCGACGACAATCGCGGCTACCGCGTCACGGCGCGCACCGCGACCCAGGACCTGACCCATCCGGACGTGATCGACCTCACCGACATCGAGGCGCGGCTGGAGATGAGCGACAAGGGCTGGGCCAGCGTCAGCGCCAAGGTGGGCAGCTTCGACACCAAGAAGCAGTTCATCACCCTCGGCGACGGCGTGGACCTCGCCATGAACGGCGGCTATGGCGGCCGCCTCCACGATGCCGAGGTGGACGTGAAGGCCGGCACCATCGCCACCGAGAAGCCGGTGGTCTTCACCTATCTCGACGGCAAGCTGGTGGCCGACCGCCTCCATGTGGGCGACCGCGGCACCAGGGCCCTGTTCGAGGGCAACGTGCAGCTCGACTTCCGCATGTCCAACCTGCCGGGCCAGAAACCGGACGCCGCGGCCAAGGCCGCCGCCTGTCTCTAATACACATCTGACGCAGCCGACGACTTAATAGGTGTAGATCTCGGGGGTCGCC
>NZ_JAIVFN010000079.1 GCF_030015065.1 Xanthobacter autotrophicus | reverse complement strand
CTCCCCACCCCTCCCCCGCACGCGGGAGAGGGGGCAGGCTGGTGCGGGGATGGCGAGCAGGGGTCCACCACCGCCGTTCGGGCCGGCTTGACGGGGCAGGCGCCGGCGCGGCACATGACGGCGCCCGCCGCGGACCCGCATTCCGGGGATCAGATGCCGACCTTCGCCTTGCCCTTCCCGGCCATAGACCCTGTCCTGGTCCAGCTCGGCCCGCTGGCCGTCCGCTGGTATGCCCTCGCCTATATTGCCGGCCTCGTCATCGGCTGGCTGCTGGCGCGGATGCTGGTGGCGCGGCCTTCCCTGTGGGGCGGCACCTCCCCCATGACGCCGCAGGACCTCGACGATGCCCTGTTCTGGGCGACGCTGGGCGTCATCCTCGGCGGGCGCCTCGGCTATGTGCTGTTCTACAATCCGGCCTATTTCGCCGCCAACCCGGCCGACATCGTCGCGGTGTGGAAGGGCGGCATGTCGTTCCACGGCGGGCTCGCCGGCACGCTGGTCGCCCTGGTCCTGTTCGCCCGCGCGCGCGGCATCAGGGTCATGTCGCTGCTCGACGTTTCGGGCGTGGTGGCGCCCATCGGGCTGTTCTTCGGGCGCATCGCCAATTTCATCAATGGCGAGTTGTGGGGCCGGCCGGCCGACGTGCCCTGGGCCGTCGTCTTCCCCCATGGCGGCCCGGTGCCGCGCCATCCCAGCCAGCTCTACGAGGCGGCGCTGGAGGGCATCGTGCTGTTCGTGGTGATGCTGGCGGTGGTGCGCCTCGGCGGGCTGAAGCGGCCGGGGGTGGCGGCCGGCATCTTCGGCATGGGCTACGGCATCTCCCGCATCATCGGCGAATTCTTCCGCGAGCCGGACGCGCAGCTCGGCTACCTCGCCTTCGGCACCACCATGGGCATGTGGCTGTCGGTGCCGCTGGTTGTGGCCGGCGCCGGCCTTCTCCTCTACGCCCTGAAGCGCAAGCCGGCCGCGTGACGACGCCCCTCGCCGAGGAGATCCGCGCCCTCATCGCCGCCGAGGGGCCCATGCCGGTGAGCCGCTACATGGCCCTGTGCCTCGGCCATCCGCGCCACGGCTATTACATGACGCGCGATCCCCTCGGCGCGCGGGGCGATTTCACCACCGCCCCCGAGATCAGCCAGATGTTCGGAGAATTGCTCGGCCTGTGGGCGGTGGCCCAGTGGCAGCAGATGGGATCGCCCGCCGCCTTCCGCCTGGTGGAGCTTGGTCCCGGCCGCGGCACCCTGATGGCCGATGCCCTGCGCGCGGCCCGGCTGGTGCCGGATTTCGGCGCGGCGGCGCGCATCCACCTCGTGGAGACGAGCCCGGTGCTGCGGGCGGCGCAGGCGCGAACGCTGGCCGGCCATGCGGCGGATGTCGCCTGGCATGATCGCATGGAGGATGTGCCGGACGGCCCGGCGCTCGTGCTCGCCAACGAATTCTTCGATGCCCTGCCCATCGACCAGTACGTCTGGAAGTCCGGACACTGGCACGAGCGGCGGGTGGGTCTCGACGACGCGGGCCGGCTCGTCCTCGGCCTCGATCCGGCGCCGTCGCGGGCAGCTCCCGCCTTCGCCGCCCATCTGCCGCCCCCCGCCGAGGGGGCGGTGCTGGAACATCTGGAGAGCGGCCCGGCGCGGGCGCTGGCGGCGCGGCTGAAGGCGCAGGGCGGGGCGGCGCTCATCATCGACTATGGCCATGCCGGCGGCTATGGCGACACGTTTCAGGCGTTGGAAAAGCACAGCTTCGCCGATCCGCTGGCCGCGCCGGGCGCGGCGGACCTGACCGCCCATGTGGATTTCACCACGCTGGCCTTGATTGGCCGTGCGGCGGGGCTGCGCGCCTTCGGGCCGCTGGAGCAGGGGGCGTTCCTCGCCCGCCTGGGGCTGGCCCAGCGTGCCGCCCGGCTGAAGCGGGATGCGCCGGAGGAGGTTCGCGCCGGCGTGGATGCGGCGGCGCGCCGGCTGGCGGGGGAGGGGGCAGGGCAGATGGGGCGTCTGTTCAAGGCGCTCGTCCTCGCCCATCCTGAAATCGGGCTGCCGCCCGCGTTCGATTCGACCGAGGAATGGGTGTGATGAGGTGCGCGTCATGAAGATCGAGGCTCCCTCGCTCAAGGCCCTGCCCGGCATCCGCCATGCCTTCTTCACCCGGCAGGGCGGGGTCTCGACCGGCCTCTATGCGAGCCTCAACGGCGGCATGGGCTCCAATGACGATCCGGCCGCCGTGGCACAGAACCGCGCCCGCATGGCACAGGAGATCGGCATCGCGCCCGAGGCGCTGCTGGCCCTGTGGCAGGTGCATTCGGCCGATCCGGTGCTTGCGGCCGAGCCCTGGACCCGCGACGCCGCGCCCAGGGCCGACGCCATCGTCACCACCACGCCGGGCCTCGGCGCGGCGGTGGCGGTCGCCGATTGCGGGCCGATCCTGTTCGCCGACCCGGACGCGCGGGTGGTGGCCGCCGCCCATTCCGGCTGGAAGGGCGCGGTGTCCGGCATCATCGGCGCCACCGTGGCGCTGATGGAGCAGCAGGGCGCGAAGCGGGGCAACATCCGTGCCGTCATCGGCCCGCTGATCCGCCAGCCCAGCTACGAGGTGGGGGAGGATTTCGTCGCCCGCCTCCTCGGCGAGGACCGGAGCTTCGCCCGCTTCCTCGCGCCGGCGGACCGGGCCCACCATGCCCTGTTCGACCTGCCCGGCTTCATCCGGCTCAGGCTGGAGCAGGCGGGCGTCGGCTTCATCGAGGATCTCGGCCTCGACACCTATGCGGACGAGGCCCGCTTCTTCTCCTATCGCCGCACCACCCATCGCGGGCAAGCCGATTACGGCCGGCTGATCGCCGCCATTACGCTGGCCTGACGCGGCTTCGCCCGAACCTGCCCGGATTGACGCATGCGCTCCACCGATGCCGCCCTTCTCATCGTGCCCGGCTGGCAGGGCTCCGGCCCTGACCACTGGCAGAGCCGGTGGGAGCGCAGCCTCTCCTCCGCCCGCCGGGTGGAGCAGGCGGACTGGGACCGCCCCGACCGGGAGGACTGGCCCCGCCGTCTTGCCGCGGCGGTGGCGGCGGCGGACAAGCCGGTGGTGGTGGTGGCCCATTCCCTCGGGGTGCCAACCCTGCTGCACGCGGTGCCGCTACTGCCGGAAGGGAAGGTGAGGGGTGCCTTCCTGGTGGCGCCTCCCGATCTCGATGTGCCCGAACTCGACCCGATGGTGGCGAAGTTCGGCCCCGTTCCGACGGCGCCGCTGCCGTTTCCCTCGGTGCTGGTGGCGAGCCGCACCGACCCCTATTGCAGCTATGCGCGGGCGGAAGGTTTCGCCCTCGACTGGGGCTCGGCCATCGTGGATGCGGGCGATGCCGGCCATATCAATGCGGAGGCCGGCTATGGGCCGTGGCCGGAAGGCTCCATGCGGCTGCTGGGCCTGCTCCAGTCGCTGAAGTGACGGCCGGGCGGGCCGCTTACCGAAAGTTAGGACTTTGTCCTCCCGGCCGCGAGGTCCCGCCCGCAGATCATTTTCCCTTGAGCCTGCTCGGTTTCCGAGCCGTATTAACGGCGTCTTAACCGTTTTTCTGGACCCGGCCCGCGTTTCCCGCTACGCCTTCGGTGACGCGACAAGCACCGGGAGCCACCATGCGGGGATACGAGGCAGAAGCCGTTCCGGAGGTGCCTTCGCACCGGCCGTTCGTCTTTTCCGCCAACCGGTCCCGGACCCTGGCGCGCCTTGCCGGCCTTGCCCTGTGCCTGGCGCTCGGCGCCTGCCAGACCGACGGCTCCGGCATGGCCTCCTCGGGCAGCCGCGCCCTCGCCTTCGACACCATCGACGGCCCGCCCCCAGCCACCTTCGACAAGCTGGTGGGCCAGCTCACCAGCGAGGCCCAGGAACAGCGCGTGGCGGTGGTCTCCCGTGGCAGCAGCGCGACCTACCGGGTCAAGGGCTACCTTGCGCTGCATGTGGAGAAGGGCAAGGCCTCCGTCGCCTATGCCTGGGATGTCTACGACCAGAACCGGACCCGCGTGGCGCGCATCGCCGGCGAGGAGCCGGCGGGCAGGCTGAAGGGCGGCGTCGCCAATGGCTGGGCGGCTTGCGACGATGCCGTGCTCTCCCGCGTCGCCAACCGCTCCATGGCGAGCCTCGCCGAGACCCTCGGCGTCGCCGGCGCGCCGCAGGCCGCTCCCGCGCCGGCTCCCCAGGCCGAGGCGCCTGCCGCCGCCGAGCCGGCGCCGCGCCCCGACCCGTCCGGCGTGCCGGTGGCGGCGCTCTCTGCGTCCTCCGCAGCCCTGGCATACGCGGAGAACTGACGCCGGCGTGCCGGGCTCCGTGCCGGACGGCCAAATTCCTTTCGCACCAGCGCCGCGCGGGCCTGGCCGGGCTGAATTGAGCGGTGCGCAGGACGGTCCGGCATGCAGCCTGCGTCGCCGGAGGCGCGGCGGGGCCTTTACAACATTGTGACGGCCCGCCTATCAGAACGCCTCAAGCTTTCGATCAAGCCCCCGGCCCTCCCCGGCGGAGCGTCCAATGTCAGCGGAGAACGGTCCCATGAAGCTCGTCGCGGGCAACTCCAACCGCGCGCTCGCTGAAGCCATCGCCGCTTATCTCGCCACCCCGCTCACCAAGGCGGTGGTGCGGCGCTTCGCGGATATGGAAATCTTCGTCGAGATCCAGGAAAACGTCCGCGGCGAGGACGTGTTCGTGGTGCAGTCCACCTCGTTCCCCGCGAACGACCACCTGATGGAACTGCTCATCATCATCGACGCGCTGCGCCGCGCCTCGGCCAAGCGCATCACGGCGGTGGTGCCCTATTTCGGCTATGCCCGGCAGGACCGCAAGCCCGGCCCGCGCACGCCCATCTCCGCCAAGCTGGTGGCCAACCTCATCACCCATGCGGGCGCCGACCGGGTGATGACGCTGGACCTGCATGCCGGCCAGATCCAGGGCTTCTTCGACATCCCCACCGACAACCTCTATTCGGCGCCGGTGATGGTGCGGGACATCAAGGAGCGGTTCGACCTCTCCAACCTCATGGTGGTCTCGCCCGACGTGGGCGGCGTGGTGCGCGCCCGCGCGCTCGCCAAGCGCATCGACGCCCAGCTCGCCATCGTCGACAAGCGCCGCGAGCGCCCCGGCGAGAGCGAGGTGATGAACGTCATCGGCAATGTGGAAGGCCGCTCCTGCATCCTCGTCGACGACATCGTCGATTCGGGCGGCACGCTGGTGAACGCGGCGGATGCCCTGCTGGCCCGCGGCGCCAAGGACGTGCACGCCTACATCACCCACGGCGTGCTTTCGGGCGGGGCGGTGGCGCGCATCACCGCCTCCAAGCTCAAGGAGCTGGTGATCTCCGATTCGATCCAGCCCACCGAGGCGGTGCGGGTGGCGCGCAACATCCGCGTGGTCTCCATCGGCACCCTCATCGGCGAGGCCATCGCCCGCACGGCGCACGAGGAATCGGTCTCCAGCCTGTTCGACTGAGGCGTGTTGCTGCGGTGGATGGGGCGGAATGTTGCGCGAAAGGGTTGCGGTCCCTTAAATGACATCCGACCAATAGGTGGGGCGAAGTTCCTGCGCTCGGACTGAACCGGCGCGGAACCGGCGCCCCGTGAAGGGTGGGATGGGCTCATGAGCACCGACGTTCTCGCACGGGACACCACAGCACAGCGGCTTGAGGCGACCGAGCATCCGGTGACGGAGGCGGCCTCGTCCACCTTGGCCACCTATCCTGCCGACCTCGGCGGCGACTATTATGTCACCGTTCTGAAGAAGCTCGCCAAGACGCGCAGCGTGAAGCGCTATCTGGAGGTGGGGGTCTGCAAGGGCGATTGCTTTTCCCAGATCGCCTGCGAGCGTGCCATCGGAGTCGACCCGGCGTTCCAGCTCAAGGAGAACGTGACGAACGGGAAAAAGGATGTGCGTCTCTTTCAGATGCCGAGCGATGCCTTTTTCGAAGAAGTGGACGCAAGGGCGGCGTTGGGAGGGCCTGTCGATCTGGCGTTTCTCGATGGGCTGCACCAGTTCGAATATCTCTTGCGCGATTTCTACAATACCGAGCGGTTGTGCGCGCCCAACTCTTTGATCGCGATGCACGACTGTTTGCCGGTCAGCGAAACCATGATGTCCCGATCAATCTCGGACACCATGCGGCTGAGCAAGGGGACGCGCCATGAGGGCTGGTGGACCGGCGACGTCTGGAAGGTCGTCGCGATCCTCCGGAAGTACCGGCCCGATCTCAGGATCGTCTGCCTCGATGCCGCCCCTACCGGCCTCGTCTTCGTGAGCAATCTTGATCCGGCCAACACCGCCCTGTCACGCGACTATTGCCGGATCGTCGACGAATTCGCGTCGGTTCCCAATACCCTGCAGGCGGTCTCGGAGGTCTATGGGGCGCAGCCGATCCTGCCCACCTCGACGATCCTCAACGGTTTCGACCACAGTCTCTATTTCCGCGCCTGAGACGGTGGTCAGTCCGCGTCGCCGTAGGTAGGCATTGCGCTCTCGCCTTCCACCTCGCCCCGGCGCTGGAGCCACACCATCAGCAGCCAGCAGGAAAAGGCCCAGGCCGCGCCCAGCGCCCATCCGCCGAGCACGTCGGTGGGCCAGTGCACCCCGAGATAGATGCGGCTGACGCCGACGATGACGGTGAGCGCGGCCGCGGCGCCGAGCAGGTACACTTTCACCCGCGTGCGTGCTTGTGTCCGCGCGAGCAGCGCCCCGAGGGTGAGGTAGACCACGGCGGACAGCATGGCATGGCCGGACGGGAAGCTCTGGCTATAGACCGACATGCCGTGGGGCACGAAGTCGGGCCGCGGCCGGTCGAAGCCCCATTTCAGCAGTTGCGACAACGCTGTGCCCCCGGCCACCGAGAAGGCGACGAGCAGGGCCGAATGGCGCTTGCGCGTCATCAGCAGGAAGAGCACCACGAGGATCGTGAGCAGGGTGAGCACACCGGTGCCGCCCATGGCGGTGAAATCGCGCATCATCTCCTCGAGCCAGGGGGGGCCGAGGGGATCGGACGGGTCCGCCGGATTGCGCAGGGCGAGGATGAGGTCGCGGTCGAGCCGGCCGGTATCGCCCTCCACCACCTCGTCGGCCACCTTGACGAAGACGTAGAAGGCGACGGCGATGAAGCCGAGCACCGCCAGCGTCGCCCGCTCCATGCGGCTCACCGAGGCGAGCAGCGGCCCGATGACGGGCAGGGCTTCGAGGCGGCGCAGGCCGGTGTCGAAGAGGGAGTTTTTCGCGTCCAGGCTCACGCGCAAGGTTTCGCGCGCTTCGGCTGAGGCGTCAACACCTTGTGGTGATGGATGACGTTTCGGTGACGCGCGGGCCCTGCTGCGGGGCGCGGCCCCGCGTTCGCGCAGGAAAAAAAGGGCGTCGCCCAGGCGACGCCCTTCCGTATCCTTGCCCGGTGGCCGCGTCAGGCCGCCTGCTGCTTCGGGCGCACCTCTGCGGAATAGGAATCCATCAGCTGGTGGGTGATGCCCGACGGCGTGAAGTGCCAGTCCGCGATGGAGCCCACGGGGGTCACTTCCGCCGCGGTGCCGGTGATGAAGCATTCCGAGAAGGAGGCCAGCTCCTCCGGCAGGATGTGGCGCTCCACCACCTCGATGCCGTGGCGGCGGGCGATGTCGATCACCGTGCGGCGGGTGAGGCCGTCGAGGAAGCAGTCCGGGGTGGGCGTGTGGATCACGCCGTCCTTCACGAAGAAGACGTTGGCGCCGGTGCATTCGGCGACATAGCCGCGATAGTCCAGCATCAGCGCATCCGCGTAGCCCCGGCGCTCGGCCCGGTGCTTGGAGATGGTGCAGATCATGTAGAGACCGGCCGCCTTCGCCTTGCAGGGGATGGTGGCGGGATCGGGCCGGCGCCATTCCGAAAGATCGAGCCGCAGGCCCTTCTGGCGCTGCTCGGGATCGAAATAGCTCGGCCACTCCCACACGCCGATGGCGAGGTGGATGGTGTTCTTCTGGGCGGCGACGCCCATCATCTCGCTGCCGCGCCAGGCCACCGGGCGCACATAAGCGTCCACGAGATTGTTCTTCTCGAGCGTCGCCTTCTTGGCCGCGTCGATCTCGCCGATGGTATAGGGGATGGTGAAGTCCAGCATCTCGGCCGACAGGCGCAGGCGCTCGGAATGCTCGGCGCTCTTGAAGATCGTGCCCCCGTATGCACGCTCGCCCTCGAACACGGTGCTGCCATAGTGCAGGCCGTGGGACAGCACATGCAGTTTCGCATCGGCCCACGGCACGAACACGCCGTCGTACCAGATCCAGCCGTCACGTTGGTCGAAGGGGACACCCTGCGCGCTCATGATCTCGAACTCCTTGTTCCAACCGCGTCGTCCGCGCGGCTTCTCCCCGCTACAACCGCCGCTTTCCAGCGATGCCGCATGGGGATATCTTTACGCCCGCTCAGGAAGCCGGCAAAGCCACGAAATGATCGAACCTTGTGTAGTGGGTGGGCGACCGATCATTTCGTGGAACTGGCTCTTGAAGTAACGATCAGAACGAAAAAGTCAACATGGCTGACATAAATTCTCTCATGGATCCCGCGCCTCCCTCCGCAGCCACGGTGGACGAGGATACGGCGGTCGCCTTGCCGCTGGTGGATTTCATCGAGCTTCTGTTCTTTGCCTACAGGGACTTCGTCGGCGATCCGGACCAGATCCTGGCGCCCATCGGCTTCGGCCGGGCGCATCACAGGGTTGTCCATTTCGTGAACCGGCATCCCGGAATGCGGGTGACGGACCTGCTCGACATCCTGCGCATCACCAAGCAGAGCCTGGGGCGCGTGCTGCGCGAGCTGGTGGACGAAGGCTTCGTGGAAAGCCGGGCGGGCGCCTCCGACCGCCGCCAGCGCCTGCTGTTCCCGACGGCGAAGGGTGAGGCGCTGGCGCGCCAGTTCGTCGGCCTCCAGAGCCGCCGCATGGCCACGGCGCTGGAGGCGAGCGGGCCGGACGGCCGGGAGGCGGTGCAGCGCTTTCTTATCGCCATGATCGACCCGGAGGATCGCGCCGCGGTGGAGCGGCTCATCGAGCGCGCCGACCGCGCGGCACGGGCCCGTCCGGCATGACGGCGTGCCGGGCGTTCCGGCCCGCCGCGCAACCGAACAGTCCGATCGGCCCCTGACCGAGACCTGCACGAGTGTGATTTGCGAGCGCCCCCATGCCTGACGTTTTCCGGCCTGACGTTTTCCAGCCTGGCGTTGTCCATGTCTGACGCCGCTTCCGGCGCCGCCGCGCCCGTGGCCCTCGCCGACGACGCGCCGCACCTGCTGGTGGTGGACGACGACAACCGGATCCGCACCCTCCTGTCGCGCTTCCTCACCGAGCACGGCTATCGCGTGACCACTGCCGCCAATGCCGCCGAGGCGCGCGGGCGGCTGGAGGGGCTCGCCTTCGATCTGCTCGTGCTCGACGTGATGATGCCGGGGGAGAGCGGGCTCGACCTTGCACGCGATCTGCGGCGCTCGTCCGCCGTGCCCATCCTGATGCTCACCGCCCGCTCCGAGACCTCCGACCGCATCACCGGCCTGGAAGCCGGAGTGGACGATTATCTCGCCAAGCCGTTCGAGCCGCGCGAACTTCTGCTGCGCATCGGCTCCATCCTCAAGCGGGCGCTGCCGCCGGCGCAGAAGGCCATCGAGAGCGTGCGCTTCGGCGAGTTCGCCTTTCACCTGGAGCGGGGCGAGCTGACCCGCAATACAGAGATCGTGCGCATCACCGAGCGCGAGCGCGACATGCTGCGGGCCCTTGCCGAGGCGCCGGGCGAGACCGTGCCGCGCCTCGCGCTGGCCGGCGGCGGGGCGGCCAGCGAGCGCGCCGTGGACGTGCAGGTGAACCGCCTCAGGCGCAAGCTGGAGCGCGATCCCGCCAATCCCGTCTTCCTGCAGACGGTGCGCGGCATCGGCTATCGCCTGGTGGTGACGCCTTGAGCGTGGCCGAGAGCGGGCCGTCGGGACTGCGCCTGCTCGCCACCTGGCTGCGGGACGCCAATACGCGCTTCGCCGCCTGGTTCAACCGGGTGACGCCCAAGGGCCTTTATCCGCGCTCGCTGCTCATCATCGTCACCCCCATGGTGATCCTGCAATCGGTGGTGGCGTTCGTCTTCATGGAGCGCCATTACAATACCGTCACGCGTCGTCTCTCCGCAGCGGTCAGCCAGGACATCTCGGCGGTGGTGGCGCTCTACGACGTGCTGCCCAAGGACCGGGATTTCACGGAGCTGCGCCGGATCGCCTGGCGCAACCTTGCCCTCAACGTCACCGTGCTGCCGCCGGACCCGCTGCCGCCGCCGGGGCCGAAGCCCTTCTTCTCGGTGCTGGACAGCGCGCTCTCCCGCGAGATCGGCCGCCGCATCCAGCAGCCGTTCTGGATCGACACGGTGGGGCGCTCGAACCTCATCGAGGTCCGGATCAAGATGGACGACGCGATTCTGCGCATCTTCGCCCCGCGAAATGCCGCCTACGCGTCCAACTCGCACATCTTCATCCTGTGGATGGTGGGGACATCTCTGGTTTTGTTGACGGTGGCGATCCTGTTCCTGCGCAACCAGATCCGCCCCATCGAGAACCTCGCCGACGCCGCCGAGGCCTTCGGCAAGGGGCGGGACGTGGAGAATTTCCGCCCCCGCGGCGCCCGCGAGGTGCGGCGCGCGGCCATCGCCTTCCTGGAGATGAAACGGCGCATCGAGCGGCAGATCGAGCAGCGCACCACCATGCTCGCCGGCGTCTCCCACGACATGCGCACCATCCTCACCCGCTTCAAGCTGGAGCTGGCCTTCCTGGGCGAGGGGCCGGAGACCGAGGCGCTGAAGAAAGACGTGGACGAGCTTGCCGGCATGCTGGAGGCCTATCTCGCCTTCGCCCGCGGCGATCCCGGCGAGCAGGCCGCGCTCACCGACATGGCGGCCCTGGTGGAGGACCTGCGCCTCAATGCCGAGCGCGACGGCGCCGTCGCCGAAGCCAGCTTCATGGGCCCCCCTCTGGTGGAGGTGAAGGGCGACCAGCTCAAGCGCTCGATCGGCAACCTCGTGAACAATGCGGTGCGCCACGCCTCCCGCGTTTCCATCACCGGCACGCGGGACGCGCGCTGGCTGATCGTGCATGTGGACGATGACGGTCCGGGCATTCCGGAGGAGAAGCGCGAGGAGGTGTTCCGCCCCTTCCTGCGCCTCGACGACGCGCGCAACCAGGACGACGGCGGCTCGGGGCTCGGCCTGTCCATCGCCCGCGACATCGCCCGCGCCCATGGCGGGGAGGTGATCCTCGCCGACAGTCCCATGGGCGGGCTGCGGGCCACCGTGCGCATCCCGGTCTGAGGCGCGGGCGCCGGCCTGCGGCGTCGGATCAGCAATTCTCACCGATCCGCGCGAGGCTCCGGGGCGATCCCCACCGGTGCCGGTCCGGCCGAGCGGCCGGTGTTCCAGACCCGAGAAAAGAGTGGGTTCCGGCATGCGGAGATCGCCTTCCCCTGGGCCTTCCTGCTTGCCGCCGTGCTCCTGATGCTGCCGGAGCACAAGGTGGATGGCGCCATCCAGCCCCTCATGCTCCTGACCTTGTTCTGCGTGCCGGGGACGCGTCTCCTCGCGGTGCGTGCCGGCCTTGATGTGCCGGAATTTTGAGCATGCCTTTTTCATGGGCTTGCGTTCCGCATTCCCGTGGTGGTCCTATGTCCCGATGGACGAGACGCCCTCCTTTCGCATCGAGGATCTGGTGGAGACCCATCCGGGTCTCGCGCTCCTGCGCCTCGCCACCCTGATCGCCGAGAGTGGCGGCAAGGACGGCGCCGACGAGGACACGCTCGACCTGATGTTCGAGCAGATGGAGATCGGCGCGCTCGATTCCCTCTCGCCGGCCGAGATGTGGCCGGAGTTCGCCCGCGGCCTGATGGCGCCGGCCCCCGCCGCCATGGTCAAGGCCCTGCGCGAGTGCGGGGTGCTGGAGATCATGCTGCCGGAGGTGGCGTCCCTGTTCGGCGTGCCGCACATCACCGACACGGCGGACGAGATCGACCTCGGCGTGCTCATCCTGAATTCCCTCGCCGAGGCGGCCCGGCGCAACGCGCCGCTGGAGGTACGGTTCGCGCTTCTGGTGATGCATGCGGGCAAGTCGGATTCCCCGCGCGAGCATTTGCCGGTGCATTACCGCCACATGGAGCGCGGCATTCCCCGCATCAACGACATCTGCGACCGCTTCGCCCCGCCCGAAGTGTGCCGCGACCTCGCTTTGCTGGCGCTTCAGGAATGCGAGCGGGTGGGGCGGGTGTCGCCCATCCGCGCCGGGCCGGTGGCGGCCATGCTGGAGCGCACCGGCGCCTTCCGCGATCCGGAGCTGTTCGCCAGGCTGCTCCTCGTCGCCACCTGCGACTATTTCGGCTATGGCGACAAGGTGGGCAGCACCCACCCCAAGGTAGACCTGCTCCTCTCCGCCCGCACCGCCTGTGCCGCGGTGGATGGGGCCGGCCTTGACGACGAAGACCTGGCCACGGCCCGCGCCCAGGCCATTGCGGTGGCGTTCCGCTCCGAGCGCTGGGCGGAGGCGTGAAAGCCGGCGCGGCGTTGCGTTGCGCGAACCCGATGGCCCTCCGATGGCCTGCCGCCGGCTGATCGGCATTCAGGGCATGGCTGCCACAGCGGAACGATGCCGGAATGATATGATTATTGCTGTCATCCGTTTCAGCCATTGTGAATTGTCGCGATGATCGTAACGCCCGCTCACGAAATACCTCTGGCCGTCCGGCGAATGGCCACCGCTATTCACGAGGCTGGGCATGCCCTGGTTGCCAGCTTTCTGAAAAGGAAAGTGACTGCGGTCGTGCTTCGTGCGCCGGATGGGCTAAGTGGAGAAACGCGCTTCGAGAGTGAGTCCGAAGTGGTATTGGATTTGAACATCAAGGCAGATCGCAATTTTATCGAGGACACCGTTGTCATTCTTCTGTCCGGGCAGATCGCCGAGGCGGAATTCTGGAAGAAGATGGCCCCGCTCTACGTCCCGTTCGTGGACTCCCACAGGAGCGATGACGCCGAGATCCAGAAATTGCGGTCGCAATTCGATTTGAACCACGAGCAGGATGCCATGTTCGTCGGTTACTGCACGGACAAGGCCAGGCGGATCGTATTGCACGAGCGCTCACGGGCCGCGATCGAAGAGATCGCAACGCAGCTCTCCGACAGCTTGTCGATCAGCGGACGCGAATTGGGCGAGATCCTGATCCGACACGATGTAGTTCAGGGAAAATTGAAGTTCGCGCCCCACCCCTGGCAGAGGCGTGTGTAGGGTCAGGGCAGATCCGCCTCCGGAACGAGGCTTCGGGCACCGTCACTCAAGGCCCTTTCTGTCCGTATTGCATCACGAGGCGTTCCCGTTGTCCGCAATCCCGATTTCGTCCTCGTGGATACGGACCTCACCATCCAGGCGCCGGCCGCATCCAATGGAACTGTGTTCCAGAATAGTTCGTGCTTCGCCTCGTCGTGCAAAAAATCATTTTCTATCATTGAATTAGGAAATATTCCGCCTGGGGTGCAGAAGCTGCTGAGAGCCTGTTCGAAAATTCCCGCCGGGAAGCCTTTCGGCAGGTGGGCGCTCTACCCGGCTGTTCCAGGGTCTTTCCCAGACGCCGGGCGTGGATGCCCGGGACAAGCCCGGGCATGACGACGGCTCTTTTCCAGCGAAATGCATAAGCCAGCCGGATTTTCCAAACAGGCTCTTAGATCCAGGGGGTGAGCCCCATGTCTTGGTTGGTCTTCTATAGTTGGCGTCTTGGGGAGGGAATGTTTGCCGCGGGGCGTTGTCGCCCCACTCACCCCTCAAACCGCTCCATGAACCCCGCTACCCGCCGGTCCACGCGCACATCCTGCCCGCGGATCGGCCGCACCAGCGACAGCCCCTCCAAAGACCGCGCCCGCGAGAGGGCCACATAGGCCTGCCCCGGCGCGAAGGCGCCGTCGCCGAAGTCGATGCGCACGTCTTCCAGGGTCAGGCCCTGCGCCTTGTGCATGGTCAGGGCCCAGGCCGGGGCCAGCGGCAGCTGGGTGTAGGTGCCCACCACCTGCGCCTCGATGCGGCCGCCCGGCTCGTCCCAGCCATAGCGGATGCGCTCCCAGGTGAAGGATTCGATCTCCACCACCGGCCCGGCATCCAGCTTCACCATGGCGGAAGTCTCGCCCAGCCCCACCACCGTGCCCACCGAGCCGTTGACCCAGCGCCGCGCCGGATCGTTGCGCAGGGCCATCACCCGCGCGCCGCGCTTGAGCACCAGCCGTTCCGCCACCGGCAGGCGGTCGCCCTCCAGGCCGAACTCGCCCTTCAGCAGGCCGGAGAATTCACGACCGGCGTCCGCCAGGGTGGCAAGGCCGCGGGCGTTGTAGGCGTCGGCGCGGGCATTGGTGGGGGTGAGCAGCACCGGCAGGGCGCCGTCGCGATGGGGGCGCACGCAGGCTTCGTTCAGGGCCTCCGCCGCCTCCCGCGCGCCGCGCCCGCGCCGGATGGCATCCAGCATTCCGATGAAGGCGCGGTCGGTCTGCCGGTGCACATGGGTGAACGGCACGCCGACCGGCTCGCGGTCGGCCAAGGCCTTGGCGTTGAAGGCGAAGGGGCCGTCATAGCCCATCCGGCCCAGCATCTCCTGCTCGGCCATGGGCACCACCGGGGGCAGTTGCAGGAAATCCCCCACCAGCACCATCTGCACCCCGCCGAACGGCTCTGAGGTGTCGCGGGCGATGCGCAGCGAAATGTCGATGGCGTCCATGAGGTCGGCGCGGACCATGGACACCTCGTCGATCACCACCCGGTCGAGCTTCTTGAGCAGCCGGCGCACCTGCACCCGCGGCTTCACCTCGTCGGGGTTCAAAAGGCGCGGGGGGATGCCGAAGAAGGAATGGATGGTCTGCCCGCCGGCCTGCAGTGCCGCGACGCCGGTGGGGGCGAGGAACACCTGCCGCCCGCGCGGGGTCTTGCGCAAAGCATGCAGGAAGGTGGTCTTGCCGGTGCCGGCGCCGCCCAGCACCATGAGCAGCGGGGCGCGGCTGTCGATGGCGGCGAGCGCCCGGCCGGCCGCATCCGTTGCGTCGGGAGCGGCCGGCAAATCACCCGGCAAGTCGCTCACGAGAGGAGGCCGGCCTCGCGGGCGAGGTCGATGAGGGGACGCTGGGGCCGCGCGCCCATCTGGCCGATGATCTCCCCCGCCGCCAGCGCGCCGAGGCGCAGGGCGGTGGCCGGGTCGAGCCCGCGCGTATAGCCGGTGAGGAAGCCGGCGGCGAAGAGGTCGCCGGCGCCGGTGGTGTCCACCACCTTCTCCACCGGATGGGCCGGCACGCTCACCACCGCCCCGGAGGTGACGAAGCACGCTCCCTTCTCCGAGCGCGTCACCACCGCCTCCTTCGCGTCGTGGCGCAGCGCGACCAGGGCGGCGTCGAAATCGGCGGTCTCATAGAGCGACTTCAGCTCGCCCTCGTTGCAGAAGACGAGGTCAACAGTGCCGCCCTGGATGAGGTCCCGGAACTCGGCGCGATAGCGGTCCACGCAGAAGGCGTCGGAGAGGGAGAGCGCCACCTTGCGCCCGGCGCCATGGGCGATCTGGGCGGCGGCGAGGAAGGCGTTCTTGGCGGGCGGCGGGTCCCACAGATAGCCTTCGAGATAGGTCACCGCGGCACTTTCCACCTCGCCCGCATGGATGTCGGCGGTGGTGAGGTGCTGCGCCGCGCCGAGATAGGTGTTCATGGTGCGCTCGCCGTCCGGTGTCACCAGGATCAGGCAGCGCGCGGTGGCAGGGCCGTCGGCGGCGGCCGGCGTGGCATAGGCGACGCCGGCGGCGCGGATGTCGTGGCCGAAGACGGCGCCGAGCGTGTCCGCCTTCACCCGGCCGACGAAGCCGGCGCGTCCGCCGAGGGAGGCGATGCCCGCCGCCGTGTTGGCCGCCGATCCGCCCGAGGCCTCGGTGCCCGGTCCCATGGTGGCATAGACCTCTTCCGCCCGCTGTTCGTCGATGAGGGCCATGCTGCCCTTCGCCATGCCGTGCCGGGCCAGCATATCCTCCTCGGCGCGGGAAAGGACATCGACGATGGCATTGCCGATGGCGAGAACGTCGAGGGCGCTTGAGGTCACGAGGGGCAATCTCCGCAAGGAATCGGCGGAGCCGTAGCATTGCCCGCGGGACCGGCGCAATCTTCGCCTTAACCCTGCGTTCGTCCCTGGCGGCTAGGCTGCTTGCGGTATCCGGCGGGGCTCTTGCGGCCAAGGCTTTGTTTTTGACACTTTTGTGGTCGCAGAGAACGGGCAATCCGGATCATCATCCGGGCGCGGGGGCATCGTGCTTCGTTACGTGCGCGTCATGAGAATTGATCGCGGGTCGCGCGCCAGGGATGATAAGGCAGATAAACCCTGTGGAATCAGTGCTCGCGCCACGTGGAGCAAGAGGGAACATGTCGCGCAAATATTTCGGAACGGACGGTGTGCGCGGGCGCGCCAACGCAACGCTGACGGCCGATCTGGCGCTGCGGGTCGGCATGGCGGCAGGCCTGATCTTCCAGCGCGGTGAATACCGCCACCGCGTGGTCATCGGCAAGGACACCCGCCTGTCCGGCTACATGATCGAGAACGCTTTGGTGGCGGGCTTCACCTCCGTGGGCATGGACGTGCTGCTGCTCGGCCCGGTGCCGACCCCGGCGGTGGGCATGCTCACCCGCTCCATGCGCGCCGACCTCGGCGTGATGATCTCCGCCTCGCACAATCCGTTCGACGACAACGGCATCAAGCTGTTCGGCCCCGATGGCTTCAAGCTCTCCGACGAGGTGGAGCGGGAGATCGAGGACCTGATCGACGAGGACCTCGCCAAGCGCCTCGCCAAGCCCGCCGAGATCGGCCGCGCCAAGCGGCTGGAGGGCGTGCACGCCCGCTATATCGAATATGCCAAGCGCACCCTGCCAAGGGATCAGTCCTTCGACGGCATCCGCGTGGTGGTGGATTGCGCCAACGGCGCCGGCTACAAGGTCGCCCCCGAGGCCCTGTGGGAGCTGGGCGCCGACGTGGTCTCCATCGGCGTCGAGCCGGACGGCATGAACATCAACCGCGATGTGGGCTCCACCTCGCCCGCCGCCCTCTCCGCCAAGGTGCGGGAAGTGCGCGCCGACATCGGCATCGCCCTCGACGGCGACGCCGACCGGGTGATCATCGTGGATGAAAAGGGTCACCTCATCGACGGCGACCAGCTGATGGCGGTGGTGGCCGAGAGCTTCAAGGAAGACGGCCGCCTCGCCCGCAGCGGGCTGGTGGCCACCGTCATGTCCAATCTGGGCCTGGAGCGGCACCTCGCCGGGGAGGGCATCTCGCTGGCCCGCACCGCCGTGGGCGACCGCTACGTGCTCGAGCGCATGCGCGCGGACGGCTACAATGTGGGCGGCGAGCAGTCGGGCCACATCATCCTGTCGGACTATTCCACCACCGGCGACGGCCTCGTGGCCGCGCTTCAGGTGCTCGCCGTGGTGGCGCGTCGGGGCAAGCCGGTGTCCGAGGTGTGCCACCGCTTCGATCCGCTGCCGCAGATCCTCAAGAATGTGCGCTACGCCAGCGGCCGGCCGCTGGAGGACGAGAAGGTGAAGATCGTGATCGCCGATGCGGAACGTCGCCTCGCCAATCGCGGCCGCCTGCTCATCCGCCCCTCGGGCACCGAGCCGGTGATCCGGGTGATGGGCGAGGGCGACGACCGCGATCTTGTGGAGAACGTGGTCGACGACGTCATCGACGTGCTCCAGAAGGTCGCTGCCTGAGGCCGGGAGGGGCGCGCGCCATCTCCCCTCCGGGCACGGCTTTAACCGTTCGTCAGGGTTAATCCGGCCTTAAAGCTTCCCGTGCGAGGGTCCGTCCGAAGCGGATCAGGCACGGGTTGATGCGATGGTGCGGTCTTGTGTGGCGGGGCGTTCCTTTCTCGCCGGAGCTGTGGCGGTGGCGTTGCTGGCGGCCGGGACGCGGGTCGAGGCCGCGGACCCGGAGACCGCCGACATGCTGGCGAAGCTCGGCAAGCCGGGCGATTTTTCCATCGCGCCTCCCGAGGTGTCGGACGATGCGCCGTCCGGCTGGTATGTCCGGGCCGATGCGGGCTATGTGGCCGCCATCGGGGGCGCGCAGCCCGTCGCCGGCGGCCTTCCGGGCGGGCTCGATCTCTCCGGATCGGGCTGGTCGGCGGGTGGTGGACTGGGCTACCGCTTCTTTCCGTTTCTGCGCAGCGAGGTGAGCCTCGATTATCTCGACCTGGGTACGGCCGGGCAGGGGCCCGGCGCGGTATCGGCCAGCGCGACAGTGGCCCTTGCGAGTCTCTACTGGGACGTGGTGACCGTCGCCGGCTTCACGCCCTATCTGAGCGCGGGTGTCGGCTTTGCCATCAACAGCCTCGGTGCCGGCCCGGCCGCCTTCGGCCCAGGGGGCAACGACTGGCAGTTCGCGTGGTCGGCCGGCGCGGGGCTGTCCTACGCTTTGAGTTCCGAGATCTCATTCGATCTGGGCTACCGTTACGTGGACCTGGGATCGCCCTCCTATGGCGGCGCCCTTTTTGTCGGCGACGCCGCGGCCCATCAGGTTCGCCTCGGGGTGCGCTACATGCTGCGATAGGGCGCGGTGCCCGGGCACCGATCAGCGCCGGCGCGCGCGACGGGCCATGAGCCAGCGGATGCGGTCGGCCAGCTGCTGGGGCCGGTAGGGCTTGTCCAAGGCCGGGCCGTCCTCGCACAGATCCGTGGCCTGGGCGGCGGCCATCGAGGCGCACATGAGCCATGTGTACCGGCGCGAGCCGTTCCGGCACCATTCCTTCGTCTCCAGAGCGGCGACGGGCATCGTGGCGGGCCTCGGCGCGCTGGGCTACGAACTCGCCATCCGCGCGGCGGCGAAGCTTGCCGCCGCGCGGGCGGAGGGCGAGGCCAAGTGAGCGGGCAAATGACCGGGACCCTGGTGTTCTACAGCGCGGTGGACATCGGGCAGGAATGGAAGAGCGCCCTTCAGGCCGCCCATCCCGGCCTCGACGTGCGGATCGCGCAGCCTGGAGACGGCGCGCTGGAGGGCGATCCGGCGGACGTGCGCTATGCCCTCGTCTGGAAGCCGCCCCACGGTTTCTTCGCGCGCTTCCCGAACCTGAAGCTCGTCATCAATCTCGGCGCCGGCGTGGATGCCCTGGTGGCGCGGGACGATCTGCCGGACGTGCCCGTCACCCGCCTCAGCGACCCGAACATGTCGCGGATGATGGCGTCGTTCGTGCTGTTCTGCGTGCTGCGCCACGCCCGCGACATTCCCACCTTCGAGCGGGCGCAGCGGGAAGGGCGCTGGCACTATGTGCATCCGCGCACGGCGGGCGAGATCACGGTGGGCGTGCTGGGCCTCGGGGATCTGGGCGCCGCCGCGGCGCTGGAGCTGGCCCGGCAGGGGTTCGACGTGCGCGGCTGGTCGCGCACGGCCAAGGCCCTGGAGGGCGTTTCCTGCTTCCACGGCATGGAGGCCTTGCCGGGCTTCCTCGCCGGGACCGAGATTGCGGTGGTGATGCTGCCGCTGACCCCTGAAACACGCGGGCTCGTGGACGCCGCGCGCCTCGCTCAGCTGCCCAGGGGCGCCAAGTTCATCAACGTCGCCCGCGGCGCGGTGGTGGACGAGGCGGCCCTCGTCGAGGCGCTCCGTTCCGGCCATATTTCCGAGGCGACCCTCGACGTGTTCGAGGTGGAGCCCCTGCCGGCCGAAAGCCCGCTCTGGGGCATGGACAACGTGCTGGTGACGCCGCACCTCGCCTCCGTCGCCATTCCGAGGACGGCGGCGCCCCAGATCGTGGAGAACATCCGCCGGATCGAGGCGGGAGAGCCGGTGCTGAACCGGGTTGACCCGCAGCGGGGCTATTGAAGGCGCGAGAGGGTGTCCCCTCGCGCTTGCGGGTCAGTCCCTCAGCGCCTTGCGATGGTCTCGCGGGCGCGGTCGTGGGGCGCCACCGCTTCAGGCGTAACGGCGTCACCGAAATCGGCCATCTCGTAGAGCGGGCGGATCTCGATCTCGCTCGGGCCGGGCATGGGGTTGGGGCAGCGCTTCACCCAGGCGATGGCCTCCTCCATGTCCTTGACCTCCCACAGCCAATAGCCAGCGACCAGCTCCTTGGTCTCGGCGAAGGGGCCGTCCATGACGATGCGGCTCGTCCCGTCGAAAGCGATGCGCTTGCCCTGGGACGATGGCTTCAGGCCGTCGCCGGACAGCATGATGCCCGCATTGGCCAGTTCCTCGTTGAACTTGCCCATGGCTTCCAGCAGCTCGGCGGAGGGCATGAGTCCCGCTTCGCTATCGGCCGTCGCCTTCACCATCACCATCACGCGCATGTCGCTCTCCTCGGGTTGCGCGGGCCACGTCGGCCGGCATCCCTCCAAGGACGGCCGTCGCCGGCCGTCCCGACATCCCGGTCATAATTTACCCGGCGTGATGGCTTCGCGCAGCCCGGCGCCGTCGGCGCCCTTGCCTTGACCCTGAAGCTGCGGCACACGAGACGCGCCATCACCGGGGAACAGCCATGTCGTCGACCATCTCTCCCCTCGCGCCCAAGTTCGTGCCCGAACTCTCGCCGGTGCCCGGGGTGAACTTCACCACCGCCGCCGCCGGCATCCGCTATCAGGGGCGCACCGACGTCCTGGTCATGTCCTTCGCGCCGGGCACCACCGTGGCCGGCGTCACCACCCGCTCCCTGTGCCCGTCGGCGCCGGTGGAGTGGTGCCGCGAAGTGCTGAAGAAGGGCAAGGCCCGCGCGCTGGTGGTGAATTCCGGCAATGCCAACGCCTTCACCGGCCTGAAGGGCCGCGAGGCCACCCAGCTCACCGCCGAGATCGCTTCCGTCGCGCTGGGCTGCAAGACCTCGGAGGTGTTCCTCGCCTCCACCGGTGTCATCGGCGAGCCTTTGGACGCCACCAAGTTCGAGGGCGTGCTGACGGAGGCCGCCGGCCGCCTGGTGGACTGGCCGTGGATGGACGCCGCCCGCGCCATCATGACCACCGACACCTTCCCCAAGCTCGCCACCGCGCAGGTGCTGCTGGGCGACGTGCCGGTGACCATCAACGGCATCGCCAAGGGCGCGGGCATGATCGCCCCCGACATGGCGACCATGCTCTCCTTCGTCTTCACCGATGCGCCCATCGCCGCCGGCGTGCTGCAGGAGCTGCTTTCCAAGGGGGTGAAGAACACCTTCAACGCCGTCACCATCGACGGCGACACCTCCACCTCCGACACTCTGCTGCTGTTCGCCACCGGCGCCGCCAAGGCGCGGGGCGCGAAGATGGTGAAGAGCGTGGACGATCCGGCCCTGCGCGCCTTCCGCCGCGCGCTTCAGGACCTTCTCGCCGACCTCGCCGAGCAGGTCGCCCGCGACGGCGAGGGCGCCCGCAAGCTGTTGCGCATCCAGGTCAACGGTGCGGTGTCGAAGAAGTCGGCGCGGCGCATCGCCATGTCCATCGCCAATTCGCCGCTGGTGAAGACCGCGGTGGCCGGCGAGGACGCCAATTGGGGCCGTGTGGTGATGGCGGTCGGCAAGGCCGGCGAGCCGGCGGACCGCGACCGCCTCACCATCGCCTTCGGCGACTACCGCGTCGCCCATGAAGGCGCGCGCGATCCCGATTATGACGAGGCCACTGTCTCCGCCTACATGAAGAACGACGTGATCGACCTCACCGTGGACCTTGGCCTCGGCCGCGGCTCCGACCGGGTGCTCACCTGCGATCTGACCAAGGAATACGTGGCGATCAACGGGGATTACCGCTCGTGAAGATCACCCTCGTCGCCGCCTGCGCCCTGGTGGACGCAGACGGCCGCGTGCTCGTCGCCCAGCGGCCGGAGGGCAAGGCCCTGGCCGGCCTGTGGGAGTTTCCCGGCGGCAAGGTGGAGCCGGGGGAGCGGCCGGAGGCGACGCTGATCCGCGAGCTGGATGAGGAGCTTGGCATCACCGTGAAGGAAGCCTGCCTCGCCCCGCTCACCTTCGCGAGCCACGGCTACGAAACCTTCCACCTGCTGATGCCCCTGTGGATCTGCCGCCGCTGGGAGGGCACCATCCAGCGCAAGGAGCACCAGGCGCTGCAATGGCTCCGCCCCGCCCGCCTGCGCGACATCCCCATGCCC
>NZ_JAIVFN010000078.1 GCF_030015065.1 Xanthobacter autotrophicus | reverse complement strand
GGGTGGAGAGGGGCCGGCGGCCGGGCCAAGAGCCACCAAAGGCGCTGGAGAAAGCCACCCCTTCGCCCGGCTGGATCAGCAGGCACTCAAACTGGGACCCCACCAAGTGGGAGCGTGCGGATCGCCTCCGCCGGCTTCTTTCGGGGCGGGGCTCATGCGGGGGAAAAGGGGCATCGGTCCAGGGCGCGGCGCTTCAGTCCGCCGGCGTCGTCTCGGGCAGGGGCGTGCTGGCCGCGGCATTGGGGTCGCCGGGCTCGGTCTCCCAGGCGAGGCCGGGGATGGCGACGATCCGGCGACCGCGGCCATCGAGACGGCAGACGATCACCTGCCGTTCCTCCATGTAAGCCATGAGGCGCCGCGCCCGGCCGGACGAGCGGCTGCCATAGGCCCGCGCCACGTCGGCATCGGAGGGGCAGGGGCGGCGGTCGAACGCGGCGCGGGCGAGGGAGAGGAACACGCCCTGCATGTCCTCCGGCAGCGCGCCCGCCATGGCCAGCACCTCGGCCCAGGGGGAATCCTCGGCCTCAGCCTCGACGATGTCGATGCCGGCATGGGCCACCGCGAGCCGGCGGCGGAAGGCCGCGAGGCTGAGGGGCTCGCCGCCGATCCGGCGGATCCGGCAGCGCACCAGGAAATCCTGATAGAGCACGGCGATGGTGCGGAAGCCCGCATCGCTCTCACTCAGGATCTCGCGCAGCGCCGCGTCGATGGCGGCTTGCCGCTGCTCGGGCGAAAGGCCGGGCGGCGGTTCGGCGGCGGGCGAGGGTGCGGGCGGCACGCTGCGCGCGAGCTGGGCCAGGACATCGGCGGTGGGCGCCACCGCAGGCGGACGGCGCGGCACCAGGGGCCGGACCTCGTCGGCGCCGGGGGTGAAGATCAGGTCGTGGGCGTCCTCGGCCGCCGCGGGCTCCGGCAGCGGCACCAGCTTGGGGCTGGTGGAGCGCGCCGAGGTCTCCACCGGGCCGATGCGAACCGGCAGCGGACGGCGCGCCAGGGCCGGGCCGAGGGCGACGAAATTGCCGCTCTCCAGATCGCGGAACATCTCGGCCTGCCGCCGCTCCATGCCGAGCAGATCGGCGGCGCGGGCCATGTCGATGTCGAGGAAGGTGCGGCCCATGAGGAAGTTGGAGGCTTCCGCCGCCACGTTCTTGGCGAGCTTGGCGAGGCGCTGGGTGGCGATGACCCCGGCGAGGCCGCGCTTGCGCCCGCGGGACATGAGATTGGTCATGGCGCCCAGCGACACCTTGCGGGCCTCGTCGGACACCTCGCCGGCGGCGGCGGGGGCGAACAGCTGGGCCTCGTCCACCACCACCAGGACCGGATACCAATAGTCCCGGTCGGCATCGAACAGGCCGCCGAGAAAGGCGGCGGCGGCGCGCATCTGCTGCTCGGCGTCGAGCCCTTCCAGATTGAGCACCACCGAGACGCGATGCTGGCGCACCCGGGCCGCAATGCGCTGGAGATCCGTCTCGCCGCGCTGGGCATCCACCACCACATGGCCGTAGCGATCCGCCAGGGTAACGAAATCGCCTTCCGGGTCGATCACCGCCTGCTGCACCCAGGGGGCGCTCTGCTCCAGCAGGCGGCGCAGCAGGTGGGACTTGCCGGAGCCGGAATTGCCCTGCACCAGCAGGCGCGTGGCCAGCAATTCCTCGAGGTCCAGCACGGCCGTGCCCCCGCCGACGCGGGTGCCGAGGTCGATGGACACCTTGGCGGGCGCCGTCATCGCGGCGACCGCCCTGCGGTGAGGGCGCAAGACATCATGCCGGCACTCATATCGATTCCCGCCGCGGGTTCAACTGCGCTCCGCGGCGGGAGCCGGGTGGGGATGGCGCGCATGGCCACCGGGCAGGCGCAAGAGGCGCCCCGGTGTCATGAATCTTGCTTGGCACGCCCCATGGCACTGAAATTCTACATGACGCCCGGCTCATGCTCGACCGGCATCCACATCCTCCTCGAAACGCTGGAACTGCCGTTCGAGGCCTGGATCGTCAACATTCCCGCCGGCGATCACCTTCGGCCCGAATATCTCAAGATCAATCCGCGCGGCACCATTCCGAGCCTCGTGCTCAATGACGGCAGCGCCCTGACCGATTTCAAGTCCATCGCCCTGTGGCTCGCGGAAACCTATCCGCGCGGCCGCCTCCTGCCGGACGATCCGGAACTCGCGGCCCGCGCCATCGAGCTGGTGGATTTCGCGCTGATCCAGTTGCACGGCGAGGGCTATACGCGGGTCTTCACCTCCGAGCGCTACATTTCCGCGAGCGGGGCGCAGCCGGCGCAGGCGTTGAAGGACGACGTGGCGGCCCATGGACGGGAGATCGTCAGCGAGGCGTTCGCGGTGCTCGAAAAGCGCTTGCCGGCCGAAGGCTATGCGGTGGGCCCGCAATTCTCGATCGCCGATGCGGCGCTGTTCTACAACGAATTCTGGGCGGAGAAGATCGGTATTGTCATGCCGCCTCGCGTCGCTGCCCATTATCAGCGGGTGCGCGCACGCCCCGTGGTGCGCCAGGTGCTGGCGGAAGAAGGCTACCGATCCTGATTGTCCCGGTCTGACATCGTCCGTGGCGGATTTCAGACATCCGGCCCGGGCTGTCATGGCACTTCAACCGGATCGGTTCGGGCGGGAGCCGGGCAAGGGGAGGAAGGCGCGCATGACCGCCGCGAGCCGCTCCAGGGGCGTCAGTTCCTCGATGACGGCACGCTCGAAGTCGGCCAAGGACCGGTCCAGCCGCGCCTGTTCGCTTCTCTTCTCCGCCTCGGACAGGAAGGAATGGGAGAGGGCGGTATGCGCGATGGCCTTGAGCTGCCCATAGCCGAGGCCATGGTCCCGCGCCCCGCGATAATATTCGTTGGTGAGGTCGATGCGGGAAACGCCGGCATCGTCCGTGGCCAATGTCACCGGCACGCCGGCGGAGAGGTAGGTGGTGATCGGGTGCTCGCGGCCGCGCACGCCGAGGATCACGTCGCTGGAGGTGAGGGCGATCTCGATGGTGACGCCGCGCCGGCGCATCTCGGCGAGGAGGCCGTCCATGTCGCGCTCGAAGCCCACCGCCGTGCCGTGGCCGATGCGGCGCGCGCCGGCGACCTCCACCGCTTCGCGGATATGGAAGGAGAGGTCGGACGGCGGCACCAGCCCGAGCCACAGCTCGCCCGCATGGAGCGCCACCGGGACGTCCGCGCCGGCCAGGAAGCCGATCCATTTCATATGCATGCGATAGTCCCGCAGCGACACCCGGTAGTCTTCCGGACCCACATAGTTGAGGCCCGCGACTAGGCCGGGCGCGGCCCGCACCAGGGCTGCCGACAACGCCGTCTGGGCGAAGACCTCGGCGGGGGCGCTGTTGCGGTTCACCTGGGCGATGAAGCGGAACGTGACCCCGCAGCCGGGGCGGGTGGCATCGCCCGCGCAGCCGCGCAGGGCCTCGATGTGGGCGACGATGGCGGCCACCTGCCGGGCCTTGGCGGCGGCGGCCTCGTCGAGGCCGGCACGCCGGAGCGCCGCCAGCATGGCCGCGGGCTCGCCCACCTCGCCGATGGCCTCGGTCATGCGCTGCCGGTCGGCCCCCTCGAAGAAGGTGGCCATGAACTCCACATACTGGACCTTGGAGGCGTCGTACTGCTTCAGCTCGTCCACCACCATCTCGGCGATGCGGCGGGCGGTCTGGTCCCAGTCCGATCCGCCGGTGGCGGCGTTGAACTTGCCGAAGGTGCTGAAGAACTGGTCGTGGCCCGAGGGCACGCGCAGGGTCGGCAGGAACCAGCGGGTGGAGAGCGCATTGACGATGAGATCATAGGTCGCCTGTCCGCCCGGGCCGGAAACGGCATCCGCCAGCAGGACCGTGTCGGGATCCGTGCCGCACGGCTGTCCGGCGGGCGCCCCGTCCGGTCGGGGCAGGAGGGCCATGTCGGCGCGGCGCAGGCACAGGCCGTTGCCGATCCCCCAGGCGAGAAAGCGCTCGGCATAGACCGCGCCGGACAGATGGGTGTGCAGGTCGCCGCCCTTGGGCATGCGGTGGAGGAAGGCGCGCATCCGCGGATGGTCGGCGCGCAGGGTCTCGAAATGCGCGGCTGTAACCGTCCCGGGAAGATCGCGGGTGACGACGAACAGGCGCGCCAGCAGGACCGCGGCGACGGCGAGAATGACGGCGATCCAGATGCGACGACGCAAGCAGGCCCCCTGGCTGGAACCGGGTGGAGAAATCGCTGCGGAGCCTAGCTCAAGCTCGTGCCGACTGGAAATGGCGGTGACGACTTCGTCCCGCGTGGCGAGGGGCGCCTCAGGAGGCGGCGCGGACGGCGCGCTTGGGGCCTGAGGTCTTGCGCATCAACCATTGGCCGATTGGCTTTTCCACCAGCAGGTGCACGGCCACGGACACCAGCACCGTCAGCACCAGGCCCACCACATAGATGGCGCCAAGCGGCAGGCCAACCTTGGCGCCGGCGACGCCGAACAGCTTGATGGTGAACGGATGGGTCAAATAGAGCGCGTAGGAGGCGTCGCCGCCCAGCGCCAGGGCCCGCGCCGGCCAGGTCTCGCGCAGCGGCGGGCCGAGCACGGCGGCCGCAACGATGAGTGCGGCCGGAATGCCGCCGGTGACGAGGCGCCAGATGTGCTCGTAGGCCGAGGCCTGGAAGAAGACGACGGCCAGCGCGATGCCCGCCACCACGAGCGCCACCGCCGCCCCGCCCGATATCCGACGGCCGTCGAGGAAGAGCGCGGCGATGGTGGTTCCGAGCAGGAACTCGCCGATGATGGGATTGCCCCAGAACTTCAGCATGAAGAGCCGGTCGGGCACGAGAATGCCGGTCAGGATGAGCAGGATGAACGCCGCCCCCAGAGCCACGAGCCCCGCGCGCCGGGGCAGGAGCAGCACCAGGGCGAAGATGGCGTAGAACAGCATCTCGTAGTTCAGCGTCCAGCCGAGGGACAGGATGGGGAACAGCTCCCCATCGGCGCGCGGCCAGGGAATGAAGGTGTAGGACGCCACCACGTGCTTGAGGTCGAGCCCGTTATTGTTGATGAGCTGCGGCGCCGCCACCAGCGAGGCCAGCATCAGGGTGGTGCAGATCCAGTAGAGTGGTACGATGCGGATGAGCCGCCGGCGCAGGAAATCGACCGGCGCACCCGGCGCACCGAACCGGTCATGCATCATGTAGTACATGATGAAACCGCTGATGATGAAGAAGACATCGACGCCGAGGCCCCAGTCGATGAGGCCGATCTCTTCAAACACGCGGCCGGTGCGTGCGGCCACGTTGCCGACTTCCACGCCAACATGGGCGAAGACTACCAGCGCGGCCGCGAAGAAGCGCAAGATCTGCACGTTGACGAGATAGGTGGGTTTCATCCGCCATCCGTTTCTGCGGTCCGCCGACGCGGCGGCGTCGATCCCGGAGCCTGCCGCCTGCGCCCCGACGGACCCCGTTCCGCGGACCCGCAGCCGACTACCAATTCATGATCTATGAAATTGCGTCTACAGCTTCAGATTAGCATGTGCGAAAGGAAGTTACGAGTTTTCTCGCAGATGCGGGAACTCACGGTGATCGCCTGCTTTTTGGGCTTCCCTTGCGACTGCAATTGCAGGTAGAGTGGCTACGTCCAAGCTGGCACCGCCGTGGAAAAGAGCCGCATATGACTCTGAACGAGACGGGAAATCTCAGCCGCTATCTGGATGATCGGTATATTTCCGCCAATGCCGACTGGCATCAGGATGACAGTGCGTGGAAGTTCGCGCACATCCTCAAGATTCTGGAGCGCAACGCCGTTCGCCCGGCCTCCCTTTGCGAGGTGGGATGCGGGGCCGGCGGCATCGTCGATCTGATGGCGCGCCATCTGCCGGAGGCGGTGGTGGAGGGCTACGAAATCTCGCCCCACGCCTTCGCCCTCTGCCGGAATCGACATGCGCCGAACCTGTCCTTCACACAGGGCAGTCCGTTCGACGGGGCGCGGCACTTTGACCTGTGCATGGCCATTGATGTGATCGAGCATGTGGAGGACCCGTTTGCCTTCGCTCGGTCCATGGGCCGCGTCTCCACGTACCAGGTGCTGCATATTCCGCTCGACATGAATGCGCTGGCGGTGGCACGCGGCTGGGTCATCGAGGATGCCCGCACCCATATCGGCCACCTGCACTATTTTACCAAGGCCACGGCCCTGTCCCTGCTCGACGAATGCGGGCTGGAGGTGGTCGATCATTTCTACACCCCCTGGGCCATCGACCAGGCCGGCAAGACCTTCAAGAAGCGGCTCGCCGCCTTTCCGCGCCGCATCGCCTTCAGGGTCGCGCCCGACGCCATCGTGCGCCTCGTGGGAGGCTGGTCGCTCATGGTGCTCACCCGCACCCGCGCGGCGTCGTCATAGGGTTCCGCTCCGCTCTTGCCGCTGTCCGCAAGGGGTGCAGACGCCGGCCGGGGTTGCGGCAATTGCGCTTATTCGCCCCGCGCCGGTCCTGCGGATATGAAGGCCGGATCGGTCAGCGTCGTGTCCGAAGGTTGAGGCTCCACTCTCCATGCCCGTGCTTGTTACCGGCGGCGCCGGTTATATCGGTAGCCACACCGTTCTCGAACTCGTCGGGCGCGGTGAAGGCGTGACCGTGCTCGACGATCTCTCGACGGGCTTCGACTGGGCCGTGCCGGAGGCGGCGGAGCTGGTGGTGGGCGACGTGGGCGACGCGGCTTTCGTGCAGCGCCTGCTGGAAGAGCGCGGCATCACCGAGATCATCCATTTCGCGGCCAGGAGCCTGGTGGCGGAATCGGTGGCGGACCCGCTCGGCTACTATCTCGGCAACATCGTGAAGACCCGCGTCCTCATCCAGGCGGCCATCAAGGCGGGCGTGATGCGGCTCATCTTCTCGTCCACCGCCTCGGTCTATGGCGAGCCACGGGTCGAGATCATCGGCGAGGATGAGCCGACGGTGCCGATCAATCCCTATGGCCGCTCCAAGCTCGCCAGCGAATGGATGCTGGAGGACGCCGCCCGCGCCCACGGCCTCGCCTATACAGCGCTGCGCTATTTCAACGTGGCGGGTGCCGATCCCGATGGCCGCTCGGGCCAGTCGTCCCGCATCGCCACCCATCTCATCAAGGTGGCGAGCCAGGTTGCGGCGGGCGCGCGGCCGGGTCTCGAAATCTACGGCACGGACTATCCCACGCGGGATGGCACCTGCATCCGCGACTACATCCACGTCACCGATCTCGCCCGCGCCCATGTGGCGGCGCTGGAGCGCCTGCGGGCCGGCGGCGAAAACCTCAAGGTGAATTGCGGCTATGGGCGCGGCTATTCCGTGAAGGAGGTGGTGGACGTGGTGAAGGAGGTGTCCGGCGTCGACTTTCCGGTCACGCTCTCGCCGCGCCGTCCGGGCGACCCCGCCTGCCTCGTGGCCGGGGCGGACCGTATTCGCGCCGAGCTGGGCTGGCAGCCGGCTTTGGACGATCTTCCCACCATCGTCCGTCACGCCATCGAATGGGAAAAGAGCCTCGTGCGGCGCAAGGCCAAGGACTGGCCCGAGCCCCGCCTCGTGCCGGCGACCGGCGGTGAATCCATTTGAGAATATGCCGTTTCCGCCGGCGCTTCTTTCCAAACAGAGGCAGACCCAGCGGTCGATGACTTGGACTCCGATGACTTGGACTCCTCGGCCATTGGTCAAGCCAGCGCGGCGCGGGAGCGGCCCCATCCGGCATCTGTCAACGACCGGGGCCGCTGGTCCGAGGTCCACCGATCAGGTCGCGCCGCAATCTGATCGGTGGACTGTCCGCTCGTCTTGAGGCCGGGACGCGCCGGCCCGTCCGTCAGCCGACGGCGATCGCCTTGCCGCTGGCGCCCCACTCCGTCCAGGAGCCGTCATAGAGGGCGAGGGGCGTCTTGCCGATCATCTCCAGCGCCACCCACAGGATGGCCGCCGAGACGCCGGAGCCGCACGAGGTGATCACCGGCCGTGACAGATCGAGGCCGGAGGCTTCCACCACCGTGCGGATCTCCTCAGGCGAGACCAGGCGTCCATCCTTCACGAGGCGGCCGTGGGGCAGGTTGAAGCTGCCGGGCATGTGGCCGGAGGGCAGCCCCTCGCGCGGCTCTGGGGCCTCGCCGCGGAAGCGGGTGTCCTGCCGGGCGTCGAGCACCTGGGCGCTGCCACTCTTCAGGGCCGCCTCCACGCGCTCGATGTCGGCGACGAGGGAATGGTCGAAGCGCGGATTGAAGACGGCCAGCAGCCGGCGTACCGGGCCGTCCTCCACCGGGCGCTCCTCGGCAAGCCATTTGGGCAGGCCGCCATCGAGGATCTTCACGTCCCGGGCGCCGAAGGCCCGGAAGGTCCACCACACGCGCGGCGCCGAGAACAGGCCCATCGAATCATAGACCACGATGCGCAGCCCGTCGCCGATGCCCAGCGCCCCCACCGCCACGGCGAAGGCATGGGCGTCGGGCAGCATGTGGGGCAGGGGGGTGGAATGGTCGGCGATGGCGTCGATGTCGAAATGCACGGCGCCCGGAATGTGCCGCTCCAGATATTCCCTGGCACCGCTGCGGCCGGAATTGGGCATGTGCCAGGAGGCATCCACCACGACGAGATCCGGCGCGCCGAGATTGGCGGCGAGCCATTGCGTGGAGACGAAGGGGCTCGCGGGCGTGTCGATGGCCGGACTTTCGGTCATGTGCCTCTCTCGCATGTTCTTGGGCCGGGGCTGCGGCGCCCCGGCCGTTTAAACGACCGCGCCCGCTCAGACCAGCACGTTCGGCACGTCCACCTTGCGTTCCAGCCATTGCGGCACCGGCAGGTTCTTGGAGCGCAGGAATGCGGGATTGAAGAGCTTGGACTGGTAGCGCGTGCCGTAGTCGCACAGGATGGTCACGATGGTGTGGCCCGGCCCCATCTCCTTCGCAAGCCGGATCGCCCCCGCCACGTTCACCCCCGACGAGCCGCCGAGGCACAGGCCCTCGTGCTCCAGGAGATCGAACACCACGGGCAGAGCTTCCTCGTCCGGGATCTGGAAGGCGGTGTCGATGGGCGCGTCCACGAGGTTGGCGGTGATGCGCCCCTGGCCGATGCCCTCGGTGATGGAGGAGCCCTCGGCCTTCAGCTCGCCGGTGGTGTAGTAGGAATAGAGCGCTGCCCCGGGCGGGTCGGCAAGGCCGATGCGGATCGCGGGGTTGCGCTCCTTGAGGGCGATGGCGATGCCGGCCAGCGTTCCGCCCGTGCCGACCGCGCAGATGAAGCCGTCCACCTTGCCGCCGGTCTGCTCCCAGATTTCGGGACCGGTGGTCTCGATATGGGCCTGCCGGTTGGCCACGTTGTCGAATTGGTTGGCCCAGATGGCGCCGTTCGGCTCGGTCTTCGCCAGCGCCTCGGCGAGGCGGCCGGAGACCTTCACGTAATTGTTGGGATTGGCATAGGCCACGGCCGGCACCTCCACCAGGATGGCGCCGGCGAGCTTCAGCATGTCCTTCTTTTCCTGGGACTGGGTCTCGGGAATGACGATGACGGTGCGAAAGCCGAGCGGGGCGGCCACCAGCGCGAGGCCGATGCCGGTATTGCCGGCGGTGCCTTCCACGATGACGCCGCCGGGCTTGAGGGTGCCGCGCGCCACCGCATCCTTGATGATGCCGAGGGCCGCGCGGTCCTTCACCGACTGGCCGGGATTGAGGAACTCGGCCTTGCCGAGAATCTCGCAGCCGGTTTCCTCGGAGGCGCGCTTGAGACGAATGAGGGGTGTATTGCCAATGGAGTCCACAAGGCCGTTACGGATCATGTGCGGATCAAGCCTTCAATGAATGTGGAAGCACGTTACTCAACGCTTCCCGCCGTATCAACATAACAAGTCCCATCATTTACGTGTGGATTCAAGCGCGCGCAGGGCCCGTTCCCGCGCGGCGCCATGATCCACGAGCGGCCGCGGATAGGTGTGGCCCAGGCGGATGCCGGCGTGGGCCAGCGCGTGGGCATCTGCGGTCCACGGCTTGTGGATGAAGGGGGTGGGCAGCTTCGCCAGCTCCGGCACGAAGGCGCGCACATAGGCGCCGTCCGGGTCGAACTTCTCGCCCTGGGTCACCGGGTTGAAGATGCGGAAATAAGGCGCGGCATCCAGTCCCGATCCCGCCACCCACTGCCAGGAGGCGGGATTGCTGGCGGGATCCGCGTCCACCAGCGTGTCCCAGAACCAGTCTTCCCCCGCGCGCCAGTCGATAAGCAGGTGCTTGGCGAGGAACGAGGCGACCACCATGCGCACCCGGTTGTGCATCCATCCGGTCTGCCAGAGCTGGCGCATGCCGGCGTCCACCAGGGGATAGCCGGTCAGGCCCCGGTGCCAGGCCTTCAGCTCGCCGGGGCATTCGCGCCAGGGGAAGCCGTCGAAGGCGCCCTGGATGTTGCGCTGGGCCATGTCCGGCTGGTCGGCGAGGAGGTGGTAGGAGAATTCCCGCCAGTAGAGCTCGGCCTCGAACTTGTCCGCATCCGCCAGGGTCACCGCGCCCGCCTCCGCCGCATGGCGCACGGCGCTCAGGATCTGGCGCGGCGAGATCTCGCCGAAGCGCAGGTGAGGCGAGAGGCGGGAGACGTGGCCTTCGTCGGGCCGGTCGCGGCCCGCCGCATAGCCCTTCAGTCCGGAATCGATGAAGGCGGCGAGGCGGGCCTGCGCCGCCGCCTCGCCGGCGGTCCATGTGGTCCGCAGGCCGGCGGCCCAGTCGGGATGCGTGGGCTCGAGGCCGAAGCTCTCCAGTTCTTCGCCGGCCGGGGGACGGGCGACGCCCCTGAGGTGCTTCGGCACGGGCAGGGGGGCATCGAGCCGACGCGCCTTCAGGGCCGCCCGCTGGAACGAGGAGAAGGTGCGCGGCATGCGGCCCGACGCGCCCTCGATGCTGCCGGGCGGATGCAGCAGGTGGGCACAGAAGCTGAGCACGCGCCGGTCCTCGGACAGCAGCCGCGCCGCCACCGCATGGTCCACCCTGGCCTCGGGCGCGCCGGCCCGGTCATTGAAGGCGACGGTTGCCGCTCCCAGGGCGGCCGCCACTTCCGGCACCATCCGGTTGGCGGGACCCCGCCGCAGGATGAGGGGGACGCCCTTGCGCTTCAGCTCCGCGGACAGCGCCCGCAGCGACTGGGCGAGCCACCAGCGGGCGGCCCCGCCGAGGGGGCGCAGGCCGGGGCTGTCCTCGTCGAGCACATAGAGCGCCGCGATCGGGGCCCGGGCTTCCGCCAGCGCGGCGAGCGCCGGATTGTCGGAAAGGCGCAGGTCGTCCCGGAACCACAGCAGGGAAGGGGCGGCGGGCAACGGGGAGGCGGGCATGCACTCCTCCTACGCGAACGGGGCGCAAGAGGTTCACTCCCATTCCGCCGGGGACGCAAGGGGGGCGATGGGTCCGCCTCGCATCCCCGGTCTCGCCTCCCCGGTGAAGGGCGCGGTGCGCCCCCGCCTCAATGATGGATGTCGATGTCGCGGGTTTCCTTGCCGAGCAGCAGCGCCAGCAGGGTGATGAGCGCCATCGCCGTGAGGTAGACGCCCACCCAGAACGGGCTGCCGCCACCATAGCTCCACAGCGCCACCGCGATGAACGGCGCCACCGCCGCGCCCAGGATGGAGGACACGTTGTAGGAGATGCCCGAGCCGGTATAGCGCACGTTGGCGGGGAACAGCTCCGGCAGCAGCGCGCCCATGGGGCCGAAGGTGAGGCCCATCAGCGTGAAGCCGATGATGAGCCACGCCATGACGCCCGCAGTACCCGACGACAGCATGGGCACCCACGAAAGGCCGAACAGGGCGATGGCCGAGGTGATCCAGATGAGGGTGCGCCGGCGGCCCCAGCGGTCGGCCCAGGGGCCGGACACCATGGTGAAGATGCCGAAGAACACCACGCCGCAGATCATCATCAGCACGAAGGTGCGGTAGTCATAGCCGAGGCCCGGCAGGGCCGCCGTGGTGGCGGCGCGGCCGTAGCTCAGCGAAAAGGTGGTCATCAGGTAGAACAGCACGTAGGTGGCGAGCATGTAGAAGGTGCCGAGGATCAGCTCGCGCCAGTGGGTCCTGAAGGCGGCCGCCAGCGGCAGCTTCTGGACCCGGCCGCGCTTCACCGTGTTCTCGAACGCCTTGCTCTCCACCAGGCTGAAGCGCACCCACAGGCCGACGATCACCATCACCGCCGAGAACAGGAACGGAATGCGCCATCCCCACGAGAGGAAGGCATCCGACGGGCGCGAGGGATCGGAGGACGGCATCAGCGCCGCGATGATCAGGAACAGGCCGTTGGCGATGATGAAGCCGATGGGCGCGCCGAGCTGAGGAAAGGTGCCATAGACGGCGCGCTTGCCAGGAGGGGCGTTCTCGGTGGCCACCAGCGCCGCGCCGCTCCATTCGCCGCCGAGCGCGAAGCCCTGGGCGAGGCGCAGCACCACGAGCAGGAAGGGCGCGAACCAGCCGGCGGTCTGGAAGGTGGGCAGCGCGCCGATGAGGAAGGTGGCGATGCCCATGGTGAGCAGCGCGCCCACCAGCGTGATCTTGCGCCCCTTCTTGTCGCCGAGATGGCCGAAGAAGACGGCGCCCAGCGGCCGGGCCACCATGGCCGCGCCGAACACGGCGAAGGAGGCGAGCAGCGCCGTCGTCTCGTTGCCCGCCGGGAAGAACAGGTGCGGGAACACGAGCACGGCCGCCGTCGCGTAGACGTAGAAGTCGTAGAACTCGATGGTGGTGCCCACGAGGCTCGCCAGGATCACGCGCGAGCGCGGGTTGACCGGTGCGGCGGCGTGGCTTTCGTCGGCGGAGGCGACGACGGTGGTGGATGACATGACCTGATTCCAACGGATCCGGATTGCCTCGCTGCGTGCCCTATCTTCAAGGGCGCCACGGCGCCGGAGGGTTGGGCAACAATCTATCGCAAAGCGGGGGAGGCAAAAGGGTCCCGCGTGCGAGATGGCTGGGTCGCTTGATAGATTATTGCGCCTGGCATTGCCACGCACGCCGGTACCGCATTCTGCATGGTGGGCATGTGTCAAATGCATGACGCCATCGCCGTCGCGGGGTTTGGAGTGCGCTCCAGCGGTTCCGTACCTGACCGCATCCAGCCTGTGGATGACGGTGAAGACCTCGGCTTCTCATGCCGGGCCCCGAGGCCATGTCGCGACGATGTGAAAATCGAGCCGGGTAAAGGCCCGTTAGGGATTTGCTAACCTGATGGGCGCCACCATATGTAGTATGGTGATGGAGTTCAGGGCCCCAGATGGGGGTAAAATCAGGTTTGACCCAAGGGCCAGACTCGCACTAGCGTTCGGGCACTGAGCGACGGGCCTCCCACATGTATGTGTCGGTGGAAGCCTGCCGCGCTCCCGAACACCGATTTCACGAACCGCCATGGTGCGGCGCGCTGCGCCGTGCCCGTCGGGTCGTCACGACTGCCACATTCATCCTGTAGACTGATCGGCCCGCACGGGGCCGAGCCGAAGGAGCACCGGTCATGCGCGTCGAACGCCGCTACACGCACGAGGGCCGTTCCCCTTACGCGGACATCCCGTTCCGCGAGACCGTGAGCGAGATCAGGAACCCCGACGGCTCGGTGGTCTTCCGCCAGGAGGGCATCGAGGTCCCGGCCCAGTTCTCGCAGGTGGCGAGCGACATCCTCGCGCAGAAATATTTCCGCAAGGCCGGCGTGCCCGCGCGCCTGAAGACCGTGGAGGAGAATGCCGTTCCCTCCTTCCTGTGGCGCAGCGTGCCCGACGAGGCGGCCCTCGCGTCCCTGCCGGAGAAGGAGCGTCTGATCGGCGAGACCTCGGCCAGGCAGGTGTTCGACCGTCTCGCCGGCACCTGGACCTATTGGGGCTGGAAGGGCGGCTATTTCGACAGCGAGGCCGACGCCCAGGCCTTCTATGACGAGCACCGCTACATGCTCGCCATGCAGATGGCCGCGCCCAACTCGCCGCAATGGTTCAATACCGGCCTGTTCTGGGCCTATGGCATCGACGGGCCGGGGCAGGGCCATTTCTACGTGGACCACGAGACCGGCGAGCTCATGGCCTCCACCTCGGCCTACGAGCATCCCCAGCCGCACGCCTGCTTCATCCAGTCCGTGGGCGACGATCTCGTGAACGAGGGCGGCATCATGGACCTGTGGGTGCGCGAGGCGCGCCTGTTCAAGTACGGCTCCGGCACCGGCTCCAATTTCTCGTCCCTGCGCGGCGAGGGCGAGCGGCTGTCCGGCGGCGGGCGCTCGTCCGGCCTCATGAGCTTCCTCAAGATCGGCGACCGCGCGGCGGGCGCCATCAAGTCCGGCGGCACCACCCGCCGCGCCGCCAAGATGGTGGTGGTGGACGCCGACCATCCGGACATCGAGGCCTATGTGAACTGGAAGGTGGTCGAGGAGCAGAAGGTCGCGGCCCTCGTCACCGGCTCGAAGCTCAATGCCAGGCACCTCAAAGCCGTGCTCAAGGCCTGCGTGAACTGCGAGGGTAATGGCGACGACTGCTTCGAGCCGGAGAAAAACCCGGCGCTGAAGCGCGAGATCAAGGCCGCCCGCAAGGCCGGCGTGGCCGACGCCGCCATCCGCCGCGTGATCCAGTATGCCCGCCAGGGTTACAAGGACATCGACGTCGCCATCTACGACACCGACTGGGACGGCGAGGCCTACATCACGGTGGCCGGCCAGAATTCCAACAATTCCGTGCGCGTCACCGACGACTTCCTGCGTGCGGTGGAGGCGGACGCCGACTGGAACCTGATCCGCCGCACCGACGGCAAGGTGGCGAAGACCGTGAAGGCCCGCGAGCTGTGGGAGAAGATCGGCGCCGCCGCCTGGCATTGCGCCGATCCCGGCATCCAGTTCCACACCACGGTCAACGACTGGCACACCTGCCCGGCGGGGGGCGAGATCCGGGCGTCCAACCCGTGCTCGGAATACATGTTCCTCGACGACACCGCCTGCAACCTCGCCTCGCTGAACCTCCTCCAGTTCCGCGACGCCGAGAAGCGCTTCGACGTGGAGAGCTACGAGCATGCGGTGCGGCTGTGGACCGTGGTGCTGGAAATCTCGGTGCTGATGGCCCAGTTCCCGTCCCGCCGCATCGCCGAATTGTCCTATGAATACCGCACCTTGGGCCTCGGCTACGCCAATATCGGCGGCCTGCTCATGTCGAGCGGCATCCCCTATGATTCGCCCCAGGGCCGGGCCATCGGCGGCGCGCTGTCGGCCATCATGACCGGCGTGTGCTATGCCACTTCCGCCGAGATGGCGTCCGAGCTGGGCCCGTTCCCGGCCTACAGCGCCAATGCCCAGTCCATGCTGCGGGTGATCCGCAACCACCGCCGCGCCGCCCATGGCCTTGCCGACGGCTATGAGGGGCTCTCCATCGCCCCGGTGCCCCTCGACCACCTCTCCTGCCCGGATACCCGCCTTGTCGCCCATGCCACGGCGGCCTGGGACAAGGCCTTGGCGCTGGGCGAGAAGCACGGCTACCGCAACGCCCAGGTCTCGGTGATCGCCCCCACCGGCACCATCGGCCTGGTGATGGACTGCGACACCACCGGAATCGAACCCGACTTCGCCCTGGTGAAGTTCAAGAAGCTGGCCGGCGGCGGCTACTTCAAAATCATCAACCGGGCGGTGCCGGAGGCGCTGCGGGCGCTCGGCTACGGCGAGGCGGAGATCGCCGAGATCGAGGCCTATGCGGTGGGCCACGGCTCGCTGGCCCAGGCCCCGGCCATCAACCATTCCACCTTGCGCGCCAAGGGCTTCGACGACGCGGCCATCGCCAAGGCCGAGGCCGCGGTGAAGACCGCGTTCGACATCAAGTTCGCCTTCAACCGCTGGACCTTCGGCGAGGAATTCCTCAGCCAGGCCCTCGGCGTGCCCGCCGCGCAGCTGGCCGACCCGAAGTTCGACCTCCTGAACTTCCTGGGGTTCTCCAGGTTCGACATCGACGCGGCCAATGTCCATGTCTGCGGGGCCATGACGCTGGAGGGCGCCCCCTTCCTGAAGGCCCAGCACCTGCCGGTGTTCGACTGCGCCTCCCCGTGCGGGCGGCTCGGCAAGCGCTATTTGTCGGTGGAGAGCCACATCCGCATGATGGCGGCGGCGCAGCCCTTCATCTCGGGCGCCATCTCCAAGACCATCAACATGCCCAACGAGGCGAGCGTGGAGGACTGCAAGGCGGCCTACCTCTTGTCCTGGCGTCTCGCCCTGAAGGCCAACGCGCTCTATCGCGACGGCTCCAAGCTCTCCCAGCCCCTCAACGCCCAGCTGGTGGCGGACGAGGAGGACGAGGACGATGCGGTGGAGGCCCTGGTGGCCCAGCCCAACGCGGCGCGCGCCGCCACCGTCACCGAGAAGATCGTGGAGCGGGTGGTGGAGCGCATCGTCGAGCACCGGGTGCGCGAGCGCGAGAAGATGCCCGACCGCCGCAAGGGCTACACCCAGAAGGCGGTGGTGGGCGGCCACAAGGTCTACCTGCGCACCGGCGAATATGACGACGGCCGCCTCGGCGAGATCTTCATCGACATGCACAAGGAGGGCGCGGCGCTCCGCTCGCTGCTCAACAACTTCGCCATCGCCATCTCGCTGGGCCTGCAATACGGCGTGCCGCTGGAGGAGTATGTGGACGCCTTCACCTTCACCCGCTTCGAGCCGGCGGGCCCGGTGCAGGGCAACGACACCATCAAGTATGCCACCTCCATGCTGGACTATGTGTTCCGCGAGCTGGCGGTGTCCTATCTCGGCCGCAACGACCTCGGCCACGTGGACCCCCATGAGACCGGCTTCGACGCCCTCGGCAAGGGGGTGGACGAGGGCAAGGCGCCGAACCCGGCCAACCGCATCGTCTCCAAGGGCCTGGTGCGCGGCAAGACGGTGAACCTGCTGGCGCCCCAGCCGGTCTCCACCGAGCCCCGCGCCGGCACCGACAACGTGACGGTGCTGCGCGCCTCGACCTTCGGCGCCACCGCGCTCAAGCCCGAGGTGGCCGAACTGGCGGAGCCGACGCCGCAGGCGGAGGAGATCGAGGCGGCGGTGGAAAGCCTGATGGAGAAGGCGCTGCCGTGGTCCGCCACCGCCCGCAAGGCCGAGGCCCGCGCCGAGGCGCGTGCCAAGGGCTATGAGGGCGAGGCCTGCCCCGAATGCATGAACTTCACCCTGGTGCGCAACGGCACCTGCCTGAAGTGCGACACCTGCGGCGGGACCACCGGCTGCAGCTGATCCCCGCTCACGCACCGAATACGCACATGTGGATGACGCCCGGCCCTTTGGCCGGGCGTTTCATTTTTTGGTGAGCGCTCTCCGGGCGGACCGCTGCGCAGCCGATGATAGGACGGCAGTCGCCGGACGAGAGGGATGGCGATCTTGCCGGGTGTCTTGCCGGGTGCTGTTTCGCAAATTGCGAAATAGCTAATTTATAGCCAAAATCAAAGGTGCACGACGTCCCATGCGAGAAAGTCGGGCAGAAGCAGCGATCGCTCTCCAGTGTCGGGCCGTGCCCATTTTCGTCGCCGCTGCTGTCGAAAAATCTGCCTTCTACTCGGACGTTCCGACGAAACACACGCAAACTTGACCCTGGTCGTGCCGCAGCGACACTTTGATGCCTCGACATGGCGAGAACTGCCTCGCAACACTGTACTTCTCCCTAACGCGTCGCCGTCAGCCTATAGTATGGTGGCACCATTCCGCGGTGTCATGGTGCCCTGACCGGCCTTCCGCCGGGCGCGCGGGAAGGGAAGGGCGGCGCTGGGTGCGTGGCGACGCCTGGGGGTGTCGAGCGTCGGTGGGGGGATAAGGGGATGCGATCGCGATCAGGGTCCGCAGGGCCGGCCGCTGCAACGGCAGGCGGCCCAACGGAAGACGTGCGCCAGGGTGCGAGAAGGTGGCGTATCGCGTGCGCGGCCGCCGTCGTGGCGCTGCTCGGTGGCGCATCGCACGGCGAGGCCACCGAGCGCCGCCAGCTCACCTTCGACGCGCAGACCGCAGCGCCTCGCCCCGAACCCATGATCATGGGCGTCGGCGTGCATTTCGGCATTGGCGGGAGCTACAATTACGACCCGCGGCGGGCCGCCGATCTGGTGCGCGACATCGGCTTCACCTCGGTGCGCGACGATCTGGTCTGGCCCCTGTTCGTGCGCGAGAACGTCCACAAGAATGCCAGCCCGCCGCCCCAGATCTGGCGGCTCTACCGCTTCCTGGGCCTGGCGGGGGTCAAGCCGCTCCTCATCCTCGGCCACAACCATCCCTTGATCGAAGGTGGCACGCGGCCCATGACCGCCGGCGGGCGCGAGGCCTTCGCCGGCTTCTCCGCCAAGGCGGCCGGCTTCGTCAGCCGCTTCCAGCCCATGTTCGAGATCTGGAACGAATGGAACCTGTCGGCGGACTTCAATCCGCCATGGGTCGTCGGTGCCGGCAAGGAAGGCGACCCGCGCGCCGCCCGCGACTATCTGGATCTGGTCAAGACGACGCTGCCGGCGCTGAACAAGGCTGTTCCCAAATCGCCGGTCCTCGTCGGCGTGTCGGGCTACGATGAGGACTGGCTGTGGACGCAGGCCATCATGGCGGGCGGCGTGATGCGGGGGGCGCAGGGGCTGTCCATCCATCTCAGCAACCATTGCCACCAGACCATCGCCAAGCGGACCGCCACCGAGGCCATTGACCGGGTCGATCTGCTGCAGCGCCTGCTGATGAAGGACGGCGCCCCGCCAGTGCCCGTCTACGTGTCGGAGATCGGCTGGCCCACCGCGCCGCTCACCCCGTGCGTGATCAAGGCGGAGCAGCAGGCCGACTATCTGGCCCAGTTCCTGTTCTGGGCGGGGGCGACGCCGTGGCTCAAGGGCGCCTGGGTCTACCAGCTCAAGGACCAGGGCGTTCATCCGGACCAGCTCGAGGACAATTTCGGCATCTTCACCTACGACTACAAGCCCAAGCCCGCAGCCTGCGCGGTGCGGGAGGCGGTGCGGCTGCTGAAGGGAAGTTCCGCCTTCCGGGTGGAGCGCCCGTTCCCGGACATGTTCGTGGTCCAGCTCGGCGGGGCGCGGGATGCCGCTGGCAAGGTGCGGCTGGTGGCCTGGACGACCACCGGCACGCTGAAGGGACGCCTCGTGCTTCCCGCCGGGGTGCAGGCCGGCGCCCGGCGCCTGTGCGGCGGCCCGCAGGCCGCCGATGCGGAGGGCTTCGCCGTCGGTTCCGAGCCTCTGGTCATCGACGTGGATGGCACCAGCGCCACCCTGGAGGCGATCCTCGACCCGCTTGAGCGCCGCGTCGATCAGGGCCCGCCCGCGCGCTGATCGGATAACGCGTTCTCTATCATTAACTTAGAGGGCGGTTTACCGATCAGATTGAATCCATCTGATCGGATCGCGCTTCAGGCATCGGCGTCGCCGCCGGCGCCGGAATCCGGCCCGTCGCCGCCTCGGCTGTCGCCACCGTGGCCGTGGCTCGAGTCGCCCCCGGCCTCGCCGGCATGCTGCCGGGCGGCACCGACCGCGAGGATGAAGGCGCCGCCTGCGGCCGCGGCTGCCGCCCCGGCTGACGAGGCCGACGCGGTGGCCGAGGCGCCCTGATCGGCCGACGATGCCGGCACATCATGGGAGTCCCGTGCCATGCCGAAATCGGCCGGGGACAGATCCGCGGTCGCCGTCGGCGCTGGGTCCGCTGCGGCAGGGGCCTTGGCCCGGCGCAGGGCGAAGAACATGGCGAGCGGCACGCCGAACACCAGCAGCATCACGAGAAGGCCGGTCGTATCCATGGGGCGGGCCGGCTCCCTCAGCGCTGCTCGCGGCGGGAGAGGAAGGCGAGCCGCTCGAACAGGTGCACATCCTGCTCGTTCTTCAGGAGCGCGCCGGCCAGGGGCGGAATGGTCTTGCGCACGTCCTGCTGGCGCAGGGTCTCGGCCTCCACGTCCTCGGCCAGCAGCAGCCTGAGCCAGTCGATGAGCTCGGAGGTGGAGGGCTTCTTCTTGAGGCCCGGCACCTCGCGCAATTCGTAGAAGATGCGCAGGGCCTCGCCCACCAGGCGCTGCTTGATGCCGGGGAAATGCACCTCGACGATGGCGCGCATGGTCTCGGCGTCGGGGAAGCGGATGTAGTGGAAGAAGCAGCGGCGCAGAAAGGCGTCCGGCAGCTCCTTCTCGTTGTTGGAGGTGATGATGACCAGCGGGCGCTGGCGGGCCTTCACCTGCTCGCCGGTCTCGTAGACGTGGAACTCCATGCGGTCGAGTTCCAGCAGCAGGTCGTTGGGAAACTCGATGTCGGCCTTGTCCACCTCGTCGATGAGCAGGACCGGCCGCGCCTCGGCGGCGAAGGCGGTCCACAGCTTGCCGCGGCGGATATAGTTGGCGATGTCGTGCACCCTGGGGTCGCCGAGCTGGCTGTCGCGCAGGCGCGCCACCGCGTCGTACTCGTAGAGGCCCTGCTGCGCCTTGGTCGTGGACTTCACGTGCCATTCGATGAGCGATGCGCCCAGCGCCTGCGCGACCTCCTGCGCCAGAACGGTCTTGCCGGTTCCGGGCTCGCCCTTCACCAGCAGCGGCCGCTCAAGCACGATGGCGGCGTTGACCGCCACCTTCAGGTCGTCGGTCGCCACATAATTCTGCGTGCCCTCGAAACGCATGAATGTCGGTCCTTCCAGGCGGCCATCCCACCGCACCGCAGCAGGGTCGGGGGACCGGCCCCCGGCGTCAAGCCCCGCGGCCGTTGCGATGCCGGTTGTCGGAAACCTGCGGCGTGGATATAAGCGCCCCCGACAATGGAGTGTCATTCCTGTCGGTCAGGTCCGGCTCCGCCGGCCGCATCGGCAGGAGGCCGCTTCAGGTCGTTGACGGGGCAGGGCTCGCGCCGGTCCGGCATCCTGGAGCACGCGCCGATCAGCCTGCATCGCAAGCTGATCGGAGAACGCGTTCTCTCACTTGGAGTTAGAGCGCGATCCGATCGGATTGATTCAGTCCGATCGGATCGCGCTCTAGGGATGGAAGGGCCTGAAGCGACCCGGCGCCAGGGGGTCAGCGACGCTTATTGAGGACCTTGCTGATGTCGATCCAAATCGACGAGGACTATCGGCCCCGCGAGGACGAGCCTTTCATGAACGACAGGCAGCGCGAGTATTTTCGCGTTAAGCTGTTGCGCTGGAAGGAGGATATCCTGAAGGAGGCCCGCGAGACCCTGCAGCACCTTCAGGACGAGAATCAGAACCACCCCGATCTCGCCGACCGGGCCTCGTCCGAGACCGACCGGTCCATCGAGCTGCGCGCCCGCGACCGCCAGCGCAAGCTCATCGCCAAGATTGATGCCGCGCTCCAGCGCATCGAGGACGGCACCTATGGCTATTGCGAGGATACGGGCGAGCCCATCTCGCTGAAGCGCCTGGAGGCCCGCCCCATCGCCACCCTCTCGGTGGAGGCGCAGGAGCGGCACGAGCGGCGCGAGCGCGTCTATCGCGACGATTGACGCCTGATTCGACGCCTCGCCAGGGCGCCGGCGGCAGAAAGACAAAACGGGCCGGCGACGGTTAGCGTCGCCGGCCCGTTTTCGTTCGAGGCGTTCCGATCAGTGCCCGCGGGCGCTGCTGCGGCCGAGCAGGCTGGCCATCTCAGCGTCGAAATCCTCCAGCGGATCCTTGTCCTGCGGCTCCGCGGCGGGGGCGTCGGTGCCCGCATCCGCGGCCTTGGGAGAGGTCGCGGGGATGAAGCCGGCACGAACCGGGGCTTCATCGGCTGCCTTGGCTTCGGACCGGATTTCAGGTTTGACCTCGATCGCGGGTTCCGGACGGGCGAGGCTCGCCGCCTCGTTCGGGCGCTGCGGCTCGATGCGCGCAGGCTCGCGGGTGATCTCGCGCAGCGCCGGCGGCTCGCGGCGCGGCGCGTCGAGGGCGGGCGCCTCGCGGTTGGCGGGCTCGACCGGGCGGAAGGCGAATTCGCGCGGCCGCAGTGGCGGCTCGGACCGGGCGGGGGCCATCGGGCGGGCGCTGTCCTCGGACGGGCGCTCGACCCGGGGGAGGGGGTCGAGGCGCGGGCGCACGTCGGTGCCGACACGCGGCTCGGAGCGGGTGCGCGCCTGATAGAGGAAGCGCGACAGCGGCCGGTCGGTGGGGCGCACCTGGGGGCTGTCCACCGCCACGTCCGGATGGAGCACCGGCTCGGCGGCCGGCTCGGACTTCGCCTCGGCCTTGGGTTCCGCCTTTGGCGCGATGTCCTTTGGCGCGATGTCCTTGGGGGCGATGTCCGGCTCGGCCGGCTGCGCGGGACTCTCGCCGAGCAGGTCGGCGAGGCTGAGCTGAGGCTCAGCCTTGGCGGCGGGCTGGTTCAGGGCGGCATCAAGCCGCTGTGCCAGTTCGTCGAGGCGGCTGTCGGCGAGGGGCGCGGGCGCTTCGGAGGCTGCGGGCTCCACGCGCGCGGCGGGCGCCAGCTCCACGTCCGGTGCCTTGATCTCGGGGACCTTGATTTCCGGGACCTTCCGGGGCTCGACCGGGGCAGGCCGGATCGGGTCGGGCTCGAACGCCGGCGCGGCCATCAGGGGCGCCTGCGATGCAGGCTTCAGCGGCGGCGGGACGAGGGGCGGAGCCTCGACGGCGCCACGCAGGGGGGGAC
>NZ_JAIVFN010000077.1 GCF_030015065.1 Xanthobacter autotrophicus | reverse complement strand
ATTTCAAGCTGCGCCAGTTGATGGCTCCTGTCGCCGGGGAGACGACCCTATGAGCGCCTATCGCCTGACCCTGCGCGCGCCGCTCGCCGCGCGGGCGGATCTTTCCGGCATCAACCCGGCGACGCTCGCCGGCCTGTCCGCCCAGGCGGTGGCTTGGCTCACCGTGCCCTATGGCAATGGCGCCGTGCCGCTCGGCGACCTGTTCGAGGTGTCCGGGACGGACGGCGCCGCCCTCCTCATCGGTGGCGACCCCCGGCTCGATTTCGTGGGCGCCCGGATGGCCGAAGGCGAGATCGAGGTGGACGGCCCGGTGGGCGTCCTCGCCGGCTCGGGCATGATCGGCGGCCGTCTCGTCATCCGCAGCGATGCCGGGGACGGCCTCGCGGCGGGTCTCGAAAGCGGGCGCATCGAGGTTGCCGGCTCGGCCGGTGCCGGGGTGGGCGGCGCCCTCCCGGGCGACCGGCAGGGCATGACGGGCGGCATGGTGGCGGTGGCCGGCGGTGTGGGGCCTGGCCTCGGCGCGCGCATGCGCGGCGGGCTGATCCTGGTGGGCGGCGATGCCGGTCCCCGCGCGGCGGACGGCCTCATCGCCGGCACCCTCGCGGTGGCGGGGCGCCTTGCGGCCGGTGCCGGACGCGGCATGAAGCGCGGCACCATCCTCGTCGCCTCCGCGCCGGAGGCGCCGGCCCCCGGCTTCGTCTCCACCGGGTCGCATGATTTCGTGATGCTGGCGCTGCTCGCCCGCCGCGTGCCGGAACTGGCCGGCCTGTTTGGCGGCCTTCTCAGTGGCCGGGCGGAGCGCCTCGTGGGCAACCGCCTTGCCGGGGGCGAGGGCGAGATTCTCGTCCTTCAGTGAGGGAATGGCCGCAGGAGCGGGCCGGTCCGGCCCGGTCCCCGTCGACAATAATCTATGAGAGGAACGCCTGATGATGCGTGCCGTGCTTGTATCCGCTTTGCTCCTGGCCGCCGCCACCGGCTCCGCCCTCGCGGACCCGGATGTGGCCAAGGGCGAGACCTCGTTCAAGAAGTGCATGGCCTGCCATGCCGTCGGCCCCGATGCCAAGGCGAAGGTGGGCCCGCCCCTGAACGGCATCGTCGGCGCCAAATGGGCGCATTTCGATGGCTACGCCTATTCCGCCGACATCAAGGACGGCGCTGCCGCCGGCAAGGTGTGGGACGAAGCCACCCTCGATGCCTACATCGCCAATCCCAAGGCGCTCGCGCCCAAGGGCAAGATGGCGTTCGCCGGCATCAAGAACGAGGACGAGCGCAAGGATCTCATCGCCTTCCTCGCCCAGTTCAACGCCGACGGCAGCAAGAAATAGCGGGGCCCGGAGAGGGCGGGGGCGGCCACCAGCCGGTCGTGTGGCTCCCCAGATCCAGCGTCATGGCCCGGCTTGTCCGGGGCATCCGCTCCGGGCTTCTCGCGTTCGGCATGTCCCGGTGGCAATTGCGATAAGACGCCGGCTAGAGAACGCGTTGTCCGATCTGCTTGCATCGCAAGCTGATCGGATCGCGCTCTAATCAATAGCCAGCCGCGCCACGGCAACCGCTGGCGCGCAGTCCGAAGCGGCGGCGGCGAGGGCGGGTGCGCCCGACAACACCTCGCCCGCATCCCGGTAGGGCCGGCCGGCGCGCGCCGCGAGCCGCGCCGCCAGGAATCGCCCGACGCCCGCCCCCACCAGCGGCGCCTCCGCCGCGACTCCTCCGGTTGACAGCACCTGTGCCAGCGCCCCGTGCAGCCGGTGCAGCTGCACCTCCGAGGCGAAGGCGGCCAGCGCCTCCGCCTCGGCCATGGCGCAGGGGCCGAGGTCGCGCCCCACCATGCGCAACAGCCGGCGGGCGCTGGCTTCCCGGGTCTTCTCGCCGCCATCCGCCGCCGGGTACAGGTCCGCGCCTTCGGGCAGGTCGCCGGTCAAGCGATGGATGTCGGCGGTAGTGGCGAAATGCTCCGCCATGAGCGGCACCTGCCGGCCGCGGAAGGGCAAGGTCGCGGCCAGCGCCATCACCGGCGTGCGCGCCGCACCGCTATAGACCAGTTCGCCGGTTTCCAGGCGCCCGGCATCTGAGTAGCCGGCAAAATTAACTTGTGTGCCGGCAAACTTTATAATGTCGGTGGTAGTCGATCCAACATCCACCAGAACGCCGTCGCCGCACATGCGGGCCAGTGCCGCGGCGGTGGCGTGCCAGTTGGCGGAGGCCACGTCCGCCGGGTGGTCCGGCGCATCGGCGGCCGGGACGAAGCCGGCGCGGCCGGCATAGATGAGCGTGTCCGCGCCCAGCCGCTCGGCCAGCGCCCGGGAGAGGCCGGCGACGCCGGCGGCGCGGTCGGGCCACAGGTCCGTCAGCTCGCCGGTCATGGTCACCACCGAGCGCCCGGCGGCGGGCGACAGGGCGGCTATGGCCGTATCCAGCCGGTCGAGGCCCTGCCACAGGGGGCAGGCGGCCATCTCCACGGAAAGAAGGATGCCGTCGGGCGCGAGCACGGCGCGCTTGAGATGGGCGCCGCCCACGTCCCAGCCGAGGATAAGATTGCCGGTCGAAGCGTTCATGCCAGCGCCAGCTCCACCGGCGCGCGGGTGCCCGCGCGGGTCGCCGTGCCGGCTTCCGCGAAGGGCGGCAGCAGTGTCGCCGGATTGAGGCCGAGGGCTGTGCCGAGGCCCGCATAGGCGGTGGTGAGGCGCGGATTGACCTCCACCACCACAGGCCCGTCCTGCGTCAGCAGGATGTCGATGCCGAAAATGCCCGCGAGGCCCGGCAAGGCGCGGACCACGTCCCGCGCCAGCGCGGCGAGGCGCCCGTCCCCATCGTCGAGGGCGCCCACGGAAAGCCCGGCGAGGAAGACGCGCCCGTCCTCCACGGCGATGTGCTGGCGGTTCACGGTGAGGAGCCGCACCCCCTGAGGCCCGTTGAGCACCGTGAGGCTCGCCGCGGTGCCCGCCAGGAAGGGCTGGATCACCAGCCCGGCGCGGCGGGCCGGGGTGGCCGGCACCCCGGCCGCCCAGACATGGGTATCCTCGCAGCCGGCGCCATCGTCCGGCTTGGTGATGCGCGGGCCGGGCAGCTCCGGCGCCTGCGCCAGCGGGAAGGTGGGGATGTGCGGCACGCCGGCGGTGGCGAGGCGGCGGGCGGTCTCAAGCTTGCTGGTGGTGGCGGCGATGGCTTCGGGCGCGCAGGCGAGGACGAGGGGGCAGTTCTCCAGCATCTTCGTCACCAGTTGCGCCAGCACGCCGCCGGTCTCCGGCGCCACCGGCCACACCACGTCGGCGCGGCGCGCGAGGGCGCGCCAGATGGCCCAGGCATCCGCGCCTTCCGTCACCGGCACGGCGCCGGGCACGGGCAGGCGGTCGTCGGCGGCGATGAGGATGTCGCTCACCTGCGGCAGGGCGGCGAGATCGCGCCGCATGGCATCGCGGATGAGGGCGGCTTCCCGCGCCAGGCTCTGCGGCAGCGCCGCGCCGCGCAGGCCGCCGCCGGTCACGAACTCGCAGACGAACACGCGCATGCGCGGTTTCCTCCATGCCAATGGCCCGGCTCTGCGACCGGCGCCGGGAGGGCTTTGTATTACGCCGCCACCGGCTCGGCGACGAGATGGGCCGCCAGCGGCTCGGCCATGTTGCGCCCGGTGGCGTCGTAAAGGCCGCGCCAGGCCGGCATGGAATTCACCTCGAGCACGGTCAGGCGCCCGGATCCGTCGGCGATGAGATCCACCCCCGCATAGGATGCGCCGACCGCCGCGGCCGCCCTGACGGCGAGGTCGGCGAGCTGGCCCTCGGCGGCCACCTCCACGCCGGTGGCGCCCTGGTGGATGTTAGTGATCCAGGACGTGCCTCGCCGCGCCATGGCGGCCTCGGCCCGTCCGCCCACCACGAACACGCGAAAATCCTCATGGGTCCCCGACGACGCCTGCCGCGCCGGGGCGCAGACGAAGTCCTGCAGGTAATAGACCCCGCCCACCTCCTCCGCCTCGGGCAATCGCGCTTTGGGCGGAAGCCGCACGAGGCCGCGGCCCTGGGCGCCGAACATGGGCTTCAGCACGCTGTCGCCGGGGGCGGCGTCGATGATCATCTGCGCCGCCGCGCGGTCTTCCAGCACCAGGGTACGCGGGGTGGGCAGGCCGGCGCGGGCGAGCAGGAAGGTGGTGGCGCTCTTGTCCACGCAGCGCTCGATGGCGCGGGCGTCGTTCATCACCCGCACCCCCATCTCGCGCAGGGCATGGAGCACGCCGAGCCGGGCGGTGACCTGCTCCAGCGTGCCGGCGGGCACCGAGCGCACGAAGCAGGCGTCCGGCAGGTCGTCGGCGAAGCCCGGCAGCAGCAGGCCGTGGGCGGTTTCCCCAACGGCAAAGCCGCAGGCCTTCAGCGAGATCACCCGCGCGCGATGCCCGCGCGCCTTGAGGGCGGCGAGAAGCGAGCGGGTGTGCCAATCCACCCGCTCGGCGAAGACGACGAGGCCCGCCACCTCAGCCACCGAAGGACCGGGCGATGAGGATGGGGTCGAAGCCGCCGGCGGTGAAGCTTTCCCCATGGTCGAGGGCGGTCACCGTCACCCGCGCCGGCGAGAACAGCAGCGGGTCCACCTTGTAGAAGTCGCAGTCATAGCCCTTGAAGATCTCGCCGAACGGCCGGCCATAATCCCGCGAGGCCAGCGACGGCAGCCGCGTGGCGAGGTCTTTTGCGGCCTCCGCCGGGCCGTGGACGAAGAGGTGCACGTCGCCGCCATAGAGCACCGCATCGTTGGTGCGGCCCATGGCGGTGAGGAAATCCGGCGAGGGCGGGCTGATGGGCGCGGAACCCACGCCGTCGGCGATGTGCTCCAGCGGGAAATGCAAAGCGTGCGCCTTGTGCAGCGCCACCTCCAGCACCCGCGCCACGATCTGCACCGTGCCCGCCAACGAGCTGGTGGGGGTGAGGATCAGGGTGATGTCGGACGGCGCCACCGCGCAGCGCGCGGCGATCTCGTCCACCACCTCGGCCGGGGGCACCACGCCGGTTTCCAGCACGAGGGTGACCTTCCCGCCGCGGTCGCGATAGCCCAGTTCCTCGAACAGGGTCTCCACTGCCGCAATGGCGCGGCCGGGGCCGGAGCCCAGGGCGAAGAAATCGCCGGCGGCAAGGCTCCAGCCGGCATACTGGCTGCCGAGGCAGGCCAGCACGGGATCGCAGGTGGAGACGCTCGCCAGCGTGTCCCAGGGCGAGAACCGCCCGGCGGGCACCAGCGCCACCCGGCCGAGGCCGCCGAGGCAGATCTCGGCGATGCGGCGGCCGGCTTCCAGCCCACCGGCGGCGGTGATGCCGGCATCCACGATCAGGGCGTCGCGGGGGCCGCGCGACAGTTGGAGGCGCAGGGCGTCGGCGTCGCGGATGAGGGCGTCCACCAGCGGCGCCACGCAGGCGGCGAGGCTGATCCGGGGCGCGGCGTCCGCTGCAGCGGGTGACGGGGCGGGCGCGGTCATGGCCGGGCCTCCCCGAGCGGACAGGCGCGCGGCCGGGCGGGGGAAGAGGTGCTGATCTGCATGGCGGCCTTCCTACGCGTCCAGCTCGCGGGCGAGCTTGAAGATGGCGGGAAGATCGAAGAACAGCGGGATGTCGGTGGCGCACATCTGCTTCAGCAAAGTGTGCTGCACGGCGTATTTGAGATTGCCGATGGCGAGCGCGCCGATGCCGATGCCATGGGGCAGCACGGCCGCCGCGTCATGGGCGCCGATGCCGGCGATGCCGGCGGGCGGAACGGCATTCACGTCCGCCGCCACCAGCAGCCGCGTGGCGGCCTCAAGATGGGCGGCGGTGAGGATTTCCACGCCCGCCTTGCCGGCGGCGAGGACCACTTCCGCCTCGGGCACGAGCTTCGCCTTTTCCGCGTCGGTTACGGCAGCGGTGCACGCCAGCGCGACCCCGAAGCGGGTTTTCAGGTCCTTCGCCTTCTCCTCCACCGCGCCGACCTCGCGATGGCTGACGAGGGTCACCTGCGCCCCCGCCTGCGCGGCGATGACGGCGGCGATGGAGCCCACCACGCCGGTGGCGCCATAGACCTGCACCGCTACGCCTTCGAGGCCCTTGGGCCGGGTCTGCAGCAGGGCCTGCTCCACCTTGGCGATCATGGCGGCGGCGGTGGTGAAGGAGCCGGCGGGATCGGGAAAGATGGAGATCTCGAACGGCGGGAAGATGGCGGCCTTCGCCTCCGCCGCCATGTCGAGGGCCAGCGATGCATCCTTGCCGCCGATGAACAGGCCGGTGCGCGGCGCCGCCTGCGGCGCGCGGGAGAACATCATGTCCTGCGTCAGGTCCCGCACCTCGGCGAGGGCGACGCGGGAATAAGGGGCGATGGTGGTGTAGCCGGCATCCACCGCCATGTTCACGTCGAACGGACTGACGTGGGCGAGGGGCGTGATGATGTGGAGAATGGGGGCGGATTCCGCCATGGCGCAGCTCCGTGCTGAGGGAAACATTAGCGGGTGGCTTCGCCCCGGATCGCCCCGGAACTCGGCGGTTGTTTCCCCGCACGCAGGTCAAGTGACGGGATTGTTTAATCAACCCGCCTGCTTGCGCAAGTCCCCGCAAAACCGTGCGGTGCAGGATTCGATGCTGCGGTGCGTCAGGTGGCCGGCCAAAATACCGGCGATGCAGCATCCCGATCCGCCAATTCCGTATTGTGGCGTGGCTGTCACAGTCTTCGGCTTTCCGCTGGAAGATATTGATATAAATGAATAATAAGAATGACTGCGATTGACGGCCGCAGGCGGGCGCCGGTAACCATTTGCCAGGATCAGAAAAAGGCTGGGCATCATGGCCGCGCGCGACTCGCTTCTCATCGCCTCGCTCCTTGCGGGTGCCCTGGTGCTCCAGGCCGGGATCGCCCGGGCGGACGACGATGACGACGACAGGACGGGCCCCGGCGCCGTCCACGAGGTGGAGAGCATCGAGACCGAAAACATCTTCGGCTACACCCTCGGCACCGACACCGGCGAGAAGGGCGAGAAGGAGATCAACTTCACCCTCGACGGGCGGCTGGGCAAGCTCGGCGGCGACTACAAGGCCTATTCGGGCGAGGTGGAGGTCGAATACGCCATCACCGACAACCTGAAATTCTCCCTCGGCGGCGCGGTGGCCGGCTTCAACATCAGGAACGTGTATGGTTTCGAGGATACCAGCACGGGCGGGCTCGGCGGCGCCTTCTTCGAGCTGAAATACCGCTTCCTCGATCACCGCACCTCGCCCATCGGCCTGTCCCTGTCCATCGAGCCGGAATGGTCGCGGCTCGACGAGACCTCCGGCGAGGCGACCACCGCCTATGGCATCGAGTTCCGCCTCGCCGCCGATGCCGAGCTGATCAAGGACTATCTGTTCGCCGCGGTGAACATCGTCTACCAGCCCGAATGGGAGCGCGAGGACCGGGAATTCGAGATCGAGGACGTGGGGGAATTCACCTCGCGCTACTGGGCGGCGGGCTCCGGGCTGGAGATTTCCGGCGCGCTCACCGCGCAGGTGGTCAAGGATGTCTTCCTCGGCGGCGAAGTGCGCTACCTCGCCGCCTATGACGGCGCCACCTTCGGCTCGCAGCAGGGCTGGGGCCTCTTCGTCGGGCCGACCCTTTATGCGCAGATCACCGAGACGGCCTATGTGAAGGCGGTCTGGTCGATCCAGGTGGCAGGCAGCCCCGGCGAGCCGTTCTGGAACTCCAGCCTCGACCTCGTGAATTTCGAGCGCCAGCAGGGCCGCCTGCAGGTGGGCTTCCAGTTCTGAGGGCCGATTCAAGGGAGCGACGGCTGGCGGTGCAGGTCTTCCCGCGCCGGTGCCGACTCCGGCTCTCACGTGCGGAAGCCGGCACCGCCCGGCGTCCGGGACCAGCCCGGCCATGACCGCGGTTCCCGCTTCTTAGCTTCCTCTCAGAATTGCCTTTTCTCCCAAAAGGTTATGGACAGCCTGCCCGGCTCTCGCCACAGTGGCGGCCGAGGCAAGAGTGTCCGTGGCATGCCCGCGCCGGCCCGGTCGGGCGCGTCGGGCAGGAACCATCGGGCAAACCATCGGGCGGGATCATCGGGGAGGACGGGCGATGCTGACGCGCCGCCGCATGCTTGCGCTCTCGGCCGGCGTGCTGTCGGGTGCGGCTGTGCTGCCCGCGAGGGCTGCCACCGCCGCGGGCCCACCGCTGCGCCTCGGCCTGCTCCAGTTCGGCACCGGGGCGTGGGAGATCGCCGCGATGACGGCGCTGGGGCTCGATGCGGCCCATGGCGTCGCCCTCGTCCCGCAGCGCTTCGCCACCAACGATGCCGGCCGCATCGCCTTCCAGGCCGGCGCGGTGGACGCCATTCTCTCCGACCTGTTGTGGGCCGCGCGGGTCAAGGCGGAGGGGCGCGACCTCGTCTATCTGCCCTTCTCCTCCGCCGAGGGCGCGGTGATGGTGCCCGCCGGTTCGCCGATCAACACCGTGGCCGACCTCGCCGGCAAGCGGCTGGGGGTGGCCGGCGGCGCCCTCGACAAGAGCTGGCTGATGCTCAAGGCCCATGCGCAGGCGCAGGCGGGCCTCGATCTCCAGAGCGCCGCGCAGCCCGTCTTCGCCGCCCCGCCTCTGCTGGCGGCGGAGCTGGAACAGGGCCATCTCGACGCCGCGCTGCTTTACTGGACCTTCTGCGCCCGGCTGGAGCCCAAAGGCTACCGCCGGCTTGTCAGCGTGGAGGATCTGGTGCGGAGCTTCGGCGTGCCGCGGGAGCCGACGCTGGTGGGCTATGTGTTCGACGGTACCTTCGCCCGCGCCAACCCGGAAACCGTTGCCGCCTTCGCCCGCGCCTCCCGCGCCACCAAGGCCGCGCTGGCCGGCGAGGATCCGGCCCGCACCGAGGCCGCCTGGGCCGCGGCGCGGCGCGAGATGCAGGCGCCGGACGAGGCCACCTTCGCCGCCCTGCGGCGCGGCTTCATCGCCGGCGTGCCGCGCCTGTCGCCGGCGGAGGAGGAGGCGGCGGCGGCCCAGCTCTATGCTGTGCTGGCGCGGCTCGGCGGGGAACGCCTCGTGGGTCCGGCGACACGCCTGCCGCCCGACCTCTACTTCGCGCCGGAGCCGGTGGCGCGATGAGGCTCAACTGGTCCGGCGCCCTGGTGCGCGCCGGCTCGCTCATCGGGCTGCTGGTGCTGTGGCAGGTGGCGGCGGACCTTGCCCACAGCCGGGCGCTGCCGGCGCCCGAGGCCGTGCTCGCTTTCCTGTCGAAGGAGGCGGCGGCTGGCGCCCTGTTCTCCAACCTCGCGGTGACGCTGGCGCGGGTGGCGGTGTCGTTCGTGCTGGCCATGGCGGTGGGCACCGCCATCGGCGTCGCCTTCGGCCGCATGCGGCGGCTCGACCGGGTGTTCGACAGCTGGCTGGTGGTGTTGCTGAACACGCCGGCCCTCGTCATCACCGTGCTCTGCTACATCTGGCTCGGCCTGACCGAGACGGCGGCGGTGCTGGCGGTGGCGCTCAACAAGATCCCCACCGTCGCTGTCCTGATGCGGGAGGGCGCGCGGGCGCTGTCGGGCGAGCTCGACGAGATGGCGGGCGCCTTCCGCCTGTCCTTCCTCGACCGGCTGCGCCACGTGATGCTGCCGCAGCTGGAGCCGCACCTTGCGGGGGCGGCGCGCTCGGGCCTCGCCCTGGTGTGGAAAATCGTGCTGGTGGTGGAGCTGCTGGGACGGCCGAACGGGGTGGGCTATGCCATCTCCGTCTATTTCCAGCTGTTCGACGTGGCCGCCGTGCTCGGCTATTCGCTGGCCTTCATGGCCGTCATGCTGGCCATCGAATATGGCGTGCTGCAACCCTTCGAAGCCCATGCCCGGCGCTGGCGCCTGGAAACCCGTTGACGTGACCCACGCCGAAAGCCTCCTTGAGGCCCGCATCACGGGGAAGACCTACCGGCGGCCCGACGGGGTCGCCATGGAGGCGGTGCACGACCTCTCCCTCTCCCTTGCGCGCGGGGAGTTCGTGTGCCTCATCGGCCCGTCGGGCTGCGGCAAGACCACGACGCTGCGCATCCTGACCGGCCTCGACCGCGACTTTGCCGGCCGCATCACCCCCGATCCGGCGCAGCTGGCCATCGGCATCGCGTTCCAGGAGCCGCGGCTTCTGCCGTGGCGGACGGTGGAGGAGAATATCCGCCTCGTCCTGCCGTCCGCGCGGCGTAGCATGGACCTTTCCGGCCTCATCGAGAGCTTCGGCCTCGCGGCGCATCGCGCCCGCTATCCCGGCGAGCTGTCGCTGGGGCTGGCGCGGCGGGTGTCGCTGGCGCGGGCGCTGGCGGTGGAGCCGGACCTGCTGGTGCTGGACGAGCCGTTCGTCTCCCTCGACGCCCAGGCGGCGGCGGAGCTGCGGCGCTGCGTGACGCTGGCCGCCGAACGCGATGGCAGGGGCGATGGCGGGCGAATGGGCGTGTTGATGGTGACGCACAATGTGCGCGAGGCGCTCCAATTGGCCGACCGTCTGGTGCTGCTGGCGCCGCGCCCCACTTATATCCTTGAGGAGGTCCACCTGGACGTGCCGCGGGCGGCGCGTTCGCCGGACTGGATCGAAGCCGGGCGCGCCGCACTCGCCGCCCGCTTCCCGGTCCTGCGCGAGGTGTAGCGCCGACGGGCGATGATGGTGTCCCATGGGCCGTCGGCATGCGGTCGAACGGCGCCGGGGCAAGGCTTTCCGGGCACCGGCGGAAGACCGGGAGCGCCGGCACAAGCGCGACATGCGCGCGTCGGGAGACGGCCATGACCCTTCGGCTCGCCCAACAGTCCTTGCGGCGGCTTGCCGCACTCATCCTCCTCGTGATGCGGTTCATGCTGCGGCGCAGCATGAGGCGGAGCCGCTTGCGGTCACCGAGGTGGCGCCGGGCGTATTCGTCCATCAGGCGCCCTATGCCCTTGCTTTGCCTCAGAATCTCGGCTTCGTGGGCAATGCGGGCTTCGTCGTCGGGCGCGATGCGGTGGCGGTGATCGACACCGGCGGCAGCTTCCAGGCCGGCGCGCGGCTGAAGGCGGCGATCCGGCAGCGGACGGCGCTGCCGGTGCGCTACGTCATCAACACCCACATGCATCCCGACCATGTGCTCGGCAATGCCGCGTTCGCAGGTCCTGGCGTCACCTTCATCGGCCACAGGACCCTGCCGGAGGCGCTCGCCGCCCGTGCCGAGGCCTATGTGTCCGCCACCGGGCGTCTGGTGGGGCCGGCGGCGGCCGGCACCCGCGTGGTGCTGCCGGACGAGACGGTGGAGAAGGCGCGCGACATCGAGCTCGGCGACCGGGTGCTGCGCCTGGAAGCCTGGCCGACGGCGCATACCGCCACCGACCTCACCGTGCTCGACCTGACGACGGGAACCTGGTTCCTCGGCGACCTGCTGTTCCTCGGCCACGTGCCGGCGCTGGACGGTAAGGCGGCGGGATGGATCGCGCTGATCGAGGAGCTGAAGCGCCGCCCCGCCGCGCGGGCGGTGCCCGGCCACGGCCCCGCCGCCGTGGCGTGGCCCGAGGCGGCCGCGCCCACGGAGCGCTATCTCAGGCGGCTGGTGGCCGATGTGCGGACCATGGTGCGCGAGGGGCGGACCCTGTCGGAAGCGGCGCGGCAGGCCGGCCGCGCGGAGGCCGGGAACTGGCAGCTGTTCGACGATTTCAACGCCCGCAACGCCACCGCCGCCTTCCACGAGATGGAATGGGAATAAATGTTTCCCTCTGCGGCGCGGCCGCATTTTGCGTTGCAATAACTACGTATGGTTACTTCGCAGGTGCAGAACAGAACTCTGTCCGGTGCAGACATTTGGCGTATTGCGTCCGGAGAGAACATTGCTTACGTTCCTCACAGCTTCGGCTTCAACAACTCCGTGCGGGGAACGCGGGGTTGGTTCGCAGGCCTGCGGGACGCCAGTCACCGCATGGCTTCATGGCATCACGCCGGTCGTGACACGCTGCCGAAGTAGATGGAGTCCCCCAAGGCGACAACAACGCTCAGTGCGTTACCCGATCCACATGCGTGGAGGCGGGCGCGCATCCATCGGAGGAAGCCCGGATGAGACGTCTTTTGGTTTTGACCGCAGCGGCGGCGGTGACCGCTTTTGCCGGCGCGCCCGCCCGCGCCAACGACAGTGTTCTGAAACTGACCCAGGACCCGAACCAGTGGGTCCTCCAGACCGGCGACTACGCAAACACCCGCTTTTCCAAGCTGAAGCAGATCACGACCGACAATGTGGGCAAGCTCCAGGTGGCCTGGACCTTCTCCACCGGCGTGCTGCGCGGCCATGAAGGCTCGCCGCTCGTCGTGGGCGACGTGATGTACGTCCACACGCCCTTCCCGAACATCGTCTATGCGCTCGATCTCAAGAACGAGGGCAAGATCATCTGGAAGTACGAGCCCAAGCAGGATCCGAACGTGATCCCGGTGATGTGCTGCGACACGGTCAATCGCGGCCTCGCCTATGCCGACGGCAAGATCTTCCTGCATCAGGCCGACACCAAGGTGGTGGCCCTTGATGCGCAGAACGGCAAGGTTCTGTGGTCGGCGGTGAACGGCGATCCCAAGAAGGGCGAGACCAACACCGCCACCGTCATGCCGGTGAAGGACAAGCTCATCGTCGGCATCTCCGGCGGCGAGTTCGGCGTGCGCTGCCATCTCACCGCCTACGACATGAAGTCCGGCAAGCAGATGTGGCGCGCCTACTCCATGGGTCCGGACAACGAACTGCTCGTGGATCCGGAAAAGACCACCGAGCTCGGCAAGCCCATCGGCAAGGATTCCTCGCTGAAGACCTGGCAGGGCGACCAGTGGAAGACGGGCGGCGGCTGCACGTGGGGCTGGTATTCCTACGATCCGCAGACCAACCTCGTCTATTACGGCTCGGGCAACCCCTCGACCTGGAATCCGAAGCAGCGCCCCGGCGACAACAAGTGGTCCATGACCATCTTCGCCCGCGATGCCGACACCGGCATGGCCAAGTGGGTCTATCAGATGACGCCCCACGACGAGTGGGACTATGACGGCATCAACGAGATGATCCTCGTCGACCAGCAGATCGGCGGCCAGAACCGTCCGCTGCTCGTCCACTTCGACCGCAACGGCTTCGGCTACACGCTGGATCGCAAGACCGGCGAGCTGCTGGTGGCCGAGAAATACGACCCCGCGGTGAACTGGGCCACCAAGGTGGACATGGACAAGAACAGCCCGACCTTTGGCCGTCCGATGGTCGTCGCCCGCTACTCCACCGAGAAGCAGGGCGAAGACGTGAACACCACCGGCATCTGCCCGGCGGCGCTCGGCACCAAGGACCAGCAGCCCGCGGCCTTCTCGCCCGACACCGGCCTGTTCTACGTGCCTACCAACCATGTGTGCATGGACTACGAGCCGTTCCGCGTGAGCTACACCCCCGGCCAGCCCTATGTGGGCGCCACGCTCTCCATGTTCCCCGCGCCGAACAGCCATGGCGGCATGGGCAACTTCATTGCGTGGGATGCCCGCCAGGGCAAGATCGTGTGGTCCAACAAGGAGCAGTTCTCCGTGTGGTCCGGCGCGCTCGCCACCGCCGGCGGCGTGGTCTTCTACGGCACCCTCGAGGGCTATCTGAAGGCGGTGGACGCCAAGACGGGCAAGGAACTCTACAAGTTCAAGACCCCGTCCGGCATCATCGGCAACGTGATGACCTACACCCACCAGGGCAAGCAGTATGTGGCCGTGCTCTCGGGCGTGGGCGGCTGGGCCGGCATCGGCCTCGCGGCCGGCCTCAACGATCCCAATGCCGGTTTGGGCGCTGTGGGCGGCTATGCGGCCCTGAGCAACTACACCGCGCTGGGCGGCCAGCTCACGGTGTTCGCCGTCCCGTGATCGAACGGATGGCCTGAACCGCGAACGACGCGTCCGGCCGGACAGGTTCCCCGGCGCGTCCTTCAGACCGGCCGGCACGCCCCCGACGAGGCGGCGTGCCGGTACCGAAATCGGCACCGCATGACAGGCGCCCCAGCCCGAAGCCGGACCCCGGCCCGGGCCCCGGGGGGCGCATCCCGAAGGTCTGCGGTGCGGGCGAAACGGACACTTCGTCCTTCTGCCCGGGTGCCTTTGCCCTGGCGCTTGCTTGGCGCTCCCTTGGCAAGGGCCCGGGTCCCGCGCGCGAGACGGCATGCCGGCGTCCATGTGACCCGCGCGGCACCGGCTCCGGCCCTTCGTCTGCCCATTTGGAGAGATCGTGTGGTTTCAACAGTCAACCTGAAGCGCGCCGGCGTCTTCTTCTTCGCGGCGTTCAGCTTTCAACTTGCCGGCGCCGGCCTGGCCGCCTTCGCGGAAACCACCCCGCCGGGTGACCCGAAGCCGGTGAAGGAGGAGGACGGCAAGTATTTCGATGCGTCCGGCGCGCCCACCTACAACATCAAGCCCGATGGCACGGTGGACTGGTTCACCTATTCCGGCTACCGGCGCTACCATGCCGAGTGCCATGTGTGCCACGGCCCCGACGGCATGGGCTCCACCTATGCGCCGGCCCTCATCAATTCGGTCAAGGTCATGAATTTCGACCAGTTCAGCGAAGTGGTCGTCGGCGGCCGGCAGAACGTCACCAGCGGCAATGACAGCGTCATGCCGTCCTTCGGCCTGAACAAGAACGTGATGTGCTACCTGGACGACATCTACGTCTACCTGCGCGCCCGTTCCAACGATGCCCTGGGCCGGGTGCGCCCCGCCAAGCGGGATGAAAAAACGCAGGGAACCATCAATGCGGAAAAGGCCTGCCTCGGCGAGTAAGGAGCGCTACGCCGCCCTTCTTGCCTCCCTCGCCACCGGGGCGCTCGCCGCGATCCTGCTGCTGAGCGCCTCGGGGGTCCGCGGCCAGCAGATCCCCGACCAGGTGTCGGCGGACGCGCTGAGGGTCTGCGCCGATCCGGCGAACATGCCCTATTCCAACACGGTCGGGGAGGGATTCGAGAACAAGATCGCGGACATCGTCGCCGACGAGCTGAAGGTGCCGGTGCGCACCTTCTTCATGCCGCAGGGGCCCGGCTTCGTGCGCAACACCCTCGGCCGGCGCCTGTGCGACGTGGTCATCGGCTATGCGGCGGGCGCCGAGCCGGTGCTGCACACCAATCCCTACTACCAGTCGATCTACGTGCTGGTGGTGAAGGCCGGCGGCCCGTTCGACGGTGTGGCGCAGCTCGCAGATCCCCGCCTCAAGGAAGCGCGCCTCGGCGTCATGGCGGCGACGCCACCGGCGGATCACCTGCTCGAATACGGCCTGCTGCCCCGCTCGCGCACCTATTCGCTGCTGGTGGACCGCCGCTTCGCGTCGCCGGCCGAGGAGATGCTGGCCGACCTCGCCCGCGGCGAGATCGACGGTGCGCTGCTGTGGGGCCCCACCGCCGGCGCCTTCGCGGCGCAGTCGGCGACCCCCCTCAAGGTGGTGCCCCTGCTGAAGGAAGGCGAGCGCCCTTCCATGACCTATCGCATCACCATGGGCGTGCGGCAGACCGACCACGCCTGGAAGCAGACGCTCAACACCGTGCTGCGCAAGCGCGCCGCCGACATCGAGAAGGTCCTGCTTGCCTATCACGTGCCGCTCATCGACGACGACGGCAACCTGATCGCCGCCGCTGCGCCCGCATCCGAGGCGAGGCCCGGCCAATGACGCAGGCACGCGCGCGGGTTGCGCGCCGCCGCGCGGAGAGCCTGCGCGCCGTCTTGTCCATTGCCCTGTTTCTGAGCCTGCTTCTCGCCCTCGGGCTTCTGGCCGCGCGCGCGCCGGCAGGGGCGGCGGACGCTCCGCCCGAGCCTCCCGACTATCGCCTCGATGGCTATCGCACGCCGACGCCGGCAACCCTCGCCGGCGCGAAGGTGCTGGAGACCGCCGCCGCCGCCGAGGTCTGGCGTGCCGGCGGGGCGGCCTTTATCGACGTGCTGCCGCGGCCGCCGCGTCCCGCCGGCCTGCCCGAGGGCACCCTGTGGCGCGATGCGCCCCATGCCAGCATCCCCGGTGCCATCTGGCTGCCGAACGTGGGCTTCGGCGCGCTCAATCCCGACACCGAGGCCTATTTCCGCGCCGGCCTTCAGGCCGCCAGTCGCGGCGATGTGAACACGCCTCTCGTCATCTTCTGCCAGCGTCAATGCTGGATGTCGTGGAACGCGGCGAAGCGCGCGCTTGAATATGGCTATCGCGATGTTGCGTGGTTTCCGGAGGGAACCGACGGCTGGGCCGAGGCGGACCTTCCGCTCGTGCCCGTCACGCCGCGGCCCTGAGCGGCACGACAGCATTTGCGGGCGGAGTGGCTACCGGTTCGCTTGGACACCATATGTAACGACATACGATTTCGGGCGTTCTCCGTGAGCCCTGGCGAACGGAAAACCGCTCCAGGAGGAACCGCCATGATGCGCCGCTCTCCATTCCGCACCGCCGGCCGGGCCTGCCTCGTGGCGCTCGCTTTGTGCGCGCCTGCGACAGGCGCCGCCCGCGCCGCCGGCCCGGACCCCATGCAGGACGCCGCCGGGGAGACCAGGAAGGAAGCCACGCGGGAGACCACTTGGGCCGCCATCCGGCTGGACCTGTTTCCCGGCAGGGACATTGGCGAGGCCGGCGCCATCGTGCAGCTCGACGCGCCGGACCGGGCGGAGGACGCCGCCCTCGTCCCCATCTCCATCCAGCTGGCGCTGCCCGCGGGCGATCCACGCACCCTGAAGGCGGTCACGCTCATCGTGGACGAGAACCCCGCCCCCATGGCCGGCCGCTTCACCCTCGGCGACGGCAGGCGGGACTTTTCCCTGTCGCTCCGCGTGCGGGTGAATTCCTATTCCTTCGTGCGCGCGGTGGCGGAGACCAGCGACGGTGCGCTGCTGATGACCAAGGCCTATGTGAAGGCGGCGGGCGGCTGCTCGGCGCCCGCCACCAAGGACACGGCGGACTCCATCGCGCGTCTCGGCGAGATGCGCTTCCGCTCCTTCGCCGAGACCGGGCGGCCGGAAGCGCAGGTGCAGATCCGCCACCCCAATTTCTCCGGCCTGCAGATGGACGAGACGACGCGCGGCTACACCCCGGCCTGGTTCGTGCGCGAGGTGGAGGTGAAGCAGGGCGGGAAGCTGATCTTCGCCATGGAGGGCGGCATCTCCATCAGCGAGGACCCCACCTTCCGCTTCAGCTACACGCCGTCGCCGGACCAGGTGACGGTTCGCGCCGAGGACACCGAGGGCAAGGTCTTCACCAGCACCTTCCCGGGCGGGGGAAGCTGAGAGCCGTTTGAAAATTCCCGCCGGGAAGCCTTTCGGCAGGTGGGCGCTCTACCCGGCTCGTCATGGCCGGGCTTATCCCGGCTGTTCCAGGGTCTTTCCCAGACGCAGGGCGTGGATGCCCGGGACAAGCCGGGGCATGACGACGGCTCTTTTCCAGCGACATGCATAAGCCAGCCGGATTTTCCAAACAGTCCCTGAGGCAGCCTGAGGTTTTGGGGCAGTTGTCGCGACTGGGTACGGTGGGAACCCTCTCCCGCCCGAACTCGGCTGTTGCCGAGTTCGGTTCCCCAAGAGCCGAAGCCGGAAACATCCGGCTTCGGTGCGGGGAGGGGGCCGCGTCAGCCCTTGATGGCGGCTTTCCGCACCACCCTCACCGCGCGCCCTGGCGGCCTTGCCGGTAGGCGGTTTGGTCGATGCCGTGGCGGCGCAGCTTGTCGTAGAAGGTCTTGCGCGGAATGCCGAGTGCCGCCACCGTGGCCTGGATGTCGCCCTGGCTGGCTTCCAGCGCGGCGCGGATCTCGCCGGCCTCGAACCGGTCCACCCGCTCCGGCAGGGTCCCGTCAGTGGCCTCGGCGGGGACGGGCGGCGCGCTGATATCCTCCACCAGCCCCAGCGCCACGCGCTCGGCATAGTGCACCAGCTCGCGCACATTGCCCGGCCAGTCGTGCTCGGCGAGGTGCCTGCGCACCGCGGCGTCCAGCTCCGGCGGCGGCCGGTTGAAGCGCTCGGCCGCGCGGGCGAGGAAATGGCCGAACAGCAGCGGCACGTCGGCCCGTCGGTCGCGCAGGGCGGGGATGCGCACGGCGGCCACGTGCAGGCGATAATAGAGGTCCTCGCGGAAGGCGCCCTGCTTGACCAGCGCCGGCAGGTCCACCTTGGAGGCGGCCACCACGCGGATATCCACGCGCCGCGTGTCGTTGGTGCCGAGCGGGGCGATCTCGCGCGCCTCCAGCACCCGCAGCAGCTTCACCTGCAAAGCCGGCGACATGGCCTCGATCTCGTCAAGGAAGAGGGTGCCGCCATTGGCATGCTCGATGCGCCCCACCCGCTTCTTGAGCGCGCCGGTGAAGGCGCCGGCCTCGTAGCCGAACAACTCGCTCTCGATGACGGTTTCCGGCAGCGCGCCGCAATTGACCGCCACGAACGGCCGTGAGGCGCGGCGGCTCCAGCGGTGCAGGGCGTTGGCCACCACCTCCTTGCCGGAGCCGGTCTCGCCCTCCACCAGCACGTCCACGTCGGCATCGGCGATCTGGCGCAGCATCTGGCGCATGCGCGCCATCACCGGGGTGGTGCCGAGCAGGGGCATGTCCTCGCTGGCCGCCTCCACCGAGCGCTTCAGCTCGCGATTCTCCAGCACCAGCCTCCGCCGGTCGAGGGCGTGGCGCACGCTGGTGAGAAGCCGGTCGTTGGCATAGGGCTTGGCGAGGAAGTCGTAGGCCCCCTCCCGCATGGCATCCACCGCCATGGCGATGTCGCCGTGGCCGGTGATGAGGATGACCGAGAGGTCCGGATCGATGCGCTTCAGCCGCCGGAACAGCTCCAGCCCGTCGATGCCCGGCATGCGCACGTCGCTGACCACCACGCCGGGGAAATCGGCGCCGATCTCCTCCAGCGCCGAAAGCGCGGACGCGTAGCCGGTGACGGTGAGGCCGGCCAGCATCAGCGCCTGCACGTTGGCGGCGCGCAGCAGGTCGTCGTCGTCGATGAAGGCGACATCGCTCATGCGGTTCCCTCGGAAGCCTGTCTCAAATCTGCGAGCCGCATGCGGCTCGTGGCAATGTGATGGTGAAGACGGCGCCGCCCGCATTGGCGACGGTCAGGGTGCCGCCCGATTCGGTGATGATGTCCTTGGAGATCACGAGCCCCAGCCCCAGCCCCTGCGGCTTGGTGGTGGTGAAGGGCAGGAACAGCGCCCCCAGCACTTCCGGCGGCAGACCGGGGCCGTTGTCGGCCACGGTGACCTCCACCGTGTCCGGCCCGGTGGACGAGGTGATGCGGATATCGCCGTCCCGGCGCCCGTCGAGCGCCTCGGCCGCGTTCTGGATGAGGTTGACGAAGACCTGCTCCAGGCGGACCCGGTCGCCCGTCACCTTCGCCTCCGGCAGGTCGAGGGCGACGCTCAGGGTGATGTCGTTCTGCAGCAGCCGGTAGCGCAGCAGCAGCAGCGCCCCGTCCACCACGGTGCCCAGCTCCACCGGCTCGAGGCGCGCGGCGGACTTGCGGGCGAAGGCGCGCAATTCGCCGGTGATGGCGCCGATGCGCTCGGTGAGGGCGGCGATGGTTTCAAGGTTCTCCACCGCCGGACCGGGCTGGCCCTGGGCCAGGAAGGCGCGGGAATTCTCGGCGAAGGTGCGGATGGCCGCCACCGGCTGGTTCACCTCATGGGCGACGCCGGCGGCGATCTGGCCCAGCACGGCGAGCTTTGACGCCTGCACCAGCTCGTCCTGCAGGGCGTCGATGGCGAGGCGGGCGCGCCGGCGCTCCTCCATCTCGGTGCGCAGCTGGGCGTTGGCGGCGCTGAGCTCGGCAGTGCGGTCGGCGACCCGCGCCTCCAGCTCCCGCCGGGCTTCCGCCTCCCGTGCCTCGGCGCGGGCGCGGCGGCGGCGGCGGGTGCGCCACAGGCTCGCCGAGCCGATGCCGACCACGCCGAGGAGGGCCGCGGACGCGCGCGCGGCGGTGGCGGCGAGATTGGTGGTTCCCGCGGTGGGCGCCAGCACGGACAGGGTCCAGTCGGTGGTGGGCACCGGCAGGCTGGCTTCGAGGAAGTCCTCGCGCTTGGCCTGGGGGCCGCCCGCCGGGCCGCCGCCCTGCGCGCTCGTCTGGGCACTTGCCTGGCTACTTGTTGCCTGGCTGCTGGCTTGCCCGCTGGCGGGCCCGGGCAGCCGCAACCGCTTGACGGACGGATCGGAGGGGGAGGGGTCGAGGTCGATGAGGTCGAGGGGGGCGTCGCCGAACTGGAGGCTCTCGCGGATCGCCTCGCGCTCCACCTGGTCGAGGGGGACCGTGGTGCGGAAGCGGAAGGCGGGCACGCTGGAGATGAGCACGATGTGCCGCGTATCGGTGACGAAGGTGGGCTCGGCGAAGCGTCGCCACTCATCCTCCAACGCGTCGAACTCGGCTTTGAGCACCAGCACGCCGAGGGGCGCGCCGTCGGCCTCGACCCTCTGGGCGAGATAGAGGCCGGGGCGGCGGCTGACCGTGCCGAACGCGAAATGCTCCGCTCGTCCCTCGGCCAAAGCGAGGCGGAAATAGGGGCGGAAGCCGTAGTCGCTGCCGAGGAAGCTTTCGGGGGTGCGGTAGTTGCTGGCCGCCACCGTGTGGCCGTCGGCGTCGATGAGATAGATGACGCCGGTGCGCGCGCCGGCCGCCAGCGCCTCGAACCGCCGGTTGAGGGCGGCGATGCGCGCCGCATTCCCGGTTTCCAGCGCCCGGCGCACGTCCGGGTCCTGGGCCAGGGCGAAGGGCAGGGAGCGCTGCTTCTCGATCTCGCTGCGCAGCACGGCGACGCGCAGGGCGGCGGCGGTGGCCGCGCTCGCCTCCACCTGGGCGAGGGCCCAGCGCCGCGCGGCGAAGTCGGCCACCCGGTCGAGCCCCAGCATGACGAGGGCGACCGCCACCAGCACCCCCGCGGCCGTGAGGATGGGCCGTCGGCGCGACGCCGGATGACCTTGGCTGGCGGACGCATCCACTCCCGGATTCCGTTCTCAGGCTGTGCGGTTTTCCGCACGCAACTGAAAGTGAGAGTGCATCTATCCGCACGCCGAGTCGAGGCCTATTTCCGGTCGCCTCAAAATTCCCCTTCGATCACAATCGACTAGCAAAGATACGCGTGTGACGCGGGACTGGCATGCAGCTTGCGCAAGGGGGTGCGTACCTGGCGCCCGCGCCATCCCGTCAATGAAGCATCCGGCGCCTGAAGTGCCCAGACCAAGAGGCACCAAGGCCCCGGCGGAGGAACTCTCCAATGGCCCATGCAATTCCCGCCATGGCGGTGCCGGCGCATCCGCGCAAATTCTACCACCACCTCTATTTCCAGGTCATCGTCGCCATCGTGGCGGGTTGCCTGCTCGGCCATTTCTATCCGGATTTCGCCGCCAGCCTGAAGCCGCTCGGCGACGCCTTCATCAAGCTGGTGAAGATGGTCATCGCCCCGGTCATCTTCCTCACCGTGGTCACCGGCATCGCCGGCATGCGGGACCTTGCCAAGGTCGGGCGCGTGGCCGGCAAGGCCATGATCTACTTCCTCACCTTCTCCACCCTCGCGCTGCTCATCGGCCTCGTGGTGGCGAACGTGGTGCAGCCCGGCGTCGGCCTCAACATCGATCCCGCGAGCCTCGATCCGAAGGCGGTGGCGACCTATACGTCGAAGGCGCACGACAGCTCCATCATCGGCTTCCTGATGAACATCATCCCGGCGACGCCGGTGTCGGCGCTCGCCTCTGGCGACATCCTGCAGGTGCTGTTCTTCGCCGTGCTGTTCGGCATCGCCCTCGGCGGCGTCGGCGAGGCCGGCGAGCCGGTGATGACGATCCTGAACGCGGCCTCGGCGGCCATGTTCCGGCTGGTGGCGATCCTGATGAAGGCGGCCCCGGTCGGCGCCTTCGGCGCCATGGCCTTCACCATCGGCAAGTACGGCATCGGCTCGGTGGCGAACCTCGCCATGCTGATCGTCACCTTCTACATCACCGCCGCCCTGTTCATCTTCGTGGTGCTCGGGCTGGTGGCGCGCTACAACGGCTTTTCCCTGTGGAAGCTGCTGAAGTATATCCGCGAGGAGCTGCTGCTCGTGCTCGGCACCTCTTCGTCCGAGGCGGCGCTGCCCGGCCTCATGATGAAGATGGAGCGCGCCGGCTGCGCCAAGCCGGTGGTGGGCCTCGTGATCCCCACGGGCTATTCGTTCAACCTCGACGGCACCAACATCTACATGACGCTGGCCGCTTTGTTCATCGCGCAGGCCACCGGCATCCACCTGTCCTTCGAGGAGCAGATCCTGCTGCTGCTGGTGGCCATGCTCTCGTCCAAGGGCGCGGCGGGCATTACCGGCGCGGGCTTCATCACCCTCGCCGCGACGCTCTCCGTGGTGCCGTCGGTGCCGGTGGCGGGCCTCGCCCTCATCCTCGGCATAGACCGCTTCATGTCGGAGTGCCGGGCCATCACCAACTTCATCGGCAATGCGGTGGCCACCATCGTCGTCGCCCGCTGGGAAGGCGAGCTCGACAGGGACCGGCTCAGCCGCGCCCTCAACGGCGAGCACTTCTCGCTGGAAGACGAGCTGGAGGAAGGGGTCGAGCCCCAGGCCGCCACGGCCCGGGTGGTGGCGGCCGAGTGAGAGGGCGCGTCGCCCTCGAAAAATGGCGACGCGCCCCGCCGCCCCGCGTTGACGGGACGGCAACCGGTATCCACCTCAAGAATGAGGTCCTGCGATAGAGCCGGCGGGTGACGCTCATCCACGGATGGGCGTGCGGGGACCTGCCGGACAGGACCGCAAGGTCCGTCTTCCGCCTCCCGTGGAGCACACGCTGGTCAGCCTGCATCGCAAGCGGACCGGTGAAATGCCCTCCAGGGGAGGCGTTTTTTGCTGCAACGGCCCCTTCGGCACGGCCCCGCATGGGGCCGCTGCGTTTTCGTGCCGCGCGGCGGAACCGGCCCGCCGCCTTGACGACCAGCTGCCGGCAGTGCCATCGAAGCTCCACCATGGGGGCGCAGGCCATGACCGAGCAAAGCGTGCCGCACGCCCGCGAGACGGGCGCGCATGGCAGGGACGTTCGGGGCGAAGATTCCCGGCACGAGGATGCCCAGGGCCCCAGCATGCAGGGCCCGGGCGTGCAGGGCTCTCCCGGCGAGGTCTTCGGCGCCTTCCTGAAGCTGGGTCTCACCTCTTTCGGCGGCCCCATCGCCCATCTCGGCTATTTCCGCGACGAGCTGGTGCTGCGCCGGCGCTGGCTGGACGACGCCGCCTATGGTGATCTCGTCGCCTTATGCCAGTTCCTGCCCGGCCCGGCGTCGAGCCAGCTCGGCTTCGCCCTCGGCCTCCTGCGCGGGGGCGGGCTGCTGGGCGGGCTGGCCGCCTGGGCCGGCTTCACCCTGCCGTCGG
>NZ_JAIVFN010000076.1 GCF_030015065.1 Xanthobacter autotrophicus | reverse complement strand
CGGCCACCGGTGCCGGCAGCGTGAACACGACGTGGAAGTAGGTTACCGGGAGCAGCTCAGCCTGGCGTGCGGCCAACCGCTCTGCCCGAGCCGTTCCTTGGCACTTCGGACAGTGCCGGCTAGCTAGAGCGTTTTCCTCGCGTTTTGATTCGGCTGGGATTCCCAAATCAGCGGCGTTCTGATTCGAGCTTCGTGTCGGAGAGGGAGGCCGACATGCATGGCCAGGACGCTGTCTTTGGACCTGCGGGAGCGGGTGGTTGCCGCCGTCGAGGGCGGGATGTCGCGGCGGCAGGCGGCCGAGCGCTTCGGAGTGAGTATCGCCAGCGCCGTGCGCTGGTGCGCCAGGGTACGGGAAACCGGAAGCGTCGCGGCCAAGCCGCGCGGCGGTGACACCCTCTCCGCCCGGATCGAGGCGCAGGCCGACCTGATCCTGAAGCTGGTGGAGGAGACAGGCGACATCACCCTGATGGAGCTTCAGCATCAGCTGGCCGCCCACGGGCACCGCTTCGCCATCGGCACGCTTTGGCGCTTCTTCGACCGTCACGCCATCACTTGGAAAAAAAGACCGCGCACGCGGCCGAGCAGGACCGCCCCGATATCCTGAAACAGCGCCAAGCCTGGTTCGACGGCCAACTGGACCTGGACCCGGAGCGGCTCGTCTTCATCGACGAGACCTGGGCTTCCACCAACATGGCGCGCCGCCACGGCCGTTGCCGGCGCGGGAAACGCCTGCGGGTCGGCGTGCCGCACGGCCACTGGAAGACGACCACCTTCGTCGCCGGCCTGAGATCCACCGGCATGGTCGCACCCATGGTACTCGACGGCCCGATCAACGCCGTGGCATTCCAGGCCTATGTGGAACAGGTTCTCAGTCCCGAGCTTTCGCCAGGCGACATGGTGGTGATGGACAATCTCGGCTCCCACAAGGGGCCTCAGGTCCGCGCCGCCATCGAGGCTGCCGGCGCCGGTCTGCTTTATCTGCCGCCCTACAGCCCCGACTTCAATCCCATCGAGAAGGCATTCTCAAAGCTCAAGGCGCTCCTGCGCAATGCCGCCGAGCGCTCCGTCGCCGGCCTGTGGGACGCCATCGGTCGCCTCATCGACTGCTTCACGCCAAAGGAATGCCAGAACTTCTTCATGGCCGCAGGATATGAGCCATTATGAGCGGAAAACGCTCTAGCCCGCATTATGCAGCGCAAGCAGGCGGATGCAGCTTAACGAGCTGATTTCGTGTATGATTTGGTTGTCGACGCCAATCAACGCGATTTCAAAAGGCCACACCCGCCATGATTGATCCGATGCTGCCGTTGCCAGGCCTGTCACCTGTTTCCGGCAAGCCTGTCGTCGCCAAATTCGACGGCGGATTGTTGTCGTCGGACAGCGGCGTGCTGGTGTTGCGCGAGGTCGAGCAACGTCTTCGCGTCGCCGAACGCATGGCCGCCTGCATTGTCGATCCGCGCGCGCCGGAGCAGATCACGCACACGCTCGCCGACATCATCCGGTTTCGCCTGCTGATGATCGCCGCGGGTTACGAGGACGGCAACGACGCCAACAGCCTTCGCGTCGATCCCGTCTTCAAGATGGCGCATGATCTTTCGCCCTCAGACCGCGATCTGTGTTCGCAGTCGACGATCTCGCGTCTGGAAAATCTGCCCGACGCCCGCGCCCTGCTGCGCATGGGCCACGCCATGGTCGACCTCTATTGCGAATCGTTCACGCAGGTCCCCAAGCGCATCACCCTCGACATCGACGACACGTTCGACGCCGTCCATGGCGGCCAGCAATTGCGGTTGTTCAATGCGCACTATGACGAATACGGCTTTCAGCCGATCGTCGTGTTCGACGGCGCCGGTCGCTTCGTCACCGCCATTCTGCGTCCCGCCAGCCGGCCCAGCGGCAAGGAGATCAGGGCCTTCTTGCGCCGCCTGTTGCTCGCCGTTCGCAGCCATTGGCCCAAGACCGAAATCCTGCTGCGCGGCGATAGCCATTATTGCACGCCGGAGACGATCGACTTCTGCCGCGCCAACGGTCTCGACTTCGTCTTCGGCGTGGCGCCGACCTCGACGTTGCGAGCGCACATCCTGGCCCTCAAGGCCAAAGCGACGGCGACGTTCGAGGCTACGCCCAAAAACGGCAAGGTTCGACGCTTCAAGGAGTTCCTCGACGGCGCACAAAGCTGGAGCCGCGTCGAGCGCATCATCGCCCGCGTCGAGGCCAGCGCGGACGGACCCGATACGCGCTTTGTCGTCACCAATCTGACGACCCGCAACGCGCGCAGGCTTTACGAGGACGTGTACTGCCGACGAGGTCAGGCCGAGAATCACATCAAATCCTGGAAGACGCATCTGGCGGCGGACCGCACGTCCTGCATGAAGGCCAGCGCCAACCAGCTGCGTTTGTTCCTGCACGCCGGCGCCTACTGGTTGATGTGGGGCTTGCGCCAGTCAATGCCGCGGCGATCGATGTGGCGCGTCGCGCAGTTCGACACGCTGCGCCTGCGGCTGATCAAGATCGCCGCGCGCGTCGTCGAGATGAAGACGATGATCAGGATTCATTTGCCGACATCGTGCTGCGGACAGGACATCTTGCGTTTCGCACTCGAAAAAATCCCGCGCCTCGCCACCTGAGCGGCGCGGCGCCACGCCCCGAAAACCAAACCTGTCCCGTCAACCCGCAAACCCTTCCTCTTCGAACTCTGGCCACGCCGCCGGTGACGGAAATGCGCGTCGGTGTGACCAAAAACTCTCGATCGCATCACCCAAAAACTGCGCCGCAAGCGGCACAAAGCTCAAAGCGCTGCATAATGCGGGCTAGGCAAGGGCGTCTTTCGCCGCTCGCATGCCGACAATCAGAAAGATCGCCGAGCCTGCAGCGATCACAAGACCCAGCAGTTGGCCCGCGTCGGCGCCGAACAGGCAGATCAGCGCAGCACCGACACCGAGCAATCCGACGGCGATTCCGAGGAACGAGATCGCGCGCGATGAAAACGTTCCACTCCGGATCAGCACTGGCCCGAACAGGAGCAATGTCCCCGCTCCGAAGGCGAAGGTTCCCGAAATGAACAGAGCATCGGAGAAACTCTTGGTCGCGACAAACCCGGCCTCCGAAGTGCCGCTCGAAGCGGCCGCCACCAAAGTTCGTCCAACGAGCGCGTCGACACTGACGAAGATGATGTTGCTGAGCGCGATCCCGAGCCATCCCGCCGCCTTGATCGGCTGCCCGCGCAGTACGAGACCAAAGGCGACCATCATTGCGGCCGCAGCGAAGATGACATCCCCCGTCAAGCCCACCACGCCAATCCACCACAGCTGCATGCCGTCGCTCGCTCTCAGGGCTTCGAGCGCCTCCGGCAGCCGCGCCGTCACCACGGGCATCGTCGCCGCCGTGGGCGACGCCGCATTAGAGTCCGCTGACGACGGCAATCATGACTGCGCCGAGCACCACCCCGGCGCCGCCAATCCGGATTGCGGCGCTGGCGGCATCTTTCGTCTCGACCTGCCTGCCTTCGGTCATGGCGCTTGTCCGAATTCTAAAATAGTTGCAGACTGAGACTATAACTGCAATAATTCCAACGTGCAACCGTGCCAGGAAAGACCGATCTCGCGACGTTCAACTGCTCGCTCGCCCGCGCGCTCAATGACGTTGGCGACTGGTGGACACTCCTCATCATTCGCGACGCATTCCTGGGGGCGCAGAGGTTTTCCGAGTTTCAGCGCAGCCTTGGCATGGCGCGAAATACGCTGTCGGATCGGCTCGAGCGCCTCTGTGCGGCTGGGGTCTTGCTGCGAGGCGGCGCGTTGGCGCGCCCGATCTACAGCCTTACGGAGAAGGGCCGCGCGCTTGCTCCGGCATTGGTCGCCCTTCAGCAATGGGGTGACCAATTCGCCTCCGAGAACCGCCCGCCTGTGGTGGTGACGGACCAATGTGGTCGCCGGTTGCCTAGGGTCAAGCTGGTTGACAGAGATGGCGCGGAGGTCGGCCCGGAGGATCTGCGTTTCAGGCCAGGTCCCGGCGCCGACGAGCGCACGCGCGCTCGATTTCAAGCAGCAAAATCCGTTCGGAAAGAGCTAAAGTGATCCGTAGCTGCCGAAGGCGCTACGCCAAGCTCGATTTAAGTGTGCGCCACCTGGTGGGACGAGACATGCGCCCGATCTCGCGAAAGTGGTCACTGCGCCCGGCGGGCTCGGAAGGCATTCTGCATGCCATCGAGCATGATGTTGAAGGATGCGTCTCTCATGGCTACGAAACGCGTTCAGGAGATTTGTGCCGTGCTGGTTCGGCTGGCTGCGCCTGACCTTAGTCCGAAGCAGCTGTTTGATGCGGTGCGACAGGAATTCCCTGAGGCCACACGGAAAGAGATCGTCAGGGCAGCGTTCATGGCAGTCATCACCACGGCGGACGTCGACTGCAATAAAGCCCGAAAGCTTCAGAGTTTTGCGTTGGCGGAGCGGCCAGTGGCCGGCACCGAGATATGAAGGATCAGCGATGATCAAGCGGCTCCGACACCGATGGTAAGCCGGTAGCGGCTGGGCACCGATCGGTCGCGATCGTGCCGGGCGAGGCGCCGGTTGCGCCGAACGCCCCGCTCAAGGCCGACGACGTGCTGTTCCGTATTGATCTTGCTCCGGGCGGCGTGTCGCGTTCGTCAGAAGGTGTGGATTGCAGAGGCCGTCGCAGGCCGCGGTATTTAAATCTATCCTTCAAATAAATGATCCGTCTCAATATGTCATTATATATTGATGATAATTTATACGAGCGGCGCCATGATATATGACGCCGCTCAATTGGTTCACTTTCCAGCGCGCAGCTTCTCGGCCGCGGCTTTGTAGGCCGCGTAGTGGTCGCCTTCATCCGCCGCGATCTGCCGGAACAGTTCCGCGACCTTTTTGTCCCCCACCGCAGCCGCCTGCTTGGCGAAATTCACGTACATCTCGGTGTTCTCGTAGCGCTCACCCGCCGAGGCGTCGAGCAGGTTTGCCTCGTCGGTCTTGACGAGGCCAAGGGCATCGGCCTCGCGGGCAAAATGCTCGTTGGCCTCCACATTGGCGCTCTCGTCGAACAGCTTGGCGATCTCGGGATGGCCGCTCTTGCGCGCCTGCTCGGCATAGGCCTGGTACTTCAGGTTCGCGAAGGCTTCACCGTGCATGGCCGCCTCCAGATTCTTCTGGGTCTGCGGGTTCAGCGTCTCGGCCGAAAAGCCAGGGGCGGCGGCGAGCGAGGCGCCGACGAGCGCACCGGCGACGAAAAGGTTGCGAATGATTGTCATGGATCGGTCTCCCAGGAAATCAAGGTGTCGCCCAGCGGAGCGGCGACCTCCTCAATAGGCGCGCGACCTGACCAAGTCCTGACGACGATAAGTATTCGAACGCATTCATCCTGGGTGTTGTCGTGTTCGGCGCGCCATTGCTTCTCGTCAGGCTTTTGTCAGCACCACTCTTTAACAGAAGGCACCGAGCGAGGCCGGCCCCGTCCCGTCTCCCAGAGCATGAGGTGAAGCCGATGTATCACAATGTACTTCTGACCACCGCCGCCGGTCTGTGCCTTCTCTCCTCCGCCGCCCTGGCCAGTCCCACCTGCACCAGGGAGCCGCAAGAAAAGTGGCTGAGCGAGGAGGTCATGAAGCAGAAGATTGCCGAGATGGGTTTCAAGAATATCAAGGTGTTCAAAAAGACAACGTCTGGATGTTACGAGATCTATGGCTACAACAAGGACGGCAAGAAAGCAGAGGTATATTTCAATCCAGTGACCAGCGAGATCGTCGAGAACAACGTGGACTGAGTCATGTCCTCCCCATATCAAGCGCCCACCACCTCTCGCACCGTCGCTGGACCCGCGGGTGCGGGCCCGGACACTGTGCCGGTGTGGGATCCGCTGGTGCGGCTCTTCCACTGGACGGTGGTGCTGGGCATCATTTTGAACAGCTTTGCGCTGGAGGGCGGCAAGAGCGCCCATCGCTATGTCGGCTATGTCATCGCCGCGGCGCTGGCCGTGCGGATCGTGTGGGGCGTCATTGGCAGCCGTCACGCCCGCTTCTCCAATTTCGTTACCTCGCCATGGGCGGTCCTGTCCCACCTGCGCGCCGTCGTCGCCCGTCGCGACCGGCGGTATGTGGGGCATAATCCGGCAGGCGGGGCCATGGCGCTGGCGCTCATGGGCCTCATCACGCTCGCCTGCCTCACCGGGTGGATGCAGACTCTCGACATCTTCTGGGGCGTGGAATGGGTGCAGGAGGCGCACGAGATCACGGCCAATCTTATTCTCGCCATGGCGGCAGTGCACGTGCTCTCGGCGATCGCCGAGAGCGTGGTCCACCGGGAAAACCTGCCTCTCGCCATGATTACGGGGCGCAAACGCCACGCGTCTGGAACGGACATCGACCATGCGGGTCCTGCTCGCCGAGGATAATCCCCGCTTCGCGAACCTGATCGCGGAAGGTCTGGAAGCGGAGGGCTTCGTGCTCGACCGCTTCGGCAGCTTGAGTGCCGCGCGCGAGAGCGTGGCACTCGACCGATACGACCTTTTCCTCATCGATCTCGGCATGCCGGACGGGGACGGGATCGATTTCGTCCGCGCCGTGCGGCGCGCGGGCAACACGACGCCCATCCTGGTGATCACCGCCCGCAACGGCCTTGGCGACCGGGTGGGAGGTCTGGATTCGGGCGCTGACGACTATCTGGTGAAGCCGTTCGACATGCCCGAGCTGGCGGCCCGCTGCCGTGCCCTGCTGCGCCGCCCCGGCGGTTGCCTCGGCACGACCTTGAACGTCGAGAACCTCGAGTTCGATACCATCGCGCGGGAGGTGCGGATTTCCAGCCGGGTGATCCATGTGCCGCCGCGCGAGTGCGACCTGCTGGAACGCCTTATGCGCCGCGCCGGCCATGTGGTCAGCAAGGCCAGCCTTGAGGACACCATGTACGCCCTTTCCAGCGAGGTCTCGCCCAATGCTTTGGAGGCGGTGGTTTCCCGCCTGCGGCGACGCCTGGCCGCCGAGAAAGCGCGGGTGGTCCTGCATACGGCCCACGGCATCGGCTACATGCTCGCATCGGCGGCGCAGACAGGACGGGTGGAACGGGGCGCCCCGCGATGACGCATGGCCCGGCTTCCGGCACGCCCCGCACGCTTTTCTTCCGCCTTTCGGTCCGACTTGCCTTGGTGGGGCTCGTGTTCCTGGTGGTGGAGCTGGCGGCCGTGGTGTGGATGTATGTCCGCAACCCCAACGAGCTTGACCAACTGCTGGTGACCGCCGAGGCGGATCGCATCGCCGGCGACATTCCTCAAATGCTGGTCGATGGCGCGGTGCCTGAAGCGCTGCGCCAGCCGATCGCGGCGGGAACGCGCCGCGCCTTCCTGATCCATGAGCTCGGGGGCGGCGTCATCGCCCGCTTTAATGACGGCGACCTGAAGATCGCTGACGAGCCGCCCGCCTCGTTCCTGGTGATCCGTACCCAGCGGGAAAGCTGGGGCCAGCGCTTCCTGCTGAGCGGCACCCGCCGGGTCGCAGTGGAGCAGCATCCGTTCTGGATCACGGTGGCCATCTTCGGCCACGGCTTCCAGCCGTTCGTGCCGGTGATTTTCAATGAGATCCGCTTTCACGTGATCTTTCCGCTGCTGCTGCTGTCTTTGATGTTCTTGTTGTTCAACTTCTCCGTGGTGCGATCGACCTTGCGTCCCCTGCAAAGGACCATCACCGCGATCAACGCCATCGACCCCGCCCAGGTTGAGACCCGCATAGAGGCGGAGGCCTCCTCCCGGGAGGTTGCGGCGCTGGTGAGCGCGGTGAATGCCATGCTGGAGCGCATCGAGCGCTCGGTACGCGCACTGAAGGATTTCGCCGGCGACGCCGCCCATGAGCTGCGTACGCCGCTCGCCGTGATGATGCTCTCCATCGGCAAGCTGCCGGACAGCCCGGAGAAAGCCAAGCTGGAGGTGGATGCCCAGCGCATGAAGCGGCTGGTGAACCAGATGCTCGACATGTCCCACGCCACCGCGCTGGAGCTTGACCCGGACCGGCGCGCCGATCTCGCCGCCATCGCCCGAGAGGTGGTGACAGAACTCACCCCGCTGGCGTTCGCGCGCGGGCACTCCATCTCGTTTATGGATCAGGGCGCTGTGGCGGTGCACGGGCATGGCGAAGCCATCGGCCGAGCGCTACGCAATCTGGTGGAAAACGCCCTGACCCATACCCCTGCGGGCACCCGGGTGGAGGTCACCGTCGGCCCCGGCCCGCAGCTCGATGTGCGCGATCACGGGCCGGGCATACCGGAAGACCGCAGGACCGAGGTTCTGCAGCGCTTTCGCCGCCTTGACCGGAGCCAGCCCGAAGGCGCCGGGCTGGGGCTCGCCATCGTCTTCACCATCATGACGCTGCACGGCGGCGTGGTGCGGATCGAGAATGCCCACGGGGCCGGCGCGCGCATCCGTCTTGTCTTTCGGGAAAGCGGTCCAGTGATGCGGGCGTGAGGCCTCATGCGTCCGACGCCCTTCAATCTGACTCAGAGGCGACCATTTGCCCATTGCGCTTGACGCCCCATCTAGTTTAGAAATTTTCTAAAATATGACGCGACTGACCAAGTCTGGAATGGAAGATGGACGCCCGGGAAATTACGGCGAATCTCGAACGGGCACTGGCGGCCACTGTGCCGTCGAATGGATGCAGCGACCCCGTATGCACGCATCAGCCGTTTGACCGCTTGGCGATAGTGCGGATCGTTGTCGCCGTGCTCGGTGCAGCCGCCGTTTGGTTCAAGGTGTACGAACCCGTTGCCTCCGTCAGCATCGTTGGTCTTGTCGCCCTGGCTTATGCCGCCTGGCCGATCTTGAGCGAGGCCATCCGGAATCTGCTGGCTCGCCGGATGACCATGGAACTGTCCATGAGCATCGCCATCCTCGCCGCCGCCGCCATCGCCGAGATCTTCACAGCTCTGGTGGTTACGGCGTTCGTTCTGGTGGCGGAGGAACTGGAGCACCTCACGGTGGCGCGTGGGCGCAGCGCCATCCGCGACCTGGTGGACTTCGTGCCCAAGACGGCCAAGGTAAGGCGCGACGACCAGATCCTTACCTTGCCGCTGGAACAGGTGGTGGCGGGCGACCTGGTGCTGGTGAGCCCCGGGGAGAAGGTGCCCGTGGACGGGGCGGTGGCCAGCCGCCATTCCTATGTGGACCAGTCACGCATCACCGGCGAATCCATGCCGGCGGAAAAGGCTGAAGGCGCGCCAGCGTTCGCTGGCTCCATCAACCAGATGGGGGTCCTGGAGATCCGGGGCGAGCGGGTGGGGCGCGACACGAGCTATGGCTCCTCGCCCTCGTGGTGGTGATCGTGCTGGACTCGCTGGTCGGGAGCTTCTGAGGGCGCGGCCGAAACCCACATGTCGCGCTGGTGGATGCCGGACGGAGCGGCATCCACGGAATCGAACCCGGAGAGAGGCCGCTGCTACAGACTCTTCGCCTGCCAGCTAAAAGCGGTAGCTAACGCCCGTGCCTATTAGCCAGGGGTTGAGGTCCGCGGTGCCGGTCAAGTGGCTGCCCCCAACCACGACATCAAAGTTTGGCTTTACAAAAACTTTTTTTACGTCAACATTAATTCCCCAGTGTTGATCAATCATAAGGTCAAATCCCGCCTGTAACGCAAAACCCCATGCGTTTTTCACGTCGAGACCGGCGACATTGTGCTCGCTTTGATTGTAAAATACTGTGTAGTTTGGTCCAGCGCCAACGTATGGCTTAAATTTGCCAAATCCATCGAAATGATACTGGATGGTCACTGTAAACGGTAGGATCCACACCTCGCCCACATCCAAGCCGGCAAGAGAGCCTTGACCATAGATCGTATGTGCGGTCGTTCCGACGATGGTTTCAACAGCGAAATTTTTATCAATGAAATAAGAAATATCTAATTCCGGGACCACCATATCAGAATAGGAGAGATCCGAAAAGGGTACACCATTAACCAAGCCGCCGTCTTCCGGCAACACATAGATGGCCCGCACACGAAGAAGCCAGGGATTCCAGGTGTCTGTCGCCGGCGTCTTGACCGCAGACGGGAAGTCCGCTGCGCCTGCCCCGTCGGAGAGAAGGGCGAGAAGCCCGGCCACGGAAGTCAAGTACATTGCATGTTCGAGACATTTCTGCCACCTGCAATCAGGGAGGCTGACTTTTATCATTGGATGCCCTCGCTGTTTCCATAGTCATTTGTTGTTTGGCTTGACATTGAAGAACATTTAGACTTGCTATAATTTCGCTGAGTTTCGGCTTTGCCCCAAAATGGAGATGACGCTCCGAAACCGTCTCCAAATCGACAGCTCATCCCCTGCCTTCCATCGCGGTCGAAAGTCTCCTATCGCTTCAATAGCCAATATAACTATTTATAGAAGAGCCACAATTGTCAAGCAAGCGCTTTGCGACGACGGTTTTCCTTCAGACTTAGGTAGAGTTCGTCGATGACCGCCGCGGACATCTCGCCATCCAGGACCTACAAGGGAGATTGCTTGAACAATGCGCCCACCGAGAGCATCCTCCACACCCCGAAAACCGAGCGGGTCCGTCATCGCCTTTATGCCTCAAGGGCCGAGGCACGACGGAAACTATTCGGCTACATCGAGGGCTTCTACAACCCCACCCGGAAGCACGCACGGAACGGGATGCTGTCGCCAATCGAGTTCGAACGGCAGCACAAAGCCAAAGCCGAAGGCGTCTAGAAAACTCGGGGCGGTTCAGGTGGTGCTTTGATGTGTTGCTTCAGGATCGGCGACGAAGGTAAATGAATCCACCTCATCTCGAGACGCGATCGACCCTACACATCTCGTCTCCGGAAAAGGTTCGCGAACGGGCCAGAAAACGTCTCTCTGTACCGTTATCGAGTGAAAACATGCCGCCTCGACCTGGGACGACGTCGATGATGAGCTGCGTGTGACGCCAACTCTCAAATTGGTCGCCCCCAATATAGACAGGCGTACCATCAATCTCGCCCAAGAGCACATCCCGATCACCGACGATGAAATCGCCGCGCGGGTAGCACATGGGCGAAGAGCCGTCGCAGCAGCCACCTGACTGATGAAACATCAAAGGGCCGTGCTGCACCTTAAGCTCGCGGATCAGCGCGCGGGCAGTATCGGTGGCCGTCACCAGCTCTAGATCGATCTTGTCGGTCATATCTGATTCTCCGGTGACAGCTTACTGAACAGAGCCCGGCAGAACGATCGGGGTCTCGCCCCACCGGGCAGGATAAAGGCGCCCCCAAGGCCGCGCCTTTATCCATGACCCCGGCCCGCTTAGCTTGCGTCGCTAACTAAGCGGACACGTGCTCTCTTTGTTAAGGTGAGAGAACGCTCAGAAGAAGCCGAGCTTCTTGGGCGAGTAGCTCACCAGCAGGTTCTTCGTCTGCTGATAGTGATCGAGCATCATGGCGTGGTTCTCGCGGCCGATGCCCGACTGCTTGTAGCCGCCGAAGGCCGCATGGGCCGGATAGGCGTGATAGCAATTAGTCCACACGCGCCCGGCCTGGATCGCACGGCCCGCCCGATAGGCGCGGTTGCCGTCGCGGGTCCACACGCCGGCGCCGAGGCCGTAGAGTGTGTCGTTGGCTATGGCGAGCGCCTCCTCATCGTCCTTGAAGGTGGTCACCGAAACCACCGGGCCGAAGATCTCCTCCTGGAAGATCCGCATCTTATTGTGGCCCTTGAACACGGTGGGCTTAACGTAATAGCCGCCAGCGAGGTCACCGGGCAGCGCACTGCGATCGCCGCCAATCAGCACCTCGGCACCTTCCTGGCGACCGATGTCGATGTAAGAAAGGATCTTCTCCAGTTGCTCGGAGGAGGCCTGCGCGCCGATCATGGTAGTGGGATCGAGCGGGTCGCCCTGTTTGATGGCGGCGACGCGGGAGAGCGCCTTCTCCATGAAGCGATCATAGATGCTCTCATGGATGAGGGCGCGGCTCGGGCAGGTGCACACCTCGCCCTGGTTGAGGGCGAACATGACGAAGCCTTCCACCGCCTTGTCGAGGAATTCGTCGTCCTGATCCGCCACGTCGGCGAAGAAGATGTTGGGTGATTTTCCGCCCAACTCCAGCGTCACCGGAATGAGGTTTTGGCTGGCATACTGCATGATGAGCCGGCCCGTGGTGGTCTCGCCCGTGAACGCGATCTTGGCGATGCGGTTGGACGAGGCCAAAGGCTTGCCCGCTTCCAGGCCGAAGCCGTTGACGATGTTGAGCACGCCGGGCGGCAGGATGTCGGCGATCAGCTCGGCGAGGAGCAGGATGCTGGCCGGGGTCTGCTCGGCCGGCTTGATCACCACGCAATTGCCTGCGGCAAGCGCAGGCGCCAGCTTCCAGGTGGCCATTAGCAGGGGGAAGTTCCACGGAATGATCTGCCCCACCACGCCGAGGGGCTCGTGATAGTGGTAGGCCACCGTATCGTGGTCGATCTCGGAGATGCCGCCTTCCTGGGCGCGGATGGCGCCCGCGAAATAGCGGAAATGGTCGATGGCGAGGGGGATGTCGGCAGCCAGGGTCTCGCGGATCGGCTTGCCGTTGTCCCAGGTTTCGGCGCGGGCGAGGAGGTCGAGATTGTCCTCCATCACCTGGGCGATCTTGTTCAGGAGCAAAGCGCGCTCGGCGACACTGGCTCGGCCCCAGGCCGTCTTGGCGGCATGGGCGGCATCAAGCGCCAACTCCACGTCGGCGGCCTCCGAGCGGGCGACCTCGCAAAGAAGCTGACCATTCACCGGGGAGTGGTTGGCGAAGTAGCGCCCGCTGACCGGCTCGGTCCACTGGCCGTTGATGAAGTTACCATAGCGCTCCTTGAAAGGCGCGGCGGTTGGACGAACGAATTCAGGCTTGTTCATGGTTTCTCCCTCAATCTCTTTCACTTTGGCGAAATTGCCCCAACATAAAGGACCGCGCTGGCTGCAACCCTAAAGGGCCGCCGGGGCGAGCTTAGCCCTACATTACCTCCCGGGTGGCTGCCGCCTCTTCCGGCGAGAACCCGATATCCACCGGCGACTTGACGAGCAGCGCTCCTGTCCGACAAATCATCTCGGCGAGGCTTGCAGCGCAATCTACGACCTTGATCGCGAGTTCAAAAGGATCGGCAATTCCAGCCGCCCATAGATCAACTTCATTGCCCGTTGTCGCATCGATTCCAGCCCAAGGAAGTCCGGACCAGCGTCCAAGCGACTCGCCCCCCGCCGTCTCGCCGCCAGCATTTCGCAGAATCACTTTTTGCGGTTTAGCCAAACCTTCTGCAAGCGCCAATAACCCGCTCTTGACGCCCGGATCGACCGATATTCGAGCCCGGTCCCGAAGTCTACGGGCCGCTACCGATAGTCCTGTACCTCCTCCTGGAACTGCTCCCCCTCGCAGCAACACGCGTGTCACGCCGATTGCCTTGTTTGCCAACGCAAGTCTGTATTTAATTGTAAGGTCATTACGCCCGCCGATGGAAATCTCCGCGTACTTTCCTTGAAGAAACCTGATCCTATCTCCTGCTGTTTCCTGCAAACCCATCTTGGAGGTGAACGATTTGGTCTTGTGTTCGTGGAAAGCGAGTTGTGCGCGTACTTCGTGGATGCGCTGACGCAGAGCCTCTTCGCTCCCTTGACCCCCTCGAATCAGAGTGGACCTTTCATCGATAAAGATTCGCTCGCACCCACCAAGATCGCCGGCGACAAGCGTGGCTAACGAGTCACCTCGTCCCTCAAGAAACGCCCGAGCCCCCGTCAACACTGCAAGATCGGCCACGAAGTCGCTCAGCGTCTCGCCGTAGGCAGGCGCCTGCACCGCTGCACAGCGAACGCGCCCGCGGGCATTGTTCATGATTAGACCTGCCCGCACGTTTTCATCAAATCCCCCCGCAACCACCACAATAGGCCGTTCCTTCTCGGCCGCCACCGCTAACGCTGGTGCAATCGCCCCAAAGTCGTCCAGCACCCGGTCAGTCAGCAACACCAGCGGAGCGTCAAACTCGACGCGCATGCTCCTCTTGTCGGTAACAAAAGCCGACGACAGATACCCCTTTTCGTAGCGGGCGCCCTGAACAATCTCCAGACTATCTTCGATGGTATCGGCAATCTCTGCGCGAACATCTCCTTCGGCACCGACCTCGCGGAAGGCGTCGCTGACGAGAACTGCAATTGCCCCTTCGCTAAAGACCGCGTTCGGGAGAATCCTCCTGATACGATCTACGGTCACCGGTCGCCGCAAATCTTCTAGCGCAGCACGTGCATCTTCAACGCCTAGCCGCAATCCTTCGACAATCGATTTAGGCTCAACATAAGCTGCGAGAGCCCGAACTACGGCTTCAAGAACCGCGGCCGTCGCGACAAGCGTTCCGCTAACTCCATCGCCAAAATCGCGTTCAATTTCCTTCCCAAGCAGCGCGAGCAATTTGCGCCCGACCTCTTTTTCCGGCTCCCGATATTCGATTGCACGGCAGATCGCCGAGCCATCCTTAACAACATTGGGGGTCAGCTTACCAACGTGCTCTATGAGAACGGTGCGCCCACACGGGCCGAGGGAACTCGCTGCCGCTTTGGCAAGATCGCCCATCCCCCCCAAAAGCGCCCGCGAAGCTGCCGAGTTATAACATACGATGCTGCTCAAGGTCGTGGCCCCTCTGCACTGAGAAGTCTCGGCGCGATAGCTTCCCCACTATCAACGCTGCACATGACGAGGGAGGTTCGTCCAGCTTTTGCCCGCATCGCCGCAAGTCGTTCCAGCCTGCTCCATAGATTCACTAGATCGCGTTCGCGATATGTGGCGCCCGACAATAGCTCGTTGATCTCTTCGGTTCCTCGGCGCTCAGTGGTCCTCAACTTCCAAAGTTCGCTGACGCGATCGACTCCGAGGCAGCTCTTCAACTCTACTTCTCTTCGCTGAAGACTATTCCATGCGTCGTCGAACGAAATCGCGAGGTCCTTTAGAAAACATCGCACCTCTCTATCGTTCCTCGGCTCTGCTTCCCTGTCTTTCGTTTCGTATCGCATGATTGCCTCACGCCGTTAGGGTTTGCTCCCCACTTCAGACTGCCAACCGTTTTCTCGAAACCTAACTTTTCATGACTCCCCGCCCCGCCGCAACCCTCAGATGCTCGAGCCTACGGAGCTTGGCCCAGACCGCCACAAGCTGCCTTTCCCGGTAGGCAGCTCTTTGAAGGAAAGCCGCAGTTGCGTCGCTGTCCGGTTCGGAAAGCCAGTATTCTCGTAGCTCCTCAACCCTCTGCTCGCCTATCGCGGCCGCCAGACGATCCTGCGTCTCGCGGGTTTCGCGCAGCGACTCATCCAGCGCGCACGCGACTTCCCGCATGAAATTGCTTGCCGTAGAGTTCTGAAGGGGGCCTACGCGTCTCATTTAGCCTGACGCCAAGAATTTCTCGCTGAACACACGGTCCGACCGCACTCCGCGAGCGTGACAAATCTCCTCTACGAACCGAACCATCGGTCCCGGTCCGCACACGTAAATATCGGGCTTTTCCCCAGTTTCATTGAGTATTACCGACAACACCTCGCCTACGTTACCGACGCGGCCAGTCCATTCCGGATCCGGCGTTTCGAGCGAAAGTTCAAGCGACAGCGCTGGCAGAGCCCCAGCCAGGGCCGCCAGTTCCTTCGCGTAAAAGAAGAATTCCTGGCTGCGCATCCCAAAAATCAGTCTGCAGGGTGCTGGATCGTTGGCTTCGGCCATCCCTCTGAGCATGGAAACCAGGGGAGCCAAACCGGTGCTGCCGCCGACGAAGTAGCGCGGACTCACACTGGCGTGGACCTGAAACTCTCCGTAGGGACCCTTTATCTCTACGACTTGCCCGACCTTCACTCTTTCTCGAAGGTAATTGGAAAAGACGCCGTCCTCAAGCAAACGCACCATCAATTCGACTCGCCCACTTCCGTCAGGGATATTGGCCATCGAATAACTGCGCCACTCGCCAGTTCCCGGTACTCGGAGCTTTATATATTGCCCTGGAGTCCAGCGAAAATCGCGAGGCTTGCCAAACTCGTCTCGCAGTTCCAAGAAAATTGAGACCACATGTTCCGTGAACCGCTCGATCACCGCGATTCTTGCCTCGTAGATCTCCTCGATCCGGGACGTGCCGAACGAAACGCGGTCGAGTCCGTATGGTAGTTGAATTTCCAGATCCGACCGCGGATACGTCTGACAAAGTAATGTAAAGCCCTCGTCTTGATCTTCAGGCGGCAAAGAATAAACACTTACACCTCTGCCCAACTCAAATTCGCCATCTGAACAATGCACTCGGCAGGTCGTACAAATCCCTTTGTGGCACTCCGAGAGCAGAATGATATTGTTCCGCAACGCCGCGGAAAGGACGTCCTCGGCGTCATCGCACTCGAATTGCAAGTGCTCTCCGTCCTCAAGCGTCGCTCTAATCAGGTGCATAAGTTTCCCCCTAAACGGCCGATTGCGGCCTGTTGGTCTCGGAGTTTTTGTCAAGGCTCCCGAAGACGCGTATCATTGATTTCACGGCTCGCCACGCGGCGGCTTCGCTCAACGCGGCTCCTTCGTGAACCACGTCGTCTCCACGCAAGATCTGCCATTGCCAAGCAAAACCAAAGTCCGTACACACGCCTCGAAAGGCTGTTTCCGCGTTCTGCTTTTCCGACAATGGTAGATCAGCCGTTTCGCCGTTGTGCATTTGCGCCTCCGGGATATCGCTTGTTGCCGCGTCAGGTCGTTTCACCCGTCATCGCGTTCCCGTGCCCCTCGACAAGCACACGAAAGCCTCGCTTGGCGCGCCATTCGGCGACGTCGATGGCCGAGATATCCGCGACCTTCGCCCTGGTCTCGAGCAACCGCTTGCTTAAGTAGCTGTCGAGTTCGAGCCATGCGTTGACCGGCATCACAGGAGGTTTGAACTTGCGTCGAAATTCCGCAGCCAAACCTTCTAGCGTGAATTGACATTCGCCAGCGGCGTCAATGCGGTGGCGCAAATCACGGTAAACATCTGCCGCCGCAGCGCCACACACGCACCTGTCGAGCAAATCCTTACCGTGAAATTTCTCGCTTTTGAGCGAAGCGACGCGCCTTTCGGCCTCCGCTTCGATCCACAATGAGTCGTACTCCAAATCGTACGTCTCGCGCTCGGTCCCGACGTGCTTGGTGCGGATCTCCGTCAAAAGCGCTACCGCTTCGTCGAGATTGCTGAGCCCTGCGATGCGGTCCCGCCAGCTACGACGCGTATCATTGTCGTATAGACTGCGGTCTCCGTCGCGTAGGCAGTGGTTCGTGAACGCCATTTTGTTTCCTTCCCTATACCAACGCTTCATCGAGCCCGACAAGCTCCGTCGTCAGCGTGAACACGTTACCGGTAATGAATGCTCGACCAACGGTCGAGGACACGTTTACCAGGAAGTCGTAAACATTGTACGATCGCCCCATGATATCCGCCACTATATCTACATCAATGACAATTTGCCCATCGGCTTTGATCCAGTAGTAACTAGCGTGATCTTCCACCACGATTGATGGATTCGACTTCTTTTGCTCCCCAAGGATGATGTCGTCGACGACGACTTCCATTTCCTCACTTTTCATTAGAACTAGTACAACATCACGCGATTCCTTGACGGTCATGTTTTTTTCATCAAGGAATTCGTCGATAAACGCCTGCCCATTTTTAGAGTTCAGGCCCTCGCTCGATCCACGTTCGCTCATGCCGGTATCCCCTTCGCCGTAACATCACGAAATAGGTTGAATGGACTTCGTAGCGTCAGATCGATACGCCAGCGCTGGGTCCATGCCGCTCATCACTTCGGCCACCAAACCGGCGACATCCGCCTCGTATCCAATCAGGTGAGCGAAGTCGGTCGCCCAATCCTGCATGACGCGCTCAACGCCTTCCTCTACGACGCTGCGCCCTGCGATTTTCTCGGAAGCATTCGGAAGTTGAGCATAGATTCCGACAAATCCTCTAAGTCCTGCGAGGGTGACCGGAAGCCATTTGTCAGTCCAGGCACGTATCACCGCCCGGTTGTGCAACCCGAAATCGGGATCGTTCGCAAGATTGTCTCCGAACAGCCGCCGCACACCCCCCTTGGCGGTTTGGGCGTAGCCGCTCGCCTGACTTAGAAACCAAGGCGTGATGTTATCGCCATACGCTGGCGCGATTCTCTGAAAGAACTCCCGCCGAACGAACTGCCCGTAAATAGCATCAATGATCGCATGCGACGCCCAAAGGATTTCTCCCCAGTCATACGTGTCGCCCCAAAGGCGTTCGACCGCCTCGCGAATGCCGGCATAGATCGGGCTCTTGGTCCACACTTCTTTCGCCCGCACCAAGTCGGCGTCGAAGTTTTCTATCTGCTTGCTCAGAAACACGCGCTCTGTCTGCACCATCTGCGCAGCGTCATTCTTATCAAATGCTGTTAGAGCAACCCAGGTCTTTACGAAATCCGAAATAGAATCTTTCGTGGCTGATGAATGCGCGTTGAACAAACCGTATTCGTAAAAAGTCAACGCCCCAAAATCGACATCGAGGAAACCAATCCAGTCACGTTCGATTAACCGAACAAGCCCCTCAGAGGAAGCCGCTTTCATGAACCGGTCTGCAGTGCGCCCATCTTCCGCCTTGGCCTTGACCGCGGGATAAAACCAGCGGCGATCGGGATCCCGAAATTTGAACCAGTCGCGATTGATGACCTCCGTGGTTTCGTTCGCATAGGCGCCACGGCCGCCGGCATGCTTTTGCTGATACTCACCGACCTCAATGCCGCCGCCCGCATAGTCGGCGCTCTGCTGCGCATAGGCCGTCAACTGCTCATACTCGGTCAACCGCTTGCCTTCCGGCACGACATAATAACTCATTGTGCGCTGCTTCTCCAGCGGCTCCGCTGGCGAAACTTTCCGGATTTCCATGATCCGCTCGGGTTCGAACGCCGCCCGAATTGACTGCCCCTGCTTCATCTTGGTTTCCTCTCTTCAGATCTGAGCACCGGCGCCGCCTTTGACGGCGCCGGTGCAGTTCCGCGTCAGTGCATCTTCAGAGGATTCGGAATCTTCATCCCAATTCGCTGAATGTCATCAATGGTCCACATGTTGTCCGAGCGCAAATGGGGCTGCGCTATCATTGTCTTGCCGTCACTGCGCAATCCGCCGCCTGCGCGGATGACCTCGGAAAGTTCCCACCCCTCAAACTGAGTGAGGAAATCCTGCGCCTCGTAGCGCTCGGGCTCGAGCAGGAATTGTTGCTCGCCATAGGTGTCCGAGAAAGCGTAACGCCGGCCATTGCGCTCCAGGATGCGAAGATCGCACGCACCCTTCGCGAGCTTCGGACAGAACGGCACGCCAGACACGTGGTCCACATAGGGAATGTAGCCATTCTCGATCAGCCAAGCCGACGGCAGAAATCCGCTCTTCGGATCTTCAAAGCCTAGCTTACGCCATTCGTCATAAATGCGCCCGTAACGGTCGTACCAGCCAGGATAATTCTCCTCGAACCAAGCCATGTCGACTTCGTCTGGAAGCTCATGCCGCCAGTGGTGCAACGGCCAGAGGGCATACGCGAGAATGGCGACATCATGGTGCGACCAGACGGCGTCCTGCTTCGCCTCTCGCAGGCTGGGCGGCGATGTGACTCCATACTTGGCCAAGCGGCCAAGCCAGATCCCCGCCCAATCTTCATACACCCACCGATTCCAAGTCTTATACCACGGCTCCACCTTGTATCTGCTGAAATATTCGAACAGATAGCCCAAGATCGGCGTGAAGTATTTCGTCTGAGTCCAGAAAGCGTTATTGAGGTCGGTGTTGAGATGCAGCTTGGCTTTCGGGTCATTGATCACAGACACGATCGTCTGATACCCGTTCGCCATGTGGCGCATCTCATCGGTCTGGATCGACGTAAAGACGGTCGGCGTAATTTCATCGCCGTTTGTGGCGGCCCACTCCGTCAAAGCGACGATCAACGGATTAGTGTAGCAAGCCTCAGCCACCAACTGAAGGTTGATGGAACATTCGACCGGATCGCCGGCATTGAACCCGTCGCCGAACGCGCGCTTGATCCCTCGGAAGGCAGGGCCAACGCTGCGCAACTGACGAGGATTGTTGTGCCCGGCAGCGTCAGAGCCGTGTTTCGAAAAGTAGTGATTGACGTAGGCCGTCTGGTTGCTGTGCCGAATTTCGTCGATCACCTGGGCGAGATATCCATTTTTCTGCTCGGGAGACTGTGCGGAGTCCCAGAGCAAGGCGGAGCCTGCGATCGCATTGTACTCACCGCATTCCAGAAAGTTGGCGAAAACCTTCATCGCTTCCGCCCATCGGGGATGGACCCGGTTCGCGGCGTCGAGACGGTCGAGCCCATCGAGCAGGGTTCCGAACTGCCGCTCCTCTTTAATTGCCTCCATCCGAGCATATTCTTTAGCGGTAAGCTTGAACTGTTCCTTGGTCAAATTCGCCATTTCATACTTCGTGCCGTATTTTGTACGGTTTTTTTCAAACTCCCACTTGAAATCCATCAGATAGCGATGGACTTCCTGAGCCTCGACCGAAGTCGGCGCGCGGACTGCGCGCTTCGTATTTTCCATAATGCTGTGGCCGCTCGGCTTTACTGATTGCATTCTTAGTCCTCCTGCATCCCTGCTATGACCCACGCTGGCCGCGCTCTGCGGTCTTGCGCGATTGCTTCCGCCATGTCGGAATCTTCTGGGAACCGCCCAAGCGAGTTCGCCCAGCGTCACTACGCGGGCCCCTAACGCATCAGAGCGGCCGTGAGCGCCTCAATTAGCTTGCGTTCATCCCTGCGCCCTAAATCTGTTTAGGGCTGCTTTTTTTTCCATTTTTTGCGCGGGTTGAACCCTGCGCACTGGTAGTTTGCACGAAAGAGCCTTGACGGATATTGCCTAAAGGTACAGTTTCAGCGCGTTCGCAGCAAGATACGTGAATGAATCGGAACAGGCGGTAAGCGGCCATGGTACAGACGGCCTGCGCCTTCCTCGACGCTCGCGATACCGAGCGTCTCGAACGGATCATTTCCGACCTCAGCGCGACATCCACCACAGAAACCATCTCAGATAGGTGGATGTGAAAGCAAGCCACGCCTCGTTCGGTTGACCTTGTTTATTTCCAGATCCTTCGCGCCGCGAGTTACGCACCTCTCGTCCCGGGCGGACACCTCGAAGAACCGGCTAAGAGCCCTTCTCTGATTGGGGTCGTTGAGGTCAAGCTGCTCGTTCTGGTCGCCCCGTCTTGGCTTCTCCGGCTCGTGTCGCCCCATGGGTCACACGCTTCTCTTCGCGGTCGGCGCTGGGCCGCCGCATGATGGGGTCAGGAGGGCGAGGCGTCTCAATCTGTTTCACGACCTTGGGTTTGCCCAGGTTCTGGACTCTCAACGAGATCGCCTTGCCCATCGTCCCCACGGGAACGATCCGGTTCACCCTTGCGGGGTCATGCGTGGTGTCTGGCCCTCCCGTTTCGGCTCTGCGGCGTCATGCAGCGGCCGTGGCTCCATTGGCGGGGTCTTTGCCCCAGCGGAACTGCGAACCGTCGCTCCACATGCGGTGGAGGATGACGGCGAGCTTGCGGGCGACCGCGACGCGGGCGCGGGCCATGCCGCGATGCCTGGCGATCTTCATTCCCCACGCCCGCAGGCTCGACCATTTCTGGCTCCTCACGAGCAGCGTATGCGCCGCCTCATAGAGCGCCGTGCGGGCGAGTTCGTCGCCGCATCGGCTGATCTTGCCCTGGATGTCGGTCTCGCCCAACTGAAAGCGCGCCGGTGTCAGCCCGACCCGGCGTCCCGAGCTTGAGGCCGGCCTCAGCGGTGCCTAAAGCCCCCACGTTCTGCCGGGCGTCGGCCATTTCCCGCTGCGGAAAGTCCCCGACGCAGTGCTCGAGCGCCTCCCACCTTTCCTTCGGGCGCCGACGGGAGGACACTTGGCGCCGTTATCTGCGGCGATGCCGACCCGCCCTAGAAGACAGGCTTACGGTAGCGCGCCTTGTCGGCATCCGGCGTCACCAAATCGGGATCGTAGCCGTTCTCGATGAGCCTGCGGGCCGTTTCGTCTCCGTGCTCGGCGGCGCGATCAATGTAACGGCGGCCGAGGAGGGGATCACGCGCGACGCCGTGTCCGCGCAACAGGTCGAGACCGAAATTGAGCTCTCCCACGGAAGAGCCCAGTTCGGCGCTGCGCCTGTCCCACTCCGCAGCGGCTGCCGGGTTGGACGGGTGCGTATAACCATTCTCCTCTATCCAGGCCATCCACGGGAGAGCGCCCGTGACACCCTTTTCGGCGCAGTAGGCGAAGATGCGCTCGGCGTAGACGTGCATTCCCGCTTTCGCTGCCTCGTATCCGGCAATGCAGTCGAAATTGGTGGCGCGCTTCTCCTCAATGCGGCGCATCACGGCGTCCATGGAAAATTCCTGCGGATTGAGCACGCCGTGGTCATCGACGACGGTATCGCCGGCGAAGGCCTCCGATGCCGAAGCCGCTAGAACGAAACCCAGCAGGGTCGCCCGCAGAATGAGCGCGTTCGCGCGTCTAAACATCATCGCGTCCTCCTCGTCATGGCAGATGAAGGGATGTTACACGTGCGCTGGCATCGGGATGTCAGGCGCAAGTCTGCCGATTTCAAGAAATATGCACGACGGGTGGGTCCTTCTACCCGTCGAAGCGATAGCCGAACCCGTGCACGGTGCGGACGATCCGCGGGTTGGCCGGATCGTGCTCGATCTTCCGGCGGAGCGCCGAGATGTATTGATCCACCGCCCGACTGTTCGGCATGTAATCCCGTCCCCAGCAGAGGTCGCAGAGGTCGTTGCGTGAGACGACCAGGCCCTTGCGGTCGTGAAGGATCCTGAGCAGCGTCACCTCGCGTTTGGTGAGGTCGATGCGCCGCTTGCCCCGGTAGGCGCGCAGTTCCTCCGGCGCCACCTCGATGTCGCCGAGGATGAAACGGGCCGTGGGCGGGGGCCGCGCTGGGGAAAGCGCGGCGCGGCGCAGGAGCGCGCGGATGCGCGCCAGAAGCTCGCGCGCGCCGAACGGCTTCGTCAGAAAATCGTCGGCGCCGTATTCGAGACCGAGCACCCGATCGGTCTCCGTGTCCCGCGCGGAGAGGATCAGAATCGGTAGGGCCGGGTCATGCTCGCGGATCTTCCGGCAGAGGGCGAAGCCGTCCAGTTTCGGCATCGTGACATCGACGATGGCGATGGCGATGAGCGGCGCGTGATCGCGAGCAAGCGCCAGCGCCGTGTCCCCATCGGGCGCGGAAAGACAGGCGAAGCCCTCCAACGCCAGAAGCTCGGCGAGGCCCTGGCGGAGGTTCTGATCGTCCTCCGCCAGAAGAACGCTTTGGGGCGGGTGGGACACTGTGCGGCTTCCTCCCACCCCCTCAGCCC
>NZ_JAIVFN010000075.1 GCF_030015065.1 Xanthobacter autotrophicus | reverse complement strand
CTCCCCAACCCTCCCCCGCAAGCGGGAGAGGGGGCGACCGCGCCACCGTCCGGAGCGGTCAGTGGAAGAGGATCACCGCCTTCTGCAGGGTGGTCCACACGCCCCAGGCGAGGGGCACGCCCACCACCAGCCATGCCGCGACCACCAGCGGCAGCGGCGTCGAGCCGGAGGCCACGGGGGTGGAGCCGCGCGCCGTGACGGCGACGCCGCCGTTCTTCGCCTCTTCCTCGAAGTCCTCGAAGTCGGCGTGGGCGTCCTCTTTGGCGAGGGCGGCCTTGCTCATCTTCCTGAGGTCCTCGTCCTTCATGTAGAGGTGCTCGGCCACCGGACGGACCAGAAGGTTGCACACCAGGCCCAGCACCAGCAGGCCGGCGAGGATGTACATGGTCTGGTCGTAAGCAGCCTCACGCGGGATGCCGGAGGCGATCTGGTATTCGCGCAGATAGTTCACCAGCACCGGGCCGAGCACGCCGGCGGTGGCCCAGGCGGTGAGCAGGCGGCCGTGGATGGCGCCCACCATGTGGGTGCCGAAGATGTCCGCCAGATAGGCCGGGATGGTGGCGAAGCCGCCGCCGTAGAACGACAGGATGATGCAGAAGGCGGCCACGAACAGCACCACCGAGCCCATGTGGGCGGTGGTGGGCACCAGCGCATAGAGGCCGAAGCCCAGCACGAAGAAGATGGCGTAGGTCATCTTCCGCCCGAGCTTGTCGGAGAAGGAGGCCCAGGCGAAGCGCCCGCCGATGTTGCACAGGCTGAGCAGGCCGGTGAAGCCCGCCGCGATGGCGGCGATCTGCGCCTTCTGGCCGGCGTCGAGCTGGGAGAAGGTGAGGTCGAGGCCGATGAGCCGTCCGCCGAACACCTCCTGCAGCATGGGCGAGGCCATGCCGATGACGCCGATGCCCGCCGACACGTTGAGGCACAGCACCGCCCACAGCAGCCAGAACTGGGGGGTGCGCCAGGCCACGTTCAGGTGCACGTGGCGGTGGGTGACCATGGCGTTGGCGGCGGCGGCCGGCGGCGTCCAGCCCTTGGGCGCCCAGCCCTCGCGCGGCACCCGATAGCCCAGCGCGCCGCCCACCATGAACACGAAATAGAGGGCCGCCATCGCCAGGAAGGTCTGCCATACCCCCACCGAGGTGGGGGAGGCGAAATGCTGCATCAGCATGTTGGCCAGAGGCGCGCCGATCATGGCGCCGCCGCCGAAGCCCATGATGGCCATGCCCGTGGCCATGCCGCGCCGGTCCGGGAACCACTTGATGAGGGTGGAGACCGGCGAGATGTAGCCGAGCCCGAGGCCGATGCCGCCGATGACGCCGGAGCCAAGCCACAGCATCCAGATCTGGTGCAGGTAGACCCCCGCCGCCGAGATCACGAGGCCGCCGCACCAGCAGAAGGCGGAGACGAGGCCCGCCTTGCGCGGGCCCGCCGTCTCCAGCCAGCCGCCCCAGATGGCGGCGGAGGAGCCGAGCAGCACGAAGAACAGGGTGTACATCCAGCCCAGCGCCGAGATCTGCCAGTCGCAGGAGGTGGCGAACAGGGCGGCCAGAGCGCTCATGTCGGCGGGGCAGGCGACGGGGGCGCTGACGCCCACGGCCCGCGACAGCGGCAGCCAGAACACGCTGAAGCCGTAGGCCATGCCGATGCACAGATGGATGGAGAGGGCGGCCGGCGGCACCAGCCAGCGATTGAAGCCGGCCGAGGCGATGGTGCGCTCCCGGCTCAGAAACGGGGGTGGCGCGAACGTGGTGACGGACATGTTTCCTCCAGCTTTTCTTGTTTGGCGCGCCGCCTTTGGCCGGCGCGCGGCACGCCCGCCAAGCAAGGGCAGGGCCAGCGGGAGGAGTCTTGATCCGTCAATAGCTTGGCTATGCCCGGCCGGGCGCGGATGGACAAATTGTCCAGTCCGGCCGGCCGTGCCCCGGGGCGCGAAGGTCAAACTGACGCGCGGGCGAACTGCCCGCCCATGTCGCCGAGCACACCGATGCGCACCACAGTGTCGGCCGGCCGTCCGATGCCCGCTTCCTTGTTCTTCGACAGTTTGATACATCGCAATTGGTTGCGATTGAGACCAAGTTATACAGTTGCAGATGCAACACTCAAGGTCGCCGCGCATCGGCGGCCGAAGAGGAGAGGGTGCAGGCCCCTGGAGCCATGTCGAAGCGGAAGGTCGAGCGACTGAACCTGTTGAAATTCATGCCGTTCCGGTTCAATCGGCTGGCGGCGGAGTTTTCCAATGCGCTTGCCGCGGAATACATGGCCCGCTTCGGCATCGACATTCCCGAGTGGCGGGTGCTGGCGACGCTCGGCCTGCGCGACGAGCCGCGCAGCGCCCAATATGTGGTGCGCTGCACCCGCACCCACAAATCGCGCGTCAGCCGGGCGGTGGGCTCGCTCGTCACGCTCGGCTACGTGGCGCGGGCGGAGGCGGCGGACGACCGCCGCGAGGTGATGCTGGAACTCACCCCCAAGGGGCGGGCGGTCTATGGCGAGCTGGTGCCGCTGCTGCTGAAGCGCGAGGAGGCGATCCTCTCCTGCCTCACGCCGGACGAGCGCGCCCAGCTTAACCACCTGATGGACAAGCTGGAGCGGAGCTTCGACCTGGTGCAGTGCGGGGAGTGAGTGCCCCCTTTGGACGTTTGTCCGAGATCTGTCCAGACGTCGTGGCCGGGCCGGCTTTGACCGGGACCGACACGTGCTGGCAGTGGAGATTTGAGTGTCGTATGTAGGCTGGACAACCGTACCCGTCGTCTTCAGGCTACCCGGCTGAGGACTGGCTGCGCCGGGTAGGCCCATGGCATGAGGTCGTCGATGCGGCTGTTCCCGCATCGCGCGGCGGATGTGCCGCGCCGGCATCAGGGGCCTGGCTGCCTTGCCACGGCGTGCCCAGACGACGGACAGAACCGAGATGGAACGTAGAGCGGCTTAACTCCGTCCACTTTTTCGGGGGAAGATCAAGGACTGTGGACCAGGGTCGGTGTATTGCTGCCGCCCTTCACGTCCCAGGAATGCGCGAATTTCTTCGCCGCTGCCGGATATGAGCCGAATCCGCTCTCAGATGAAATACAGCCATGCGCGCATCCTGCTGCTCGCCAACCATATCGGCGACCGCGCGGTGCTGACCCAGGCTTTGCAGGAGGCGGGTGGCGGGTCCCGATAACGCGCCTTCGAGCGAGGTGGACGCCGGTTCGCGTGAAGAAAACGCGTCACCACAGGAATCTATCGGAGCGCGGGCCTGCCGCGCTCAGCGGATGGCGTCGAGCGCGAGCCGGGCCTCCAGCGCCTCGGCGGCTTCCTTGCGCTCGCTGTAGCGGTCGGTGAGATAGGGCGCCACGTCACGGGTGAGGAGCGTGAATTTCACCAGCTCCTCCATCACGTCCACCACGCGGTCGTAATAGGGCGACGGGTTCATCCGCCCCGCAGGATCGAACTCCGCATAGGCCTTGGCCACCGAGGACTGGTTGGGGATGGTCAGCATGCGCATCCAGCGCCCGAGGATGCGCATCTGGTTCACCGCGTTGAAGGACTGGGAGCCGCCGCACACCTGCATCAGCGCCAGCGTGCGGCCCCGGGTGGGCCGGATGGCGCCGATGGCGAGCGGGATCCAGTCGATCTGCGCCTTCATCACGGCGCTCATGGCGCCATGCCGCTCCGGGCTGCACCACACCTGCCCCTCGGACCACAGGGCCAGCTCGCGCAGCTCCTGCACCTTGGGATGGTCCGCCGGCGCTCCGTCCGGCAGCGGCAGATCGTGCGGGTCGAAGATGCGGGTCTCGGCGCCGAAATGGGCGAGCAGCCGCTCCGCCTCCAGCGTCAAAAGGCGGCTGTAGGAGCGCTCCCGCAGCGAGCCGTAGAGCAGCAGGATGCGCGGGGGATGCCGGGAGGGCGCGGCCGGCCGCAGGAGATCCAGGGACGGGATGGGGAGGACGCGCGCGTCCAGGTTCGGGAGGGCATCGTCGCTCATGGTGTCTGGCGTGCGGGTTTTGCAACCTGCCCCTCGCGTTCGTACCAGCCCTTGGAGCGGTTCACGATCCACACCACCGAGAGCATCACCGGCACCTCGATGAGCACGCCCACCACGGTGGCGAGCGCCGCACCCGACTGGAAGCCGAACAGGGAGATGGCCGCCGCCACCGCCAGCTCGAAGAAGTTGGACGCGCCGATGAGGGCGGACGGCCCCGCCACGCAATGCGCTTCGCCGGCGATGCGGTTGAGGATGTAGGCGAGGCCCGAGTTGAAATAGACCTGGATCAGGATCGGCACCGCCAGCAGGGCGATGACCAGCGGCTGGGCGATGATCTGTTCGCCCTGGAAGCCGAACAGCAGCACCAGCGTCGTCAGGAGCGCCACCAGCGAGACCGGGCCGAGCCGCGCCAGCACGCGCTCGAGGGCTTGCGGCCCGCCTTGCGCCAGCAGGCGCCGGCGCACCAGCTGGGACACGATGACCGGAACCACGATGTAGAGCACCACGGACAGCACCAGCGTGCCCCACGGCACGGTGATGGCGGACAGCCCCAGCAGCAGCGCCACGATGGGGGCGAAGGCCACCACCATGATGGCATCGTTGAGCGCCACCTGGGACAGGGTGAAATGGGGCTCGCCCTTCGTCAGGTTCGACCACACGAACACCATGGCGGTGCACGGCGCGGCGGCGAGGATGATGAGGCCGGCGATGTAGCTGTCGATCTCGGCGGCCGGTAGCAGCGGGCGGAACAGCCAGCCGATGAACAGCCAGCCGAGCAGCGCCATGGAGAACGGCTTCACCGCCCAGTTCACCAGCAGCGTCACGCCGATGCCGCGCCAGTGGCGTCCGACCTCGCCCAAGGCGGCGAAGTCGATCTTCAGCAGCATGGGCACGATCATCAGCCAGATGAGCACCGCAACGGGAATGTTGACCTTCGCCACCTCCACCGCGGCGATGGCCTGGAACGCGGCCGGCGCCAGATGGCCCAGCGCGATGCCGACGATGATGCACAGGCCGACCCATACGGTGAGGAAACGCTCAAAAATGGACATGATCGAAATCTCTCTGCCGCTTGAAACCAGCGGCCCCGGTCCTGGACCGGCGCCGCGCGGACGTCAGCCCGCGGTGACGCGCCGGCCGGCCTCGTCCACCACGCGCTCGCCGTCTTCCTTGGCGAAGGCGCCCTGCTGGGGTGGAAGCAGGTCCAGCACCAGCTCGGAAGGCCGGCACAGGCGAACGCCCTTGGGCGACACCACGAGGGGCCGGTTGATGAGGATGGGGTGGGCCATCATGGCGTCGAGCAGGGCGTCGTCGGTCAGCGCCGGATCGGCGAGGCCCAGCTCGGCATAGGGCGTGCCCTTCTCCCGCAGCGCGTCGCGGACCGTGAGGCCGGCGCGGGCGATGAGCTGGGCCAGGAGCGCGCGGGTGGGCGGCGTCTTCAGGTATTCGACGACGTGCGGCTCGATGCCCGCATTGCGGATCATGGCCAGCGTGTTGCGGGAGGTGCCGCAGGCGGGGTTGTGATCGACGATCACGTCCATGGCGGGCCTCACGCGACATCCGGGCGGGGCTGGGTGGTGCCGTCGAGCCGGCCGATCTCCCGCAGCTGCGCGCCCAGCGCAAGCCGGTCGAGCTTGGCAATGGGCAGCGCGGTGAAGACCGAGATGCGGTTCCGGAGATAGCGGAAGGCGGCGACAAAGGCGGCCTCCTTCTGGATGTCGGTGCCTTCCACCGCCGCAGGGTCCTCGATGCCCCAATGGGCCGTCATGGGCTGGCCCGGCCAGATGGGGCAGGCCTCGCCCGCGGCGTTGTCGCAGACGGTGAAGACGAAATCCATGACCGGCGCGTCGGGGGCCGCGAACTCCGCCCAGCTCTTGGAGCGGAAGCCCTCGCAGGGATAGTCGAGGGCGCGCAGCACCTTCAGGGTATAGGGGTTCACCTTGCCCTTGGGCTGGCTGCCGGCCGAGAAGGCCCGGAAGCGCCCGGCGCCGTCCTTGGTCAGGATGCTCTCGGCGAGGATGGAGCGGGCGGAATTGCCGGTGCAGAGGAACAGCACGTTGTAGACGTGCCCGGACGTGGCTTCAGGCATCATCGCTTCAGGCATGGGCGTCCTCGGTCTTCGGTTCGCAGGCGCAGGAGAGGGCGGCGACGGCGGGGGCACACACTTCGGGGTGCCCCTGGCAGCAGTCGCGCATGAGGAAGGCGATCAGCTCCGACAGGGTTGCAAAGACGGCGCTGTAGATGATGGAGCGCCCCTCGCGGCGTGAGCGTGCCAGCCCCGCCTGCTCGAGATGGCTGAGGTGGAAGGAGATGCGCGAGGACGACGCCCCGTCCATGGCCGCGCCGATGGCGCCGGCCGGCAAGCCGTCCGGCCCGGCTTCCACCAGCAGCCGCACGATGCGCAGGCGGGTTTCCTGCGACAGGGCCGCGAAGGCGGCAATGGCCTGCTTCTCGTCCATGAAACGAAACATCTCAATGATTTTTGAAAAATTGACATTTCCTGCCGCCGTTGGCAACAGCCTCCCTCCGGTCATGTCGTGTCGCCGCAGCGAAAACGGCCGGTGCCCGGGCGTATGACCCTGGCGAACGGCATGCCGGCGCCAGCGCACCGTCTTCGGCCTGTTAAATTTGCGTCCTAAGACGTTGCAGGATGAGGCCGTGTTGAGATCCGGTCCGGGTCCTGCCCCGCCCGGGAAGGCAGGGTGGCGATATATGAAGAAGACCCAGATCGTCGAGGAGCTTGGGGAGGGCGGCCTGCTGCTGCCCCGGCTGATCGAAGACGCGTTGCATGCCAACGACAGCGCCAAGCTGCGCATGACCGCCCTGCAGGAAGCGGCTGCCCATGCCCGCGATCCCGTGCGGCCGGCCCGCACCCTCGCCGCGGAGGCGCGCGCCGCCGGCGTCGGCGCGGACGACCTCGATGCGGTGATCGCCGGGGCGCGGGCGCTGGAGGGCGGCGGTTGCCTCGTCCCCGGAGCCGGTCGCCTGGCGGCCGGCATCCTGGACGACATCGACCTCATGACGGCCCCGCTCGAAGCTGCCCGCAGCGCGGGCGCTCCGGCCTTCCGCGCGCGCCTCGCCGCGCTGCGCGGCGACCTGCCCAGGATGGACGGCGACGTGGTGGATGACGGCGCCCTCGCCGCGGTGACCTCCGCGCGCCGGGGCGGTGCGGACAGCGCCCATCTGCTCGTCATGGACCTGCACAAGGCCCTGAACCAGCTCACCGCGCAGATCGCCGTCGAGACCGTCGCCGGGGCCCGTGCCCTCGGCATTGACGCGCAGGACCGGCCGCGGATCGAGGCTTTCATGCGCGGACTCGACGGCACCCGGGGCCTCGTCTTCGGCCATCCGGGCCTCGACACCACGGCGAGCCGCAATGGCGGTCGCCTCGTGCTCCAGAACGACATCGGCACTACGGATGCGCACGTCATCATCGTGACGGTGGAGGGCCTTGCCGCCACGGTGACCTACACCGACGTGCACCGGGTCCGCGCCCGCTTCTTCATCGCCCTGTTCCGCGATTTTTCTGCCGAATGGACCCCGCTCAGCGAGCGCAGCGCGCCGGGGCTCGCCGAGGATGAACCCTTCTACCTCGTCACCGGTCGCTATGCGGGCCGCGACGAGGCGGACCTCGACGCCTTCCTCGCCGCGGTGGGCGCCAACCTGCCGTTCCTCATCGACTGGAACAAGGCGCGCAAGGCGCTCAAGACCTTCGTGGACAAGGCCACCGCCATCCGCCTCCTCGACCGGGCGGCGCGTGAGCAGCACGGCCATCGCGCCTTCCTGGAGCTGGGCGGCGCGGAACTGGTGTTCGAGGCGGTGCGGCATAATGCGGAGGGCCGGGTGCCCTACGGCGCGCGCCTCGACCGCGTGCTGGGCGAAGCCGCGGTGGAGCGCTTCCTCGGCGAGGTGCTGCGGCTGACCGCCGAAGGGCTCCGCGCCAACCGCTCGGTGCGCCTCATCCGCGACGAGGTCCGGGCGGAGCTGGCCCGCGGCTTCGGCTCGGCCGAGCAGGAGATCCTCGACCATGCCCTGCGCCAGCTCGGCCTCGCGCGCATGCTCGCGGCCCGGCTGGCCGAGGCTCTCGATGCCGGTGCCGGCCTCGCCGAGGCGGAGCGGGAGGCGTTCCGCGCCGCCGCCAAGCAGCTGGAGGAGAAGGCCGACCGCCAGGTGCTCGCCGCGCGCGAGCGGGCGAGCGGGCCCTATGCCCGCGGCAGGAGCTTCCTGCCGCTGATCGATTCGGTGGAGGACGCCATCGACTGCTTCGAGGAAGCCGCCTTCCTCCTCGCGGTGGCGCGCCTGCCGGACCAGTCCGGTGGCACCGGCGTCCCGCTTCGCGCACTGGCGGAGCATGCGGTGGACTGCAGCAGCGACCTGGTGCGCGCGGTGGCCGCCTCCTGCGATGTCCCGGCCGGGCTGCGCGAGGACATCACCGGAACCCTGGAGGCCATCGAGGCCGTGATTGAAGGCGAGCGCCGCGCCGACCAGGCCCAGCGCAGCGTCCTCGCGGCGGCCCTGAGCGCGCCGGAGCAGCCCCAGGCCTTGTTCGCGACCGTCGAGCTGGCCCGCGCCATCGAGACCGGAACCGACCATCTGGCCCGCGCCGCCCTCGCGCTGCGGGCCGGCGTGCTGGAGGAGACCGCGAAATGACCCTGTTCCAGGCTCCCCCCATCCCCGCCGCCGACGCGCCGGACGACCGCCTCATCGGCTTCATCGGCGCGAAGGACGCCGGCGCCCCCCTCTCTCCCCGCGCCTTCGGTTCCAAGGCGGCGCAGCTGTGGCGCATGAACGCCCTCGGGCTCAACGTCCCGCCCGCCTTCGTGCTGTCCACCGCGCTGTGCGGGCGCGAGCGCAAGCCGGGGAAGATGGAGCACCTCATCCGGGAGGGCGTCCAATACCTTGAACAGGCGACCGGCCGGGGCTTCGGCGACCGCCGCCGGCCGCTGCTGGTCTCGGTCCGCTCCGGAGCCGAGAAGTCCATGCCGGGCATGCTGGAGACGGTCCTCGATGTCGGCGCCACGCCCGAGACCGTTCGCGGGCTGATGCGCTTCTATGGCAATCCCCGCCTCGCATGGGACTGCCGGCGGCGCTTCATCGAAGCGTGGTGCGAGGTGGTGGAAGGCCTGCCGCGCGCCCCGTTCGAGGCGGCGCTGAAGGATCTCACCGCCGCCGAGGCCGTGGCGGAGGACCGCGCCCTCGACCCCGAAGCCCTCGAACGCCTGGCCGCAACCTATCTCGACCTTGCCCGCGATCGTTTCGGCGTCGTGGTGCCGGCCGAGCCCGAGCGGCAGCTCGCCGCCGCCGTCGAGGCCGTGTTCCGCTCGTGGGACGCGCCCAAGGCCGTGGAATACCGGCGGCTGAACCACCTCGAATGGCTTTCCGGCACTGCCGTCACGGTCCAGGCCATGGTCTTCGGCAATTCCGGCGCGCGCTCGGGGTCGGGCGTCGCCTTCTCGCGTGATCCCGCCACCGGCGCGAAGACGCTCTATGCCGACATGCTGTTCGAGGCCCAGGGCGAGGATGTGGTCTCCGGCCGGCGCCAGCCCACGGGCCTCGCGCGCCTCGAAACCCTGCTGCCCGAGGTGGCGGCGGAGCTGAAGCAGGGCGTGGCCACGCTGGAGCACGCCTATGGCGATGTGCAGGACGTGGAATTCACCATCGAGGATGGCCGCCTGTTCTTCCTCCAGACCCGTGCCGCCAAGCGCACCCCGCGGGCGGCGCTGAAGATCGCGGTGGACCTCGTCGCCGAGGGCGCGCGCACCGAAGCCGAGGGCCTCGCCCTGCTCGATGGCGTGGATCTTTCGGCCGTGGCGACCTCCCGTTTTCCGGACAGCGCCGAACCGGCCGCACGCGGCGTCGCGGCATCCCCGGGCTGCGTGGCCGGCCGCGTCGCCCTCGACACGGATGCCGCGCGGCGCTTCTCGCAGGCGGGTGACCCGGTGATCCTGGTGCGGCCGGACGTGGCGACGGACGACATCGCCGGCCTTGCCCTCGCCGCCGGCATCCTCACCGCCGTGGGCGGGCGCACGGCCCACGCGGCGGTGGTGGCGCGGCAGCTCGGCCGCGTGTGCATCGTGGGCTGCGGCGCCCTCGCCATCGACCTGGAAAGCCGCGCCGCCCGCCTCGGGACCGCCGGCGTGGCCGAGGGCGACTGGCTCTCCCTCGATGGCGATGCGGGGACAGTGTTCCTCGGGCGCCGCGAGGTCGTGCTCGACCGGCCCGAGGCGGAGCTTGCCGCCGTCGCCCGCTGGCGGGAAGCCGTGGCCGGCGCCGCAGGCTGAAACGGGCAAGCGCCGCCGATGGAGGTGGTGTCGATGACCCGCCGTGTTGCCGTGGCGATGCGGGTCAGGAGGCCGGCATCGGGATGGGTGATGCAGACGGTCTTCCCGTCCGCCGACACGGCGATGCCGGCGGGCGCCTTCGGATCGGAGCGGATGTGCAGCGACCGCGCCGCCATCGGCTGGACGCCGGGAACCGCCGCCAAGCGCGGCATCGTCACCATGCGCCGGGTGCTGAAGGGGCGCTGAGCGGCGTGCCCCCATGTGTCCCCTTGGGGAGCCGCCTTATACCAATGGCCCGTGCATTTCCCTGAGGCGACGACAGGCCCCTCCTGAGCCTGAAAGGCGTCGCGCGGTCCGGGGAGAGGCGGGACAGCGGGAGCCTGCGCCCGGCGCTCATCCGTCGTCGAGCGTCCACGCCCGGCGCGTGGAGGCGAGGCCGTAAAGGCAATAATATAGCCAGATCGGCTTCTTGAACTGCTGTGCCGCGCGCTGCTTCGCCTGCCGCATGGCTTGCCCGGCCGGCAGTCCGGCTCCGGCGAACTCCTCATAGAACAAGCCGGCGAACTGAACGGCCTCCACTTCCGGAACCGGGCCGAGCGTTCCGATGAACGGCCGCGCGCCGGCGAAGTAGAATTCACGGCCGAAGCTCTGGAACTCCGCGAGCAGGAGGTCGGCTGTCGCCGACCCGCAGGCATTGGCGAAGACCACCGCGCCCCATTTCAGTCCCAGCCGGTGCACCTCGGCGGGATACAGTCGCCCGCCGATCCCGGCCTTGTAGGAGAGGTAATAGCCGGGATCGCGCCGGCCATGGCAGGCGAAGTGGATGATATCCTTGCCCTTGCAGGCTGCCGCGATGTCGTTCCAATCCTGCTCGATGAGCGGGGGGCTGGCCCGGTCCGCCTTGTCGCCGAAGGTGCGCGAGCCCAAGCGGGTTGGCCTGTCGATGCCGTCGCCGACGATCAGGGCGGCGCGGTTGAGCGTGGTGGGAAGGCTCGACGGCGGCGCCACAACGGAGTTTGGCGGCACCGTCGCCACCGGCGCACGGACCAGCAGGAAGCGATCCCCCCAGAGCGTGTCGTCCGGCCGGCAGGCGAGGAGTTCCCACGGCACCCAGTCGGCATCGCTGTCGATGACGACGATGGCATTGTCCGGCAAGGCGGCGAGGGCGGCGGCGAGCGAGGGCGGGGCGATCTGGCGATAGAGCTCGAACCCCAGGGCGGCGAGCTGCGCCAGCACGGCGGCAAGGTCGGCGGGGGAGAGGTCGTTCTCCAGGGTTTGCCGGACATATTTTCCCTGGTCGGCGGCGAGCCGCGCCGCCGTTTCCGGCCCGAACCGGCTTGGCGAGGAGCCGAGCGATTCGGGCGGAGTGTCGCCCCGTCTGAGAAGCGTCCATTTGAGATAGTCGTCCGGCTGCATCTTCACCTGCAGCACCGCATGGGCCGCGCCGCGAAGCTCGGCCACCTCCCGGGCCAGAGGCTCCAGAACGAGGGTCTGCGCCTCGCCGGTCGCGGCGGGCGTGGCTTCCGGCGGAAGGGCGGCGTGGGCCTCGGTGACCTCGGTGACGACGCAGCAATGGCCCAGGACATCCGTTCCCAGGAGGAACTTGATGTCGATGGGTTGTCGCCCGGCGGTGCGCGGCGTCAGCAGGAAGGAGACCTCCGCGCTGTCTGCGTCGCGCGGGACCGTGAGCACCTGGAACGCCGGGCTCACCTCGAAGGCCGCCGCCATCACCAGGACGAGCAGCCTTGTCTCCGTCTGGGTCGCGGCGAACGGCACCGGGAACGCCTCGCCGGCCGAGGCAGCCGCGTCCACGAGAAGGCGCACCCTCAGGGTTTCGGCGTGACCGAGCGTGCACCGGGCCGGGAAGGATGCGAGCGGATGCCGCATGACCGTCCCGGCCGGGGTGGGGGCCTCTGGCGCCGGGCTTCGATCGCGCGCAACGACGCTCCCCTCCGGCGCTGCTCCGTCCGGCGTCGTCGTCGCCTCCCCCTCGACGTCGGGCAGCCCCGCGCGCTGCCGTGACGCCTGCGGATCCGGCATCCTGGTGGAAAAGACGCTGTCCCGAATGACCTTGCCGATTGAGTGCGCAATCCGCCCGAAGACGGAGCCGCCACGGGACGCGGGTAGTGGGGCCGTGCTGCGTGCCGCGCCGTCCTGAGGGGTTGAAAGAATATCCGGCCCCGCCCGCATCCGGTTCTCGGACTGGATGAAATTGTCGAGCCGCGCCGAGGTGCCGAGCTCCTTGTAGGTGTGGCCGGCATCTCCGGCCACATCCGGCACAGCCACGATGGCTTCCCGCAGGATCGGTATGGCGGCCCCGGGGTCCTCGGTCCATGCGTGGGCGTCCGGGCCGGCGCGAACCAGGGTGCCCAGCCAGACCATCTCGTCCGGTGTCACCTCGGTGGGGCCGATGTGGTGGAAGCGAATGCCCAGCGCCTCATCGCGGCGGAGGATCCGCAGCAGCAGGTCCGTGGCTTCCCCCCGCTCCGCCGAGGCGGGCAGTTGGAGCGCGCTCCAGGCGAGGGGCGGCAGCGCCACATGGGCCGACATGCGCGCGGCGACCCGTTGCGCCCGCGCCTTGGCCATTCCCTGCCAGGAAAGGCCGGCCCGGATCACGGCAAAGGCCGTTGGTGTATCGGTGAAGTCCTCCAGCGCCTCGCTGGCGAGAAAGGCGCCGAGGCGCTCGGCCGTCACGCCGGGCGGACGATTGCCCTGCCGCTCCGCTTCTATCGCGGCCATGAGGTCGGGCCCGGCCGAGATCGCGGAACGGCCGGCGAGCAGGGTGAGCAAAGGCCCGGCTGCCAGGGGGCCGAACGCCGGCAGCATGCGCTGGGCGGTCTGCCGGACGGTGGTGTCGGGGGCGGTGATGGCCAGGGCCAGCAGGTGCTCGACGGCGCCGTCGATCTGTGCCGTCTCGAGGCAGTCGAGTGGCGCGCGGAAGGCCGTGTCGAGCCCGGCGGCTGCGGCCGCGCTCGCGTCGAAAAGGGTGAGGTCGCGGCGCGCCTGCCGGAACGCTTCCTGCGCTTCCTGCGCCATGCGACGCTCCGGATCCGCCTCGACCGCGGTCGGCTGGCCTCCGATCCACGGCTCTGTCGCGGTGCGGGTCCGGTGGGCCACGTAGAAGGGCTGGATCAGGCGGAACGGGCCGCGCCGCGTGATGCCGGCGATCAGCGGATTGACCGCCTCGACCCAGTGGGCGCCATCGCCCGATGCGGCCGCGACCACCCTTTCCGGTGTGGTTTCGAGCAGGCGGGAGGCCAGCGGCACGCCATCGGCCCCGGCGCGTTCGAGGGCAATGGCCAGGATCGCCGCCTCGGCGACGGGGAGTGGTTCCGGCAGGCGGGCTTGTCGCGCGCGCAGCAGATCCGCCGCTCCGTGCGGGGCGAGCCACGGGGCCGCCCGCGCCGCGCCGATGCGGATCTGGTCTATCGGGTCCTCAAGCGCAGCTTCGAGCGCCCGGAGGGGTTCGCCCGGCATCGGGGGTCAGTCGCCGAGGAACTCGGCGGCCTTCTCCTTACCCGAAAGGCCGATGGCCAGGATGAGATAGAGGAAGAAGCCGGCCGCAAGCCCAAAGGCATAGGCATCGAAGCGCGCGCTCTCCGCGGGAAAGAGCGCGAGCACCGCCGCGCCGCCCACCGCCCCGATCACGGTCGCGATGTCGGAAAGACCGACCTGCTGCTGGCTGCGCCGCAGGGTTCGATAGGTGATGTAGCCGATGACAAGCCCGAAGAAGAATGCCCCCATGGCGGGTCCCCCCTTGCGATGCCGCAGATGGAGCATATCGACAATTCGGTGGCGCTCAATCCCCGGGCGAGAGCCTTGGCGCCTGCACCCGGTCTTCCCTTCGCCAGGGCAGGGGCGAGCGCGGATCACGATCGTCGGGCAGCGCGAACCAGCGCGCTCAATGCGAGCAGCACGGCCGAAGCGGCAATGCCGGCCATAACGACACCGGCCGGGGTCCAGCGCGCTGTGCCCTGCATCGTGATGCTCCTGCCGACCTTCAGGTCCCAGGTCGCCCTCATCTCTTCCGGGTGACAGGGGGATGAAGGCTTCTGATCGTCGGGCTCGTCCGTCATGGGATCCTCGCTGTCCCGCCTTGCCTGAACATACAGCCGGCGCGTGGCGGAGCGGGCGGCGCCCCGCCGTCAGGTTCATCTTCACAGGGCGAGGGTTGGATTTCATCACATTGCGGATGCCAGCAGGCGACGGCTGAAGCTGGTCCACCCCGTGGCTGGAAAATCCTCCGACCGCTGGAATTCTGCGCTGCCGATCAACGCCCGCAGACGGGGAAAGGGTGCGGATGAGGGGATCGAAAAGTGGATCTAATGAACTAATATATATCATAATAATTGAGCTATCTGACATCAAATGCCAACGAAAATGCCAACAGATCGACGTTGTGCAGGGGGATGGCGCCGGCGATCGCGTTGCCGACGAAAAAAAGCGGAACGAGGTGGCCACTCTCACGCCGCCTCCCACACCCGGTTGAGGCTCTTTGCGGCGAGCGCGGCCTTGTCCTGCGGCAGGAACCGGCCATCGTTGTTAGCACTCATTTCCGGCGCGTCCCGGATGTTTGGCCCGCCGGCTTGCGGAGCCGGTGACTATGGACCGTTCAACCGCCGAAGGTGAAGCCGGGAAGGCTCGGCCGGGTGATCATCAGCCAAAAGATGCCGGCCACTGCAGCGAACGCCGGAAAGCCGAACGCGAACCAGGTCGAGAACAGACGGTGATAGGCTGCGGGCAGTGGCGAACCGCTCGAAGATGCAGCCTCTGCAAGGGCGCGCATGCGCATCTGCATCCACACCACCGGCAACCAGAATGCGCCTGTGAGGAGATAGAGCAGGATCGACAGAACGATCCACCCCTCTCCCAGGGAATACCCCGCGTTCCAAGCCAGCAGGGCGCCGCTGATAGGTTGGAGGACGATGGCCGTAGCGGTGAAGATGAAGTCCGCGAGCACCACCATGCGCGCCACCGCGGCGATGGTGGCGGCGGAGCCCGTGCGATGGGCGGCCACCATGAAGAAGGCGATGCCGGCCCCCGTCCCCAGAAGGACCGTGGCGCCGAGGATGTGCAGATATTTCAGAAGGAAATAGTCCATCACCGGTCGCGCAGCGTGGCCAGCGCCTGAAGATGCAGGACGAGGACGGGAAGAATCTTGACCAGGGGGCCAAGCGGGTCGAGCCACAGCCGTGGTACCAATACGGTCGCGGCGAGGGCATAGAGCACCGAAAGTCCTGCCCCGCCCAGGAGCGCCAGCCGCGAGGTGCGGCGCCAGGCGATCCCGAGGCCGATGGCGAGATCGGCTAATGCTCCGGCAAGCGCCAGCGGCAGGGCGAGGGTGCCCGCGCCTGCCTCCTGAAGGAAGACTTCGCCGGCGGAGGCGGCCGGGCCGAGGGAGATCAGGCCGGTGACGATCCAGAACAGGCTGAGGGCTACCAGCACCACCGGCTTCAGCAGATACAGTACGGCAAACCAGCGCTCCTGCACGCCAGCCGGCTCCGCCGACAGGGTCGCCGCCAGGGATTGGGGGACAATGCCCGTCATCGTCTGCCACGCCTGCGGGTCGCCGGCAGCCCCGCGGCGGATCTCCGCCAGGATCGTGCTGCGGACCGGCGGGCGCCAGCCGAGCAGCCCGGCGGCATCACCGAGCCGGAACACGAGGCCCGCGAGCACCGCAGAAATGCTTACCGTTCGCGCGGGCGGCCATCCGAGCCAGGCACGATAGGTGCGGATGACATCGACGAAGGACAGATGCTCCGGCCCGGCGAGGTCGAGCACGACCCGGCCCGGTGCACCCGGCCGCAGGAAGAAGGCGACGGTCGAGGCCACATCATCGAGCGCGACGATGTCGAGCGGGCCAGTGCCCTTCACCACCGGCAGAACGGGCAATGTGGCGAGCGCGCGGAACAGGGCGCTACCGCCATAGGCTTGCCGTCCCACCACGACGGACGGCCGCAGAACCATCCATTCGAGGTCACTGGCCATCAGGGCGGTGTCGCCGACCTGTTTGGTGCGGGAGAATGCAGTGGGCGTGCCGGCGTCGAGCCCGATGGCGGAGACCTGGACGAAGCACCGGACGCCGCTTTGCGCGCACGCCAACACCAGAGCCGTGATAGCTGTCGCATGCACGGCTTCCACGCTCTCGCCCGGAGCGTCCTGCAGGAGGCCGGCACAGTTTACGACGGCATCGAGACCGGCGAGGTGATGCCTCCAGTCCTGTGCCGTGGCGAGGCTGCTCATATCAAGGTCGTTCCATTCCACTGCGGGCTGGCTGCGGGCCGAGGTGGCGGTGCCGCGGGCCCAGCCCCGCACCTGATGCCCCTCCGCCAGGAGGCGGGCGACCACGGAGGAACCAATGAGCCCCGTCGCGCCGAGCACCCCCACCCGCATGGTCGTCTCCCCCGCACGGCCGTTCCCCGCCATCGCCAGGAGCAGGGTCAAGGGCCATCCCATAGCGCAGGCTCAGCTGAGGCACCAGCGGACCGCGCCCTCATGCCGTGGCCGCACAGGGCGCCGAACTCCAAGTGATATGGGACTGAAGCGTGCCTTCCGGAAGCGTCCTTCACTATTCGGGCAAGTCGCTCCAGAGTCCCTTGCTCAGGAGGCCGAAGGTCACCCCTCTAACACCTTCAGCACGAACACTCCCACGACGCGCCCCAACGGCTGTTCGGCGACGTGCTCGCGCCGAACAGCCCGGCAGACAGCAGGCCGAAGGCGATGCCGGTCTTCATCACGCGATCCCCATCCTGTCCGGGCGGCGCTCCGCTGTCAGCGCCCGAGATACTTGATGAGCGCGGCGATGCCGAGGACGACCAGCGCCAGGATGAGGAGGCCGAAGAGCCACATGCCCCACATGCCGCCGCCCATCATTTGATCGTAGTGCATGATGGTCTCTCCTCTGCAGGTTCAGGCCACCTTCACCACCGCCATCATGCCGGTGGCCATGTGATAGAGGTGGTGGCAGTGCAGGAACCATTCGCCTTTTGGCCCGGCGTCGAAGGCGATGGTGACGGGCATGCGCGGCGGCACCATCACCGTGTCGCGCACCGCGCCGGAGAAGCGCCGCCCCCCGATGCCCACCACCTGGAAATGGTGGCCGTGCAGATGCATGGGATGGCTCATGGTGGTGGGGTTCATGAAGGCCATCTCCACCCGCTCGCCAGGGCTGACGGCGAAGGGCCTTCCCTCACCATAGGTGCGGCCGTTGATGGTCCAGCGATAGCCCGCCTCCTCGCCGAGCATGATGGGGAAAACCTTGTCCGCCTTGCGCTGCGCGAGCGGCCTCCCGGCGGAAAGGCGCCCTTCGAACGCAAGGTCGAGCAGGCCCTGCGGACGGTCGGCGGTCTCGGCGATGCGCGCGACGGGCGCTCCGGCAGTGGCCAGGATGAGCCCGGTGCGCCGGGGCGAGGCCTCTACCTGCGCCAGCACGGGGAAGGCGCCGCCGCTCGCCGGTATATCCACGAGAAGGTCGATGCGCTGGCCCTGGGCCAACGGAAATGCCTCCGCCTCCATGGGGACGCAGGGTGAGCCATCCACCGCGACGCAGAGCGGCGTCAGGCCCGGCACGCTGACGAAGAAGGCGGTAGCGGTGCCGCCGTTGATGATGCGCAGCCGCACCCGGCCGCCCTTCTCCACCTTCACCACCTCGGGATCTGCGAGGGTGCGGCGATTGGCGAGGAAGGCGTCATAGTCGACGTCATTGGCATGAGCCATCATGCCTCCACCCATTCCCGCGCCCATCCCGCCCCCCATGCCGTGGCCCATGTGGCCGGCGTCGGCGCCAACTGGAGCGGGCCCCATCATCCCGCCGCCCATGCCACCCATCGCGCCCATGCCGTGGCCTGCATGGTCCATTCCCGGCATAGCCATCCCCGCCATGCCCTGCGTGGGCTGGCTCGCTCCGTGAGCTCCGTGGCCGCCATGGGCGTCCGCGCCACCGAGGCTGGCGAGGATCTCCTCCGGGCTGCGGAAGGAGAAATCGTGCAGCATCACCACCACGTCCTGCGCATCGCCCGCATCGGCCTCGCGGGTGACGAGGGGGGCGGCGAGCAATTGCTGCTCGCTCAGCGTATGGGAATGCATCCAGTGGGTGCCGGGCGTGAGGAGAAAGTCCACCTGGTCCGTCCCGCCGGGCACCAGTTCGCCGCCATCGGGGCGGGCGCGATCCTGGTCTGCCGGAGCGAAGATCTGACCGTGCCAGTGCATCACGGCCGGCGCTCGAGAGGCATTGAGCACCGCGCCAGCGAGGCGGTTGCCCTCCTTGGCGAAGATGCCTTCACCGGTCGGGCCTTTCACGGCGAAGACCTTGGCCGCCTTGCCGTTCACGTCGAGCGTGAGGCTCTCCACGGTGAGGAGGGGAGCGGCGAGGGCGCGGCTCCACCCGCCCGACACGGCAAGCGCGCCCATGGCGGCGCCGCCCGCGAGCAAGGAGCGGCGGGACAGGGAGTACAGGTGCTTAGGTCGGGTCATGGTCGGCCTCCTTGGTGCGTCGCCGGGCAGACGAGGCGAGGCAGGGATTGAGATCAGTATTTCGCCTGGGCCGTGGAGCCATCCGGCGCGGTGAGCTGGACGGCGCCCTTCACGCCCTTGGGCACGGCGACCGGCGCTGTCCCGGCAAGCCGGCTGCCGCCGGCGGGCGTCAGGGGGAAGCGCTGGGCCTTGCCGTCCACCACCAGGATGGCATTGGCCTTGAAGCCATCCGCCGGAACCGGCTTGTCTGAGCTGTCGCTGAGATAGAGCGCGACGGCAGGCGTCCCGTCGGCCACCAGTTCCGCGTGATAATGCCCGGCATCCACGCGCACGCCGCCGTTGGCGCCGGTGCCGGGCTCATGCGCGAGGAGTGGCGTCGCGAGCAGGGGAAGGGCGAGGAGGGCTGGCGCAAGGGGGCGGAAGATCATGGCGGGCTCCATTCAGAAGGCATCTGCACGGGCGGCGGCTGGGGTGGGGCCGGGCTCGCCCGCCGTCACCACCAGCCGCTCCAGCGGGCGGCGGCCGTAGCGCAGGACGAGGACGGGGGTGAGGACGGCATCGAGCAGCGTCGCGCTGACGAGGCCGCCGAAGATGGTGACGGCCACCGGGTGGAGGATCTCCTTGCCCGGCACCTCGGCCCCGCTCATGAGTGGCAGCAGGGCGATGCCGGCGGACGCGGCCGTCATCAACACCGGCGTGAGCCGCTCGAGGCTGCCCCGCCTCACCAGGGCCGGGCCGAACGGCAGGCCCTCGGCGATGGCGAGGTTGATGATGTGGCTGATCTTCAGGATGCCGTTGCGCGCGGCGATGCCCGTGAGCGTGACGAAGCCGATCATGCTCGCCACCGACAGGGGCTGCCCGGCCAGCCACAGGGCCACCACCGCGCCGATGAGGGCCAGCGGCACGCTGCCCATGATGACGAGCGCGAACAGCGCCGAGCGGTAACGGCTGTAGAGGATGGCGAAGACCAGGAGCAGCGACACCGCCGCGAGCGCGCCGATGGTGCGCATGGACTCCTCCTGCGCCGCGAAGGCGCCTTCGAGGCTCGTGGACATGCCGGGCGGCAGGTCCGTCGTGGCGATCACGCGGCGCATGTCGGCGATGATGGCCGCCGTGTCGCGCCCGCCGGAGGTGTTGGCGAGCACGACGATGCGCCGGCGCCCGCCCTCGCGCAGGATCTGGTTTGGTCCGTCCGTCTCCTTCACGTCCGCCACCTCGGAAAGGGGCACCCAGCCGGATGGCGTCTCGATGAGGAGGCGGGCCAGCCCCTCGGCGCTGCGCGTTGCATCGGGCAGGCGGACGATCAGGTCGAAGCGGCGGTTGCCGTCCACGAGGGTCGAGACCACGCGCCCGTTGGAGAGCCGCGCCAGCGCGTCCGTTACCTGGGCGGGCTGGAGGCCATAGAGGGCGGCGCGGCCGTAATCCACGCGCACCGTCACCTCCGGCACCCGCACCTGCCGCTCCACCTGCAGGTCCACGAGGCCGGGAATGCCGGCGAGGCGCTGGCGCAGGCTTTCCGCCGTGGTGCGCAGGCTGTCGAGGTCGTCGCCGAACAGCTTCAGGGCGATTTCGGCCCGCACGCCGGAGAGCATGTGGTCCAGCCGGTGGGAGATGGGCTGGCCCACGTTGAAGGACGCCGGCAGGACGGAGAGGCGGTCGCGGATGTCGGCGGTGATCTCGGCCCGGCTGCGGGCGGAGGGCTGAAGGTCCACTTCGATCTCGGAGGCGTGCACGCCCTCCGCATGTTCGTCCAGCTCCGCCCGCCCGGTGCGCCGGCCCACCGCCTTCACCTCCGGCACGCCCAGGATCAGCGTCTCGGCGACAAGCCCCATGCGGTGGCTCTCGGCCAGCGAGAGACCCGGACGGAACGACATGGAAATGGTGAGCGAGCCTTCGTTGAACGGCGGCAGGAAGGCGCGCGGCAGGCCAGCGGCGGCGGCCAGAGCGGCGACGAACAGGAGGGCGGTCCCCACCATCACCAGGCGCTGGTGGCGGAAGACGGTGGAAAGGAGGGCGGCGTAGCCCCCTTTCAGCATCCGCACCAGCGCGCCGTCCCTTTCCGCATGGCGGCTGAGGGCCGGCAGCAGATAGAAGGCGAGCACCGGCGTGAGCGTGATGGAGGTCAGAAGGCTCGCGAGGATGGAGACGATATAGGCCTGCCCCAGCGGCGCGAACAGCCGCCCCTCGATGCCCGGCAGCGCGAACAAAGGCACGAACACCAGCACTATGATAAGCGTCGCGTAGACGATGCCGGAGCGCACTTCGCGGCTTGCCGCCACCACCACGTCGAACACGGGACGAGGCACCGACGCGGCGGCATTCTCGCGCAAACGCCGGAAGATGTTCTCCACGTCCACCACGGCATCGTCCACCAGCTCGCCGATGGCGATGGCGAGGCCGCCGAGCGTCATGGTGTTGATGGAAAGGCCAAAGGCGTGGAACACGATGGCGGTGGCGAGGATCGACACCGGAATCGCGGTGAGCGAGATAAGGGTGGTGCGCCAGTTGAGCAGGAACAGGAACAGCACCACGGCCACCACCGCCATGGCCTCCATCAGCACCTTCTCCACATTGCCGATGGAGGCGGCGATGAAGTCCGCTTGCCGGAACACCGGCGGGGAGATGCGGATGCCGTCGGGCAGGCTGAGGTTGAGGTCGGCCACCGCCTCCTCCACCGCGCGGGTGAGGGCGAGGGTGTCCGCCTCCGGCTGCTTCTCCACCGAGAGGATCACGGCTGGCCGCCCCATATAGCCGGCATCGCCGCGCTTCAGCCGCGCCGCATAGTCCACCTGCGCGATCTGGTGGAGGAAGACAGTGCCGCTGGCGGGGCGCGGCAGAACGAGGGTCTTGAGGTCGTCGAGGCTGAGAGTGCGGGCGATGTTGCGGATGAGAAATTCCCGCCCGCCCCGGTCGGCGAAGCCGCCGCCGGAATTGGTGCCGAACTGGGAGAGCGCCTTTTCCAGCGCTTCGAGCGTGATGCCGTAGGCGCGCATGGCGGAAACGTCCGGCGAGACGCGGAACTGCCGCACCTCCCCGCCCATGGGGATGACTTGCGCGATGCCGGGAATGGCGAGGAGGCGCGGGCGGATGACGAAGTCCGCCGCCTCCCGCACCGCCATGGGAGTGGCGGTGTCGCTCGTCACCGCGAACATCAGGACCTGCCCCATGATGGAGCTGATGGGGCCCATCTGCGGGGAGACGTTCGCCGGCAGCCGGTCCCGCACCAGAGCGAGGCGCTCGGTGATCTGCTGGCGGTTGCGGAAGATATCGGTGCCGAAATCGAACTCCACATAGAGGACCGACAGGCCGACACCGGACACCGAGCGCAGGCGGACGAGGCCGGGCAGGCCGTTCATGGCCGTTTCCAGCGGGAAGGTGACGAGTTGCTCCACTTCGGCGGGGGCGAGGCCTTCCGCCTCGGTCATGACGGTGACGGTGGGCCGGTTGAGGTCCGGCAGCACGTCCACCGGCAGCCGCGTGACCGCATAGGCGCCGTAGACCACCAGCACCAAAGCGAGCGCCAGCACCAGCAGGCGGTTGCGCAGGGACTGGGTGACGAGGACCGTGAACATCGTCGACCTCAGCGGATCTGGTCGAGGAGTTCGGCGCCATCGGTCGCGATGCGGCGCCCGGGCGCGAGGCCCGCCAGCACCAGCACGCGGGACGCGTCGAGCGGCTCCGTCTTCACCTCGCGCGCCATGAATCGTTCGGCGCTGACGTGCTCGTAGACGATGGGCAGGCCGTTCGCCCCGTGCACCACCGCCGAGTGGGGGATGGCGATGCCCGTGCGTGGGGCGCCGGCCTCCGCGAAGACGGTCAGGAACTGGCCGGGGCGCAGTTCCCCGGTATCCGAGGCGACGGAAAACAGGAGGGGAAGTGCCTGGGCCCGGTCGGATATCCCCGCGCCCAGGAAGGTGAGCGCCACGGTTCGCCCGTCGGGCAGGCGGCCTGTCGCACCGGACCGGCCGGCATCCGGCGAGAAGCCGAGCGCCTCCACCCACAGCCGGTTGGGATCGACGATGCGGAACACCACCGTGTTCGGGTCCGCCATCTGCCCCGCCACGGCGTCGGCGGTGGCGATGACCCCGGCGACCGGCGCGCGCAGGGCCTCCGGCTCGCGCTGCACCCGCTCCAGCTTGGCACGGCGGGTTTCAAGCCCCTTCAGCTCGATCTCCGCTTCCTCCACCTCGCGGCGGGTGACGGCGTTGGGAATGGCCGAGAGCCGCTCGTAGCGGCGCTTCACGATGGCGATCTGCTGGTCGAGTTCGTAGCCCTGCTGCTCCAGGTCCTTGAGGTCGGAGGCGCCGATGGGCGGATGCACATGGGCGAGGATCTCGCCGGCCGCGACCTTCGTGCCGGGCGGCTTGAAGCCACCCTCCGGCGGCGCGAGGCGTCCGCCCACGGCGGTCTGGACGAGGCCGCTGGCATTGGCGTCCGGCACCACGCGGCCGGGCAGCTCGACCGTGCCGGCAAAGGTGCCCGCGGTGGTGACGAGGGTGCGCACGCCGAGGATGCGCTGGGTGGGCTTGGGCACAATCACCGAGCCGTCGGGGAGGCGCTGGGCGGCATCCCGGGCGGGGGGCTGCGTGTCCGCCGCCCATGCATCCTGCGGGGTACCGGCCAGAGCGACGCCGAGCGATCCGAGGACGAGGAGCGGGCCCGCCCGCCGGGACATGACCAGCGCACCGGCCAGGAAGCCGATGAGGAGGCCCGCCAGAATGCCCGCGAGGACGTCGGTTCGCAGCCCGCCGAGTTGCGCCAGCACCGCCGGCGCCGCCATCTGCGTGTCCGATGATGTCGCTGCGGCGGCGGGTACGCTCAGGGTGGCGGCAAGAACGTCCACCGTGTCGCCGGCCGTAACGGTGAAGGCGAGGTCGTGCGCGCCCGGCCTGGCGGCGAAGGGAACCGGCAGCACATAGGCGCCCGGTTCCGCGGGCTTCGCGGTCCGCGATCCTTCGGGCGTGTCCACCTCGATGGTGGCGCCTTCCACCGGGGCGTTATCGGCGAAGCGGTCGAGGTGGATGGTAAGGGTGCCGTCGCGCAGCACCGCCACCAGCTCGAAATCGGCGGAGGCGGCCTCGGCGCGGGGGGCGAGCG